>PAXM01000058.1 GCA_002714485.1 Acidimicrobiaceae bacterium
CCGGATGACGGCCATGCCGCAACTGGTCGCCCTCTTCAACGGTTTCGGTGGTGGGGCATCGGTCCTTGTGGCTCTGGCGTCCTTCGTCGAGCTAGTGGATCTCGGACAGGTGGACAGCCGGTCGTCGGTTTCGGCCGTTCTCACCGCCCTTATCGGAGCAGTCACCCTGACCGGCTCGGTGGTTGCCTTCGTCAAGTTGCAGGAGGTCGGTGGCCTACGAGGCTTTCCCGGTCTCGCCACCGTCCGTGCCGTAGCGGCAATCGTCGCCGTTGTAGCCGCGGTGATGGTGGTTGCTCGCCCCGAGGACGTGGGCTGGCTGTGGGCGTTGGTGGCCGCGGGGGCGGTGCTCGGCGTGCTGGGGACGGTGGCCATCGGTGGGGCCGACATGCCGGTAGTGATCGCCTTGCTCAACTCCTGTTCAGGCGTGGCTGCATCGACAGCGGGCTTCGTACTTGACAACCCGTTGCTCATCATCGCCGGCTCGCTGGTCGGAGCCAGTGGCCTGATCCTCACCCAAATCATGTGCCGGTCAATGAATCGATCATTGGTCGACGTGGTCTTCGGCTCGCTGTCCGCCGGTGGGGCACCCGACGCCGACGATGTCTACGGCGACCGGGTGACGGCAACGTCGGCCGAGGAGGTGGCCATGCTCCTCGAGGTGGCCGAACGGGTGGTCATCGTCCCGGGCTATGGGCTGGCCGTCGCCCAGGCCCAGCACGCCGTCCGGGACCTGATGCGGATGCTAGGCAGCCGGGGAATAGAGGTAACTTTTGGGATCCACCCGGTCGCTGGCCGGATGCCCGGGCACATGAACGTGCTCCTGGCCGAGGCCGAGATTGACTACGAGTTCCTGCTCGACATGGACCAGGTCAACCCGACCTTCCCGCAGACCGACGTCACAATCGTGATTGGCGCCAACGACGTGGTGAACCCGTCGGCGCGTACCGACCCGGACTCGCCGATCGCCGGCATGCCGATTCTCGATGTCGATGGTTCGCGGACCGTGGTCGTCATCAAGCGGTCGCTCAGCCCAGGTTTCGCCGGCATCCCTAATCCGCTGTTCGCCAACGATGGCACCTTGCTGCTGTTTGGCGATGGAAAGGACGCCGTGCTGGACATCGTCGCAGCGCTTCTCGCTGGTTGATGGCTCAGGCCAGAGAGCGGTCCGGTCTTCCTTAGGAGGCCCAGTTCGGGGGGCGCTTTTCGAGAAAGGACTGCATGCCCTCCTTGGCCTCGTCAGTGCGGAACAGGTCGGCTGATATCTCAGCAGTCCAGACAAACGCCTCGTCGACTGACATCGTCGGTACACGGGTCAAAAGTTCCTTAGTGGCGGCCAGTGCTCCTGGTCCGCCGGCCAGCAAATCGGTTACGAACGAATCGACCACGGCGTCCACCTGATCCGCGGGCACGGCACGGTTGACGAGACCGAGCCGTGCCGCGTCGGTACCGGTCATCCGGTTGCCAAGCAGCATGGCCTCAGCTGCTTCAGCGGGGCGCATCTTCGGGAGGCAGAGCACTGAGATCATCGCGGGGGCCACGCCGCGTCGGACCTCGGTAAACCCGAACTTCGCACCCTCGTCGGCAACGGTTAGGTCCATGGCGGCAGCCAAGCCCATACCCCCGGCTACGCAATGTCCGGCGATTCGCCCCACGTACACCTTCGGCGACTGCCGGAACCTGGAGAACAGCGCCGCCGGGTCGACGGGCCTTGGAGAAAGGCCTCTGCCGTGGTCACCGCCGCCCGAGCGTTCCGTTAGGTCGGCGCCCGCGCAAAACACCCGCCCCCGATTGGTCAGCACCACGACCCGGACGTTCGGGTCGGCGTCGACGGCGTCCAAGGCCGCGACCAGTTCGGCCACAAGCGCAGCGCTCAGGGCGTTGCGATTCTCCTCGTCAGCCAGAGTCACCGTAACCACGCCGGTACGGTCCCCGTCGCCCAGTGTCGTCTCCACGAGCCCCATCAGAACCTCCCCGCGTTGGGTCCGGCGGTAGGCGGACCGGCAAATGCCTGCGCCCTGACCATCCAGTCCCGGGCGGCCTCTCCAGAGATTGCCAGCGAGGTGTCATCGACGTGACGACGTTGGGTCACGACCAGGCAGAAGTCCTCGGCCGTGCCGCGCACCACATCGGTAGCGTCTCCGGGACCCCAAGTCCACGCAGCACCCGACGCGGCATCCAGCACTACGTCGATCGGTGTCTCTGGGGCCTCCATTCGACGGTTCGCGTACGACCATCCCCGGGTGATGACCCCTAACTGGGCGACGTGTCGTAGGCGGTCAGTGGCAGGTCGGTGACCATCGGTGGCGTCGACGATGTCTTGTCCGTGGGCCCACACCTCCATCAGGCGGGCGGTCAGGAACGACCGAGCCCCCATCGATGGTCCATACCAGGGGACACGGGCGTCGTCGGCCAGGCCGGTGGCGGCCTCGGCCAGTTGGTTCCGACCGGACCGCCAGGCCTCGAGTCGTTCGGTGGTCGACAGGCCACGTAGCGGGCCGAGGGTCAGGTCGTCGAACGTGTCGTCGCCGGCACCGACCATCGCCAGGAGCGACCGGGCGGTCATCTGGAAGCCATCGGGATCGGTGATGGCTTGGGCGGCGGTGCCGTCGAAGTAAGTGAGGTGACCGATCTGATCGCCCACCGTCCAGCCAGGACTCGGGGTAGCCGTCGCCCAGTCGTCGTCGCCTAGTGGGGCCATCACATCGTCCAGCGCCTGCTGTTCGGCCACAAGGTCGTCGACCAGGTCGGACAGTGGCAGGGGAGCGGCTGACCGGTCGGTCATGGGTTGGTCTCCAGTCCCCGGAGGATCACGTCGACCATGGCGTTGGCCGCCTCCCGGGGTGTTGAGTCGATGGCCTCTATGTGTTCGGGCAAGGCGAACATGGCGCCTAGCCCGGCCACCACATGAGCCACCGCTGCGGTGTCGATTGCTGGGTCGTCCCGATCACCGAGTTCTCCACGTTCCACCGCAAGGTCCAGCAGGGCTCGAGTGACGGCTACCAGGTAGTCGGAGTGGGCGGTGGCCAGCCGGTGGGTGGCCGGCGTGGCGGCCTGGTCACGGGCGAAGGCTGGGGTGGTCGACGCCACGGCTTGGTTGGCGGTTCGGAGGTAGGACCGAATGGCCTCCAAGGGTGGCATGTCAGGGTCCAGTGCCTCGACGGCGGCCCGGCCGATGCGGCGCAGGTTCCGGTCGATGACCGTCAGGACTAGTTCGTCCCGGCTGGGGGCGAGGTCGTAGAGCGTCCGCAGAGAGCAGCCCACCCGTGCGGCGAGGTCGGCCATCGTGTGTTCGACGAAGCCATCGTCGAACACGGTCCCCAGCAGGTCGAGCACCTCGCGTTGGCGGTCGGTGAGCTGGGTCTCCCGCTCCCGATCAAGCACGGGACGGGGAGCCGGCACCGTCCGGAGCCGTCGGGTTAGCTCGGTGGCCTGGAGCGTCGTTCCGGGAGTCATCCGTCGGCGTCCGTTCCGATCAAGTCCTCCGGGAGCAGGGCCATGGGCAGGTCCACGATTCGGGCCCGGACCCATTCGCCGAGGCTCTTGGCCTGCCCGTCCTGTCTGGACGACGCCGCGACTCCCTCGCCGAGCAGGCCCCGGATCACGAAGTTGAGCGATCGAATGGCTGGTAGACGGTGCCGTTCGATGGGTAGGTCGGCCGCCTCGGGGACTAGTACCCGCAGCCGATCTACCGTGAGGTGGCGGTCCATCCAGGCCCAGGCGGCGTCGTCGCGGACGAACAGCCCGAGGTTGGCGTCACCTCCCTTGTCGCCGGACCGGGCACCGGCGATCCGGCCCAGAGGTACGGCCACAGTTGGCCCCTCCGGGACGGCAGCGTCGGGACCCGGTCGTGGTTCGATTGACACGGCTCCGCCGGGGGCCACGGAGTCGACGACGGTCCGGGAGGTGACGGCCCCTGCCTCGAGGACCACCACGTCCTGGGGGACCAGGTCAGATGGTATGAGGCCCGCCCGGTGGACGCCGAACGGCTTGGACGAACTGCTCCGGACTGAGAAGAACCCGGGAATAGTGGCCAGGGCCATCTCGGTCATGGCGTTGAACACGCTTCGCCCGACCTTGCGTTCGTCAGGATCCTTGAGGGTCAGGCACCACTGGGCGATCGCCTCCTCGTTCGAGGCCGGGTCGACCTTGTCGGTGCGGACCACCCGTGACTCGACCGACTCGAAGTCCTCGGGGTCGTGCGGCATGGCCAGCCAGAACGCCTCCTCAGCCAGAACGGCTTTGGCTTCGACGTCCAGACCGGTGAGAGCGAGAGCCAGATCGGCACGGTGGCCACCCATGGCGTTCATGGAGACCTTCAGGGTGGATGGCGGTGGTTCTCCCTGAACGTTGTGGATTCGCACCCGGTCAGGTCCCGCCTCGTCGAGTTCGATGGTGTCGAAGCGGGCCGTCACGTCGGGCCCGAGGTAGGCCGGTGAGCCGATCTCGTAGAGCAGTTGTGACGTCACCGTTCCGATCGAAACCTGACCGCCGACCCCGTCGTGCTTGCCGATGGTCGACGAGCCGTCGGCGGCCACCTCAGCCCACGGGAAGCCCACCCGCGCCATGCCGGGAACTTCGGTGAAGAACGAGTAGTTGCCACCTGTGGCCTGCGTGCCGCATTCGATGACGTGCCCCGCTACCACGGCGCCGGCCAGGGCGTCCCAGTCGTCTCGGGCCCACCCGTGGTGCCACGCCGCCGGGCCGCACACGATGGCCGCGTCGGTGGCCCGACCGGTCACCACGATGTCGGCGGCCCGGTCCAGAGCTTCGACGATGCCCCAGCAGCCGAGGTAGGCGTTGGCGCTCACGAACCGTCCAGGGTCGGTGAGTGGTTCGCCGGTCGTCAGATCCGGGAGGTTCACACCCGCATCCAGAAGGTCGTCGAGGCGACCGAGCAGGTCGTCACCGGCTACGTAGGCGATGGTGGGCGAAAGGCCTAGACGGTCTGCTACCTCCGAGAGAGCCTCGGCACATCCGCCGGGATCCAGGCCACCGGCGTTGGAGACCACCTTGATGCCTCGGTCCAGACAGGTCCCCATGACCTGTTCCATCTGCTTGACGAAGGTGGAGGCGTAGCCTCCGCCCGGTCGCTTGGCCCTAGATCGGGCCAGAATCAGCATCGTCAGCTCAGCCAGCCAGTCGCCGGTCAAGACGTCGATGTGGCCGCCCTCGACCATTTCGGCGGCCGCTGACAGGCGGTCACCGTAAAAGCCGGAACAGTTGGCGATGCGAATCGGGTCAGTCATCGGCATCATCTTGTCCGGTCGGGGCCTCTGCGTGGTCAGGTTCGATGATCAACAAGACTGCGCCGTTGTCGACCTGGTCGTCGACCACAACCCGGACCTCGGTCACAGTGCCGTCAAAGGGGGCGGCAAGGTGGTGTTCCATCTTCATGGCCTCCAGCACGAGCATGGACTGTCCCGCCTTCACCCGGTCGCCGACCACTGCACCGACGTTTAGGACCCGGCCGGGCATCGGCGCGGTAAGGCCACCGGTCGAACCCTCGACGCCAGACACCGTGAAGCGGGGAACCACCTCCAACGTCGTGGTGGTGCCAGCCATTGTGACGTGGAGGACTTCCCCACGGCCGGCCAGCTCGTTGGCCGACACGGTGGTGATTCGTGCCCGTCCGCGCAAGCCGTCGACCGCCAGATCGATCCCAGTTCTGCTCCAGTCATGGACCGTCACGTGGTGCTTTCCGCTTGCGTTTCCACCGTCTCCGGTGCGGCAGACGGTGGTCTGAAAAGTGCCATTCCGGTCCCGGCGGTACCGAACCGTCACAGCAGGCTCGTCGAATCCCACGCGGGAGAGGGTGATCTCGGGATCCGGGAGTCGGGCGTTGCACCACCCGCCGGGAACCATGCCCAAGACGAGTGCATCGGCCCGGTTGCGGCCCCGCACCCACAGGGCGGCCGCCATGGC
This sequence comes from Acidimicrobiaceae bacterium, assembly GCA_002714485.1. Lineage (GTDB taxonomy): Bacteria > Actinomycetota > Acidimicrobiia > Acidimicrobiales > MedAcidi-G1 > UBA9410. The sequence continues at coordinate 5,923 of PAXM01000058.1, forward strand.
CACCCTGTTGGCCGCCGGGGCATCGTGGGTCCTCGTCGCATTGGGGGTATGGCGCTCCAGGAAATCCGTGGTGGTGTCACCAGCCAGAAACGCCTCGTGGCGGAGGGTGGCAACCAGCAGGTCTCGGTTGGTGGTCACCCCACCAAGATGGAGGTGCTCCAGGGCCAGAGCGAGGCGACCGGCGGCCTCCCGCCGGGTGGGACCGTGGGCCACCACCTTGGCCATCATCGGGTCGAAGTCAACGCCGACTGCGCTGCCCACCCCGACGCCGGAGTCCCAACGAACCTTTGGCTCGACAGCTGGTTCCCAGGCCTCGACGGTTCCGATGGCCGGTAGGTATCCGGCCGCCGGGTCTTCGGCATACAGGCGTGCTTCGATGGCGTGGCCGTCGAAGGAGACGTCGTTTTGCTCGTAGCCCAGTGGTTCTCCGGCGGCGATTCGCAACTGCTCCCGGACCAGGTCGATGCCGGTGACCTCCTCGGTGACCGGGTGCTCGACCTGCAGTCGAGTGTTGACCTCCAAGAAGAAGAACTCCCCGGTGGCGTCGTCGACGAGGAACTCGACCGTGCCGGCCGACTGGTAGCAGATGCCGTCGGCCAGTCGGAGCGCTGCGGCGCCCATGGAGTTCCGCAGGTCGGTACCCAGCGTGGCGGCGGGGGACTCCTCGACCACCTTCTGGTGGCGGCGCTGGATGGAGCACTCCCGTTCGCCCAGATGGACCAAGCCCCCGTGGCTGTCGCCCAGGATTTGGATCTCCACGTGCCGGGACCGTGTCACGTACCGCTCTAAGAACACCCGGTCGTCGTCGAACGCGCTCATTGCCTCCCGTTGGGCGGTGGCTACCGCTGCGGCGAGGTCCTCGGGACGCTCGACGACGTGCATGCCCTTGCCGCCGCCACCCGCTGCGGCCTTCACGAGCAGGGGGTATCCCACGGCGTCACCGTCAGTCAGGTCCTCCGACGAGGGCAACGTGGGAACCCCGGCGGCCACGGCGGCCGCCTTGGCCGCGATCTTGTCGCCCATGGAGGCGATGACCTCGGCTGTCGGACCGATCCAAGTCAGGCCAGCGTTAGCTACCGCGGTGGCGAAGGCAGCATTCTCGGCCAAGAAGCCGTAGCCGGGGTGTACGGCGTCGGCGCCTGAGGCCAACGCCGCGGCCACGATGGCGTCCCCGTCCATGTGTCCGCCATCGGCTAGTCGGACGGCTACATCGGCCTCGGTTACATAGGGGGTGTCGGTGTCGGCGTCGACGTACACGGCGACGCATCGCAGGCCCATGCCCCGGGCTGTGCGGAATACCCGGCGGGCGATCTCGCCACGGTTGGCGACGAGTACGCCGGTGATGGTTGGGGGTGTGGCGCTCATAGGCGGAACACCCCGTAGTTCTCTGCCCCCTCGATGGGTGCCGTTCTGACCACCGACAGGCACAGGCCTAGAACCGTTCGGGTGTCCCGGGGGTCGATGATCCCGTCATCGCTGACAGCACCGGTGGCCTCGAGGGCCAACGACCCCTTTTCCTGGGTGGCCTCCACCTGGCGGACGATCTCGGCGTCAGCCTCCTCGTCGAACTCCAGTCCCTTGCGGGCGGCCTGACCCCGGCGGACTAGGGACATGACGCCAGCGATCTGCTTGGGACCCATAACCGCGATCTTGGCCATCGGCCACAGGAAGGTGAAGCGGTTCTCGTAGGCCCGTCCGGACATTCCGTAGGTGCCGGCGCCGTAGGAGGCACCGATGATGACCGTCAGGTGGGGGACCGTGGAGTTGGTCACCGCATTGATCATTTGGGAGCCCTTCTTGATGATCCCGGCCTCCTCGAAGTCCGAGCCCACCATGAAGCCGGTGATGTTCTGGAGAAACACCAGAGGGGTGTCCTGCCGGTTGCATAACTGGATGAAATGGGCGGCCTTTTCGGCGGCTTCCGGATAGATGACCCCGTTGTTACCGAGGATGCCCACTGGGTGGCCGTGGATGGTGGCAAATCCGCAGACCATGGTCGGGCCGTACCGGGGCTTGAACTCCTCGAACCGGGAGCCGTCGACGACCCGGCCGATGACCTCTTTGACGTCAACGGGTTGCTTAAGGTCCATCGACACCATGCCCATGAGGCCCTCCACGTCATGGACCGGCTCGGCGGCCTCGTAGGAGGCCTCGGGACCCGCCTTTCGCCAGTCAAGATGGGATACGACCTCCCGACACATTCGCAGGGCATCCATCTCGTCCTCGGCCAGGTAGTCGGCTAGGCCGGATCGTTCGGCGTGCAGTTGGCCACCACCTAGGGTTTCGTCGTCTGCATCCTCGCCGGTGGCCATCTTCACCAGCGGTGGCCCGGCCAGGAAGACCTTGGACTGCTTCTTGATGAAGATGGTGTAGTCCGACATGCCGGGCTGGTAGGCCCCACCGGCCGTGGAAGAGCCGAATACCACACACACCGTGGGGATAGCCAGCTTGGACAGCTCGATCATCTCGTAGAAGAACCGCCCGGTTTCGGCGAAGTGGTCGGTGCGGGCCCGTCGCCGCTTTGAGCCATTGCTATCGGTCTGTACCCGGAGGTCGGCGCCGGCCGACTCCACGAAACTGACATACGGCATGCGGTTGTGGCGGGCGATCTCGATGGCCCGCATCCACTTCTTGGCCATATAGGGCGTCATGGCGCCACCCAGCACCGTGGGGTCGTTGCCACAGATCACACACTCCACGCCGGCTATTACCCCGATACCGACAACGAAGCCACCTCCAACGGCGTACGAGGAGTCGTAGCCGGCCAACGGGCTGATCTCGAGGAACGGGCTGTCGGGATCGATCACGTAGGCGATTCGCTCCCGGATGGGCATCTTGTCCCGAGAACGGAGGCGGGCCGTCGACTCCGGCCCACCACCGGCGTCAGCCTCGTCGAGAAGGCCTTCTATTACAGCCAGATGCTCCTCCATGTCGGCCCGGTTCTGGGCGAAGGCGGCGGTACCGGTATCCAGCGCCGACGGAAGGGGAGGGGCCAGGAGCGAACGAAGCATGCGACGACCATAGGTGGGTAACAAAAAGTATGCAATATTACCAGATAAATTACCTTAACTGTGGCAGTCGGGGTGCGAGGCTCCGGTGATGTCATCTGGTTCTTCCGGTGTCTCCCTACTTCCACCCATTCTGGGTACAGCGGAGGCGACTTCGCTGCCAAGGGTCGTGTTCTGCGACGTGCGCTGGTACTTGGATGGTCGGTCGGGACAGGACGCCTATGACTCGGGGCATCTTCCCGGGGCAGTGTTCATCGACCTGGACAGGCACCTCACCTCCGACCCGGGACCCAAGGTGGGGCGGCACCCGTTCCCGACATCGGAGTCCTTTGCCCGGTCGATGGGTGCGCTCGGGATCGGACCCGATGATCCGGTAGTGGCCTACGACGACGCCGGAGGGATGGCCGCCGGTCGCCTCGTGTGGATGCTCCGGATCCTGGGTCGTCCCGCCGCGCTCCTCGACGGTGGAATCGGCGCTTGGGACGAGCCGCTCGAGACCACACCCACGATTCGCCCGCCGGTCAAGGTGCCGGTCGTGTCTTGGCCGGAAGGGGCGCTAGCCACCATCGACGAAGTGGCCACCGTGGCGACCGGTGGGGCTCCCGGAGTCGTCCTAGACGCCCGGGGGGGCGACCGGTACCGGGGCGAGGTGGAGCCGATAGACCCCCGGGCTGGTCATCTGCCTGGAGCGGTGAGTGCCCCGTTCGTCCACAACTTGGAGCCCGAAGGCGTTCGAAAGGGAATGTTCCGGCCCGCTGGCGAGTTGGCGGAGAACTACGCGGTCCTCGGGGTGGGTGATGCAACCGAGGTGGTCGCCTACTGCGGGTCGGGCGTCAGCGCCTGCCATGACCTGCTGGCCATGGAGCATGCGGGACTCGGCCGTGGGCGCCTCTTCGTTGGGTCGTGGTCGCAGTGGAGCCACACTGACCGGCCGGCGGCCATGGGTTCTGAACCCGGCGGAGTGACCGACTCCTACAATCGGCCTTGATGACCGACAGGACCACCTCTGACAGCCCCGCCTCTGAACGGGCCTGGGGCTTTCGTACCCGGGCTCTGCACGCCGGGGGGCAGCCCGATCCGACCACCGGGGCACGGGCCGTCCCCATCTACCAGTCCACGAGCTTCGTGTTCGACGATGTAGCCGACGCAGCAGACCTATTCGCCCTCCAGAAGTACGGGACGATCTATTCCCGGATCTCCAACCCGACCACCGCGGCCTTCGAGGAGCGGATGGCCAGTCTGGAGGGGGGCATCGGGGCCGTTGCTACGGCGTCTGGCCAGGCAGCCGAGTTTCTGACCGCCGCGGCGCTGGCTGAGTCAGGTACCAACTTCGTGACTTCCTCGGCCCTGTACGGCGGTACCTACACCATGTTTGATACCACGTTGGGTCGCTTTGGTATCGATGCTCGGTTCGTGGACGGTGATGATCCTGACGCCTTTACCGCCCAGATCGATGACGACACCCGGTTTCTCTACACGGAGGTAATCGGTAACCCGTCGGGGGCCGTGGCCGACCTGGCGGCGTTGGCCGATGTGGCCCATGCCCACTATCTCCCGCTAGTCGTGGACTCCACGTTCGCCACGCCGTGGCTATGCCGCCCAATGGAACACGGCGCCGACATAGTCGTGCACTCGGCCACCAAGTTCATTGGTGGCCACGGCACCTCGATAGGCGGGGTGATCGTCGAGTCAGGTCGGTTCGACTGGGGGAGCGGTCGCTTTCCGCAGATGACCGAACCCAATGCCGGTTACAACGGGCTGCGCTTCTGGGAAAATTTCGGGGAGTTTGCCTTCTGCACGAAACTACGTGCCGAGCAACTAAGAGATGTCGGGGCATCGCTGTCGCCGTTCAATGCATTCCTGCTGCTGCAGGGTCTCGAGACGCTGCCCCAGCGAATGACAGAGCATGTGGCCAACGCCCGGACGGTGGCCGAATTCCTGGATGGGCATCCGGCGGTTTCATGGGTGGCGTGGGCCGGTCTGGCCGATTCCCCCTACCGGGCTCTGGCTGATCGTTATCTGCCCGAGGGACCCGGTGCGGTGTTTACCTTCGGGGTGTCCGACCGGGGTGAGGGCGGCCGGGCAGCTGGCTCGGCGTTTATCGAACGGCTGCAGTTGGTCAGCCACCTCGCCAATGTTGGTGACGCCCGCACGCTGGTCATCCATCCGGCGTCGACCACCCACCAACAGTTGTCCGACCAGGCGATGGTGGCCGGAGGGCTGAGCCCCGACATGGTGCGTCTGTCGATCGGCCTAGAGGATGTTGAAGACATTCTCTGGGACCTGGATCAGGCTCTAACCGGGACAGGGGGAGCAACGTGAGCGACACTCCACAGGCCGCCAAGTTGCCGATCGACGGTTGGACTCCACCTTCGGCCACGGAACGCCGCAACCTGCTGGACGGCATCCGGTCGGTGGCCATGGTGGGCGTGTCGGCCAACCAGGCCCGACCCAGCAACTTCGTGGCTACCTATCTGCTGGGCACCGACTATGAGGTCTACTTCGTAAACCCGATGGCCGACGAGATTCTGGGTCGACCCTGCGTGCCGACGCTGGCCGACCTACCGGTGGTGCCCGACTGCGTGGACGTGTTCCGTCGATTGGGCGACGTGCCGGACGTAGCCACCGAGGCGGTGGCCGTGGGTGCGGGGATGTTCTGGACCCAGTTCGGACTGTGGAGCCTCGAGGCGGCCCGGACGGTTCTGGACGCTGGGATGGACCTGGTGATGGACCGTTGTCTCAAGGTTGAACACGCTCGCTTTCACGGCGGACTGCACCTCGCAGGCTTCGATACCGGGGTGATCGATTCCCGACGATCTCCAGGCCTGGCAGGCCCTTCGTAGGCTTCGGTGCTGCGCTAGACGGGGTGTTCTTGCTGGCCGTTGCCGGACTGTTAATCGTTACTAAGGGCCGGAGCCGTCTGTCTCGGTCTCGTCCGGCGGCCCCCCGGATTTGATCTTGAGGACGCGGGGCTCGCGAGCAGTCAGATCTCAGTGGGGTTCACAGATAACCAGCGGGATGTCCCTGTCTGTCTTCGCTTGATAGTTGTCGTAGTCCGGCCAAGCAGCGACTGCCGCCGACCAGCGTTCAGACTTCTCCTCAGGTGAAGCGGTCCGGGCCATCAGGTGGTGGACTTCGGACCGGTCCTGGATGGTGACCTCCGGGTTTGCCTGCAGGTTGAGATACCAAACGGGATTCAGCGGAGCGCCACCCATGGAGGCCACGACGAGGTAGTCCCTGCCGTCGTGGACCCGGATGAGCGGGGTGCGTCGTAACTTTCCGGATTTCCGACCGGTGGTGGTCAGGATGATGCACTCGGCGCCGTTGAACTCGAAGCCGTCGTCCCCGTCGGTGGCCAGGTAGCGCTCCACGTGGTCTGCAACGGGCTCCCACGGGCTCGGCTCGTACTCAGAAGAAGTCACGGATCGACCCTATTTGTTCTGTCGCGACTGGGACTATTCCAGCCCCCGAACCAGGTCCAGCGCCCGGCCGAGCGTGTCAAGTCGGTCCTCGAGGTTCTTGCCTGCTGGGTAGAGACGGATCTGGGAGATTCCGACATCCGCCCAGATCCTGAGTCGGTCGGCGACCTGTGACTCGGTACCGAGCAGCGTGGTGGCTAGCACCATCTCGCCGGGGATGACCTGAGCCGCCGCCTTCCGGTCTCCGGCAAGCCAGAGCCGTTGGGACTCGGTGGCCACCTCGGCGAAACCCTGCCGGGCGTAGGCGTCGTTGTAGAAGTTCGTGTCGGCTGACCCCATGCCGCCCAGACTGAAGGCGAGGCCGCTTCGCCTGGCGTCGACCATGGCGGCCAGTTCCTTTTCGTCCCGAGCGAAGGCCACCTCCGCTCCCTGGCAGAGGTCGAGGTCGGTCAGTTTCCGGTTAGACCGCGTCGCACCAGCCCTCAGCGACTCGAATGTCGTTGCAGATCCCTCTGGTACGAAGCTGGTACCGAGCCAGCCGTCGGCTAGCTCCCCTGTGAGCTCGAGCATCTTCGGCGATAGTGCGCCGATATAAATGGGTAGCGGACGATCATCAGTGTCTAGCGAGAGACGTAGAGCCTTACCCTCACCATTCGGAAGTGGAAGACGGACCTGCTGGCCGTCCAGAGCCAGCTTTTCACCTGCTTCAGCCAGGCGGACCACCTCGATTGTTTCTCGCATCCGGGTGAGGGGCTGGGTGAAGGGAATCCCGTGGAGTCCTTCGACTACCTGAGGGCCGGACGCGCCGAGGCCGAGGCTGAATCGTCCGTCGGTAATCCGTTGAAGGGTTAAAGCGGTCATCGCCGTGTTGGCAGCGGATCGGGCGCCAACTTGGAATACGCCGGCTCCGAAGGTCATACGGCCGACGTGCTGGGACAGGGCAGCGATGGGGGTAGCGGCGTCGCTGCCCCAAGCTTCGGCCACCCAGCAGTGGTCAATGCCCAGTCGCTCGGCCTCGGAAACCCATTCGGTGAGATTCGGCCAGGGCTCGGATTCAGCCGTTAGTTGAATGGCGGTCCGCATGGGTTTTCGATCGGCACTCGTCACGGCACTAAGACGCCCTGGGTGGGTGGACGAACGCTATTCTCGCCGGCCATGGGGTTTGGTAGGCCGGCGGCGTCGCCCTGATGGGCGACCGCTCGGTGACGGACCGCAAGGACCACTGGCCAAACGCCGATATGGCCAGTGCGCGGGGGTAGTCGGGAGCATCGATCCCAAGTGCAGCGATCACTGTGAACTCCAGATAGTGGAGATTGATACATTAATTAGCCGTTTGGAAAATTACCCGAGATCCTGTGACTATGCCGACTGATCAATCTACTGGGATGCTTCTGACCCCAATTGACTTGGGCCCGGTCAATGTGCAGAACAGAGTTGTATCTACAGCCCACGGCTCATTTCTTGACTTTTATCGGCCAGGTATAGCTCCCGACCAATACGTTGCCTATCAGGAGCGACGAGCACGCGGCGGCTGTGGCCTGATTGTTTTGCAAGCAATGCTTGTCCACCGTAGTAGTCAGACAATCGGTCAATGGATGTGGGAACGCGACGATATTCTTCCCAAGTTAGAACTCATGGCAGACCGACTTCATAAGAATGGAACACAGGTTTTTGTCCAACTAGCGCACTACGGGGCTCAGTTTCGTTCTGATGGTAATGCTGACTTGATTCCGCTTTGGGGCTTCAGCCCTATGTTGTCTCCATCGGGCTGGGAGCCCTCACACGAAATGACAACAGAAGAAGTGGAAGAGGTTTTACAGGGCTACGAACAGACCGCTGCGGTAGCCCTTGAAGCAGGCCTTGATGGCTTAGAGATTCATGCCGCGCACGGATACCTTCTTCAGCAGTCGTTTAGCCCCTGGGGTAATACTCGATCTGATGAATGGTCTGAACCGCTGGGTTTTCTAAATGCTGTTATGCAGCGCGTTCGAAAAGTAGCAGGCTCAGATAAAGCTGTAGGTCTAAGAATTTCTGCTGATGACTACCTCACCGAACAAGCTGGTGGTCTGGGAGTTGAAGGTCTGACTCGCGTAGCTTCCAAAGCTTGTAGTACTGGATATCTTGACTATCTCACTCATTCTGCAGGTGCACGGTCAGCACACTATGCTCGATCTATCGCTAATTACTATGGGGAATCAGGTGCTCTCCTCCCACTTACTGATTCCCTGAAAGAAGTTTCAGCAGGGCTACCGGTTATTGCGGTAGGAAAGATTCTTACACCAACGCACGCGGAAGAAATTCTACAATCGGGGAGAGCNGATCTGGTTGCTATGACCAGAGCACAGATCGCTGACCCCGACATGGTNGTCAAGTATATGTCAGGGTCAGAAGGTCGTATACGNCCATGTGTTGGTGCNAATANCGGATGTGTGGATCGAATGTCAGCATCTCTTCCAATTACTTGTTTCCANAATNCAGAAGTAGGTCGAGAAGCAACCCATGCAGAACTGATTCCAGCNAAATCTTCTCNTAAGGTATTAGTTGTAGGAGCCGGTCCNGCTGGNTTGAAGGCNGCAGAAATTGCATCAAAGCGGGGTCATAAAGTAACAGTGTTTGATCGCGCAAGCGAACCTGGTGGCCGCCTACGGTGGGTCCGCAAACTGGGAAAGCCGGAGAAGATGCTAGGAGCAGTCGACTGGTTGGTTTCTGAGCTAGAGATCCTTGGTGTTGAAGTCCAGCTTGGCACGGAGGTCGACAAGTCACTCATATCGGCGATAGCCCCAGACACGGTAGTTCTTGCTACTGGAGCATCCGGAAGTGGGCTTGATGTTAATTCTGATGGTTCAATTCCAATCTATACAGAAGATCAAGCAATGACCGAAGATGTAGGTGGAAGGGTTCTTTTCGTCGACCTCCTGGGTTACCAGCAACAGTCCTTTGTTGCTGAGTACTTATGCTCGATAGGAGCAATTCTTACGATGGCCACTCCTTTTCCACAGGTAGGCCCAAATATTGGATTCACACATATTCGTGGNCATATGGAAAGGCTCNACAAATTTGGTGCAGAATTTCGAACTTCCACCGCAGTAACGAGAATTGCCAATGGTGAAGTTGAGTTACGACATCTTTTTTCTAAAAAGACTGAGGCTCTGTCNTATGACGCNGTTGTGGCCGGAACTATGGCACAAGCTGATACCTCGCTGTTAGATACCTCTCGCCTATTTACCAACAGCATAATTCTTGCTGGTGATGCTGTTGCACCCCGAACTGCCCTTCACGCATTCCGCGAAGGTGATGATGCTGGTCGTCAAATCTGAGATTAGACAATCTTTTGACTGGTCGCTTTGTGCCTGAGATACGGCCCGGAATTGGCGCTGGGCNCCAGCACCGATCGGACCCGTGGCCTTCCGCAGGAGAGGAATTGACTGTATGACNGCTTCCCATCCCACCGCCCCGGATCTGGAGATCCGTCATCCGGGCTTCATTGAATCCATGGTCGGGCGGAAATCTGAGACCTGTATCGACGGCTTNNTGGGCATNCGCCACGAGGAAATGTCGGCAGGTCGACTGGTGGCCGAATTCGACGTNGAGGACCAGCACCTGTCGTTCATCGGCAACATGCACGGTGGGTGTCTGGCCGCTCTNTGCGACCANTGCCTAGGGGTGGTGNTGTATCCGGTGATGCCGCCAGGTTCGTGGGCCGCCACCACCGAGTTCAAGGTGAACTACCTCAAGCCCGTGTCGGGGGGAACCTGTCGCGCCACGGCCACTATCGAGGCGATGACGAAGCGGTCAGCCGTGGTGTCCATCCGTGTAGAGAACGTGACCGCGGATGGCACCCGACTTGTGGCCCTCGCTCAGGGCACTTGCACGGTGAAGTTGACCGAGGAACAGCCCGATTGACCCCGAGAGCACAGCGCTACCATTGGTTTCACTTCGGTTTTGGCCGGAGAGATGCACCGGTGCCCGAGTGGACCAAGGGAACGGCCTGCAAAGCCGTAAAGCCGCGGGTTCAAATCCCGCCCGGTGCTCGACTAATCGGGCGATCCGTGACCGCGGATCGGGGCGGCCGATGAGCAACGAGGGAACCCATGGATNAACAGGGACCGNCNGACGAGGTCGAGACCACCACCGACGACCGCGCCCACGAGCCGGATTCGACGCTGCCCCATACCCCCCCCTTAGGGATCAAGGCNGTTCACCCGGGCGACGAACCCCCGGTGGGTCCGCCCGACNTGGGAGGTACCACGCCACGCCGCGAGCGTCCGGCAGGCAATGGGNTAGCAGCCATGGCGGCCACCGTTGGTGTAGTGCTGGCGATCATGGGTACGTTCCTGCCGTGGATCGTCGTGGACCGGCCCGATGGGGTGGTCGACCATCTGATCGGATGGGACCTCGTTGGTAATGCTGTGCTGGTTCTCGTAACTGGCCTGATCGCAGCTGGGGTGACCGGGGCGTTGTGGGTCGGCCAGCGGGGCCTTGTGCACAAATTGGTGCTGCTAGGCGCGGGCGGCGTCCTATTGGCCGTGGCCGGTCTGGAGATCTCTGACGTGCGTTCCTTTGACACCGTGGCGATGCTTGAGCGGTCGGTGGGCAGCGGCCTACCGGTGGTGGCGCTCGGCGGTGTGCTCTTGGTCGGTGGAGCGTTGCTGGACCGTGGTCCGTGGTCGTTCGGTTCTAGATGACCGGTACCCTGTGGCCTTCCGGGGCCGTTAGCTCAGTTGGCTAGAGCACCTGCATGACGCGCAGGGGGTCGGGGGTTCGAATCCCTCACGGCCCACCACGGTGATTCGGCTAGTCATCGTCCTCAACGAATCCCAGGGTGTTTCGAAGGCCGACGAGGTCTCCGATGAACTCCAGCGGGGGTTGCTGCTGACCATCAACGGCATTGCTGCCGGAATGCGTAACACCGGCTAAGCGGAGCTTGGCTAGCCGGGCTCAGACAGCATGAGGGCCAGTTCACGAAGTGAGTCCAGGGAGTGGCCCTCCACGAAGCGGTCCACGTGGGGTAGGGCGGCGGCCATGCCCCGGACCAACGGGGCATACCCGGGACTGGCCTTCAGGGGGTTCACCCACACCACCCGGTGGGCCACCCGTTGCAGACGGGCCATTTGCTCGCCCAGGACCTCGGGCTGGCCGCGGTCCCAGCCGTCGGACAGCACCACGACGATGGCTCCCCGGGCCATCCCCGGGACCCCCCAACGGTCGTTGAAGGAACGCAATCCGTCGCCCAGCCGGGTCCCACCCGACCAGTCGGTAACGGCCTCGGCGGCCCGGGCCAGGGCGGCGTCGGGGTCACGGGTCGACAACTCGCGGGTCAGACGGGTCAACCGTGTACCTAGGGCGAAGGCCTCCACGTCGCGACGGCCGACCATGGCTGCGTGCAGGAACCGGACGAGGGCCCGGGCATAGGGCTCCATCGACCCCGACACGTCCAGGAGCAGCACGAGGCGGCGGCGCCGCTCCCCGGGTTCGGCGAACACCCGGCGCATGGGCTCTCCCCCGGTTCGTAGCGCCTCGCGCACGGTCCGACGGAGATCAGGACGACCCCGACGAGAGGTCGGTCGGAGCCGACGACAGCGCCGGGTGGCGCCGAACAGCCGCAGCCGGGACATCAGGTCATGGAGTTCGGCCAACTCCCCGTCGGTGCACTCGGCGAAGTCTCGGGACCCGAGCACTTCAGCCCGGGACCAGCGCACGCTCAGGCGGTCGTCGCCCCGGTCCCCCTCCTCGTCGGCAGGGCCCGGGGAATCATCGGCAGTGTCGAGAACCAGGGTTACGGGTGAGTGCTCCACCGGGACCCGACCACCGGTCGGCGCCCCCGTCCAGTGGTGCTCGAAGACCGCGTCGAACCGCTCCACGTCCTCCGGTCGGCGGACCAAGGTGGCCCGGCCCGACCAGTAGACCCCGGACCGGCTGGTGGCACCGACCTCGGCCACGGCCCGCCCGAACTCCAGGGTGCATCCGGGGGGAACGTCCAACCCGGCCCGACGGAGCTCGTCGACGAAGCGGACTAGGTGACGGTCAAGGGTGAGCCGAACCTCAACGGCCACCGCTCAGGCCCCGCGCAGCAGAGCTACTACCTCACCGAAGCCACGGGACCGCAGGCGGTCCTGGTCCTCGCGGTACTTCAGGAGGGCTCCGATGGTGAACTCCATGGCCGTCTCGTCAAGGTCGTCCACGCCTACCAACACCAGCGCCTCGGCCCAGTCGAGAGTCTCGGCCACACCGGGTGGCTTGTACAGGCCCATGTCCCGCAGTTCGGCCGCCACCGTGGCCACGTCCCGGGCCAGGGCGGCCGGCACGTGGGGAGCCCGGACCCGCAGGATTTCCACCTCGCGGTCCACGTCTGGGTGCTGAACCCAGTGGTAGAGGCAGCGACGCTTGAGGGCGTCGTGGACGTCGCGGGTGCGGTTTGAGGTGATCACCACCACCGGGGGAATCTCAGCCCGGAAGGTCCCCAACTCGGGAACGGTGACGGCGTAGTCGGAAAGGATCTCCAGCAGGAAGGCCTCAAACTCGTCGTCGGCCCGGTCCACTTCGTCGATCAGCAGCACCGGCGGAATTCCGGACGGGGCGACCAACGAACGGAGCAGCGGTCGCCGGACCAGGAAGCGTTCGTCGTAGAGCTCGTCCTCCACATCGGCCACTTCGGCCTGGGCTGTGGCACCCGTCGCTTCGGCGGCTCGCAGGTGCAGAAGTTGGCGGGAGTAGTCCCACTCGTAGACAGCCTGGGAGGCGTCTAGGCCCTCGTAGCATTGGAGGCGGATCAGCTCTCCTCCCGTCCAGGAGGCCAGTACCCGTGCCACCTCGGTTTTTCCCACGCCGGCCTCGCCCTCCAGCAGCAGCGGACGGCGGAGACGCAGGGCTAGGTAGATGGCGGTGGCCAGTCCCTCGTCGGCCAGGTAGTCCTGGTCGTACAGGGCAGAGACAACATCGTCAACCGAGGCGACCTCGTTTGCTGGGGTATCCGGAACCATGCCCGTCAGGCTAGAGCGACGGAGGCCGGCGTCAGCCGTCCGCCGCCCGGAGCGGTCAGCAGCCTGCTTCCTCCAGGCCACGGCGGGTAGGAACCTGGGTCAGCTGGTACCGGTACTCGCCTCCCGCGTTGAGATCGCTGGGCGGTTCCAGGCCGTCAGTTAGCTCTGGTGGCGTATCAGCGGGGAGTTGTATGGCAACGCCAACGAGGGAGTCACCGTCGAGAGCCTCATAGGCGACGAGGGCTATAACTGCCTCGACTACGAGTGGCGGAAGGTGCTGTAACCGTTGGGCGGCGGTGGGTGACGAGAGGCGCCCACCCCGTCAGGCGAGAAACCTCCATGTCCGGACCTTATGCATGGATAGGTTCCTCAAAACCTTTGGAACAAAATATTAAATAGGCTTGTGTGATGAATCCGTCCCCTTATGTTCGCTTGGTCCAGACGAACAACGCTTTGCGCCTTGAAGGACAAGACCTTCCGAACTATGGGTGATGTGCCTAATCGCCAGATGACTCAAGGAGTCGTTGACTCGGTGATTGACCTAATTGGTGGCACGCCGGTGCTTCAACTCGACCGTTTGGTTTCGCATATGTGCCTACACGGCAGAGTGTTGTTGAAGTTGGAGTACTTGAACCCCGGATCAAGCAAGAAGGATCGTGTAGCACTTGAGATAATCAGAAATGCGAAGCGGGATGGATCGCTCGCCCCTGGTCAGACTGTGGTTGAACTCACAAGTGGCAACACGGGAACAGGCCTTGCGATCGTTTGCGGGGCTCTTGGTCACCCGTTTGTTGCGGTGATGTCACGGGGCAATAGCGTCGAACGAGCACAGATGATGGAGGCACTGGGAGCAACGGTCGAGTTGGTCGATCAGGCTCCTGGTGGCAGCCCCGGCCAGGTATCAGGAACGGACCTAGCCTTGGTCGAGGCCCGGACGAGGCAAGTGGCAGAGGACCTCGGTGCATTTCGAGCTGATCAATTCCTACTTCTTGGCAGCGTTCAGGCACATGAGCGTTATACGGGACCAGAACTCTGGGCCCAAAGCGATGGGCAAATCGATGCTTTTGTTGATTTTGTTGGATCTGCGGGTTCGTTTACCGGGGTCATGCGTGCCCTAAGAAAGTCTCATTCCGGGGTTCGGGGCTATGTCGTAGAACCTGCTACTGCAGCGGTTCTCTCTGGTGCTTCGATAAGTAAGTCGGATCACAGAATCCAAGGGGGGGGCTATTCAATGAACGAACTACCCCTCCTTGACCGGTCGCTTGTAGACGGCTACCTGACAGTCGATGACGAAACCGTGATTCGAACGACGCGGTTGCTCGCTCAACTCGAAGGGGTCTTTGCCGGTTTCTCCACTGGAGCGAACGTGGCCGCAGCCCTCGATCTCTTAGAAGGATCAGACGGATCTATTTCGGTTGCCGCGCTGGCTTGCGATAGCGGGCTGAAGTACTTGTCTACCGACCTCTATTCGTGACACCACCTTCTTTCTTCTTGTGGGGCACTAGCGGGACGACCTGTCTCAGGAAGCATCGGGAGTGGCGACGCGTTCGCTGCTGGGCTTGTGCTCGGCCCGGTGAAAGGTGACATCGCCAGCCAACTACCGACAGCGGTAGCAATGGCTGTGCTGAAGTTAGGCATTGAAGGAGACCATTTTTTAGGCAGCAAAAGTGATATCGATGGGATCCTCGCTGGTACTCAGCGTGAAGTGAACCGGTAAACACCATTTGGGCTTATCGGTTGGTACATCTTTGAGATTAGTTGGCATCCAGAATCGGCAATACCTCTTGAGCAGTCAACGCAATAAGGTCATCAACCCTCTCTGTGGGTAAAGGAAATAGTGCCACAGTATCTGCACCCGCTTCACCGAAGGCTCTAATTTTATTTGCACATTCTTCTGGAGTACCAGCGATTGTTAGGTCCTCAATCCACTGACTGGGTAGATGCTCGGCAAATGATTCTGCCCCGTGCTTATTCAGCAATTCTTCGATCTCAGCAGAGTTTCCGTAGATATCGGTAAGAGCGTTAGTTCCATGAGATTTGTAGAAACTCAGTGGACCCCGAACGGCATCACGAGCGACTTGCGGGTCCCTGTCGACCGAATAGAGAGCGAAGACAGTTATATGGTGATTTTCGGCTCGTCCTGTTGCTTCAGCCCCAATATCAATCTGTTGCTTTGCCCAGCGGACGTAATTGTGGCTTGCTGCAACCGATAGAACGGTCCCGTTGGCAATACTCCCAGACAATTGAAGCATCCTGGGCCCGCTCACTCCCATATGGATCGGTGTAGGTGACAATTCTGGGTAGGTGAGTTGGACCTTGTCAAAGGAAAACGTATTTCCTTCGAAGGTCAATTCTTGGCCTTCTAGCAGTGCCCTGACTGACTCCACGCACTCGCGCATGGTGGCTAAGGGGGAGGGCGGATGGAGACCCATCTGCCGCAGCCAGGCGGGGACCCCAAGTCCAATTCCGGCAGTAAAACGCCTAGGGTGCGCTCTCGATAGCGTTGATATTTCCATTGCAAGAACGGCGGGGTGACGTACTACAGCTGAGACAATTCCAGTAGCAACCTTAATTTCGCTGGTTGCGTCAAGAACCATGGTGGCACCAGAGATCCCGCCGGTGAAGAAGTAGTCTTCAGCAAGCCATATCTCATCAAAGCCGACTGCTTCAGCAGTGTTCGCGCCCGAAATAAGTTGTTCGGGTGCAATAGCACTTCCCATGACTAGGCCAATAGAAGGTTTCGGCATTACTATTTGGATCCTTTCAGATGGAGGTGTCTCCCTAACATGGGGAAAGATCAGACTCGTTCTCTAATTGCTGCAGTAGTTGAGGCCTATAACGCCAAAGATCTGGAGAGCCTCAGGAATCTCTATCACCGTGAAGCGACCTATTGGAGCGCTCTCACAGATCTTTGTGAAGGTCGGGATGCGATTTTGGCTCACGTCCAGGAACTGTTCACCGCTTTGCCTGACGAGCGGATGAGGGCAAAGGTCGTCGTTGTGGAGGGAGAAACAGCTATTGCAGAATTCGAGAGTTCTGGGCGTGACGCAGATGGTGCCGAGTACCGGATTGGATTCACCGAAGTTTTCAAAATTACCGATGGCTTGATCGACAGTGTCAGGGTCTATATCGATCCGAAGGACGTTGAAGTAATCGGTGGCCATCATTGAGTTGCGAAACACTCCACCTGGCGAGAAGGTCCGATTTCACTTAGTTGAGGTCGCTGAGTGCGGCACCGGTCGTGAACGAGATCGCATCGATCTTGGAACGAGCACCCGACCGGCAATTCTGTTGGGCTAGGGGTTTCACCGCGGAGGATGATCCTTTCTGATCGGTCGTTTGAATCGATCGATGGGACTGCTGAAAGTAGGGCTCTGGTGTAGGGATGTTTGGGGTCGCTGAAGAGCTCGTTGGTTTCGGATACTTCAACGATGCGGCCGAGGTACATGACGGCTACCCGATGGGCAATTTTGCGAACCGTACTTAGGTCATGGCTGATGAACAGATAGGACACAGCGTTAGTTTCTTGGATGTCCTTGAGCAGAGAGATGATTAGGCTTCGGATTGACTGGTCAAGGCTTGACGTTGGCTCATCGAGAACGATGAGATCAGGTCCACTCATCAAGGCTCGGGCGATTGCGACACGTTGTTGCTGTCCACCCGAGAGTTGGTTGGGCTTCCTTGTCAGGTATTCCTCGCCAAGTCCTACAAGGCGAAGAGTTTCTGTAATAGCTCTTGAGGTTTTTCCCGAGTCGGTGTTTGAGGCTAGAAGTCTGGCCGGCTCACGTAGCGTGGTTTTCACTCGGAATTTTGGGTTTAGCGATGATCGAGGGTGCTGGAAGACCATCTGCACTCGTGCTCGGAACTGAGACTCGTTTAGACGTCCCGCAACGTCCTGTCCATTGAACAGAACTCGCCCCGACGTGGGAGAGTTGAGTCCGACAAGTATCCGGCCCAGCGTTGTCTTCCCGCATCCGGATTCTCCGACCAAACCAAGGGTCTCACCGCGTTCGAGTTGAAGGTCGACGCCGCGGACCGCGGGAACCGCGCCTACACCACGACCGAAGGTCTTGTGGAGGTCTTGAATATCTAGAAGGGTCACGGTGCCTCTGTTATCTCTGCGAAACAGGAAAGTCGATGTCCTGGGGAAATCTCTCTAAGTGTTGGGTATTCGTTACAACTGTCATGGGCCAGGAGGCAGCGATGTCCAAAGCGACAACCGGTGAGAGCGAAATCCACCCCGACATCTCGAATTCGATGGTCAACTTCCTGCACCACAGATTCGAGGAGGTAACG
>PAXM01000038.1 GCA_002714485.1 Acidimicrobiaceae bacterium
ATACCGCCACTGTGGACGCTTTCTACAGCCTTTCGGCACAGCCTGCCGCAGGGGGCTACGACCTAATCGCTGACGCCATCGCCCCGGCACTTGCAGCATGGAACATCAGCGCCGGCTATCTGGGTTTCTATGGAGACGACGATGGTTATGACTATGCATCTGATGTGAGTAGTCACCGCATGATTCCGGCGGATGTCTGTGACGTGAACGCTTTGCTGCCCAAGGGTGAGGCGATTGATTGGGCAGCTGTCGAAGCCGTCTACCAAAACGGCGGTAACTCGGTGAAGTCGAGTGGAGCTGTCCGGACCCTGGCGGGTTTCGCTTCCGGTGAGGGTAAGAAGCATGGCGTCGACGAGTACTACGGCACTGCGACACCTCTGGATGATTTTGTTTCATCGGCTATTCAAGGAACAGGAGAGTTCGCCGGGGAGAGCGACTCAGTTCGACGCCAAGGTGTTCAAAAGGGCATTCAGAACCAGATCCTGGTTGCGTGGACAGTTCACGAGTTGCACGCGGCACTAGACAAGGCTGCTGACAAAAACTTCGATGCAGAGTCAGGTGCTCCCCACAACTGGGACGAGGGCTGGGCGTTCTATTCCGGTGCCGAGCCGGGTTGCGCCGCCTACGGGACCGGCAACAAGCGAGGCAAGGACTTCGGCACGCTCTCCGATGACGGCGGGACCAGTGTTGCTAACGCAAACATCCTCGCCCACTTCATTGCTGGCCGGGATGCCTTGCTGGCGGGTGATGCTGCCGGAGCTCAGGCAGCGGCTGATGAGATCAAGCGCAACTTGGTTGTCATCTATTCTCAGGCGTCGCTGAAGTACGCCAAGAAGGTCGATAGTGACCTGGCTGATGGTGATCAGGAGGCGGCAAGGATCCATCAGGCTGAGGGCTATGCCTTTTGGCGGGTTCTTGCTCCGATGGTCGCAGGCGCTGGAGCCGATACCGCCACTGTGGACGCTTTCTACAGCCTTTCGGCACAGCCTGCCGCAGGGGGCTACGACCTAATCGCTGACGCCATCGCCCCGGCACTCGATGCCCTCGGGGTTGGTTCGGCAGATCTTGGGGAGTACTGAGCGCAGTTGATGTTCCGGCTCGCTGGCCACCTCCCTCGGTTGGCGAGNCNGACGGGATCCGGCGGGATCCTGTNTCTACCGGTCCCGGGCGGGGGCTGGTGGATTGCCGGCGGTTCCGTGGCGTCTGGGCACCACGGAACCGCCGGCCCGNTCGCGTCTCCCCACTAGCGTCCCAAGAATGGGCGATCCGGGAAAGATAGTCCTCGACAGTTGGGGCCTAGTGGCCTCTCTGGTCCCCGTAGTGGTGGTGGCGGTTATCTCCGTGACTCGTCGACTTGGCCTTGAACGGGACCTCGTCGTGGCTTCTGTCCGTGCAGTGGTTCAACTCTTGATTGCCGGTTGGGCACTGGCGCTTCTTCTAGATGGTGATCGTCACCTCGGATGGGCCTGGGCGTGGGTGGCTCTTATGGTCCCGATGGCTGGTGAGGCGGCACGACGGCGTGAGCGACGGCTCCCCGGGCTTTGGTTTTCGAGCACGCTCGGCGGTGCCCTTGGGCTTGGTGTGTCGCTGGCTACAGTCTTCGGTCTTGGAATCCTCCCGATGGAGGCCCGGGTGTTGGTCCCAGTGGCCGGGATGGTGGTTGGCAACTCCTTGAAGGTCGTTGTGGTGGCGGCAACCCGCCTCGTGGATGGGCTGCGAGACCGGGCCGGTGAAGTGGAGGCCATGCTTTCGTTGGGCTTCAGTTCGGTGCGGTCCACGCGAGACGTTGCTGCCGACGCCCTGCGCTTGGCGATTCGACCGCAACTGGAGACGACTCGTAGCGTGGGNGTCGTCTTTCTGCCCGGGGCGCTTACCGGCCTGATTCTGGCCGGCATGGATCCGGTAGACGCCGCGCTCATCCAGCTGGCCATACTCTTTTTGATCCTTGGGACGGCAGCGGTGACCGGTCTTGTCGTTGTCNTTGTCGGCGTTCGCCGGTTNCTAGACGACGGCCGGCTCATTCCACCTGGGCACTAAACGGACGTCAGCGGCGTCAGACGTCGCTGGCAATCTCGACTGCGGCCAGCAATTCCAGTGCGATGGTCACCGGCAGGCCGACCACGTTGTCGCGACTGCCAACTAGCGACGTTACGAAGTNGGCGCCCCCNCCCTGAATGCCGTAGCCGCCCGCTTTGTCTAGGGGTTCACCAGTGGCCACATAGGCNGTGATCTCGTCTNCGGATACAGGCCGCCAAGTGACCTCGGTCCACACCGTNGTTGAGGCCGCACCACCGGGGCCAGCCACAGCCACACCGGTTACCACGTGGTGACCTCTTCCGGATAGGCGTCGGAGCATCTCGGTTGCCATTTCNGCGGTCTTCGGCTTGCCGAGGACGTCGCTGTCCACCACCACCACTGTGTCAGCGGCCAAGACCAGTTCACCTTGGCAGGCCACGGCATCGCGCTTGTCCCGGGCCAGACGTTCCACCATGGCTGCTGGGTCCTCGCCGGGTCGACGGCCTTCGTAGACCTCGGCGGGTCGGACCTCAGGAGCCAAGCCAACCGACCGCAACAGGTCCAGTCGGCGCGGCGATGCCGAGGCTAGGACCACCGGAAGCGAGAACATTGATACTGGTGGGCGGGCAGGGGGTCCGCGCTAGCCGCCGGACACCAGAACTTCGGCATCAGCAGGCGGAGGNGTGGCGTCTTCTGGTTCATCCAGCCATCCCGTCGGGAGGACCACGGGCTTCGGTCCATTGCGGTGGCTGCGGGGGACCCGGAGCGATGCCGGATCCAAGCTCATCGCNGGATCTACGGATTCGAGCAGGCTGGTTANTAGAGCATNGAGGTGGTCGAGGTCGCTGACTTTNTGCAGTGCGTTCCGGACCTGCGGGCCGGTGGCATAGCCCTTCAGGTACCACGAGGTGTGCTTGCGGAAGTCCTTGATGCCGTGGGGGCCNGCCCAGTCCACCAGCAGNCNGGCATGGCGGGNCATTGCCCGAGTNACGTCNGCCAGCACCGGTGGTTNCCCCGGTTCGGCTCCCCCGGCATCCGGGNTGGGGCCAAAAACAGCAGCCAGGTCGCCGAACAGCCATGGCCGACCTAGACAGCCGCGGCCCACCACCACGCCGTCACAGCCCGTGGACCGCATGAGGCGCAGGGCGTCCCATGGCTCCCAGACGTCACCATTGCCGAATACCGGGATGGACGTCACCGCCGCCTTGAGCGCGGCNACCGCCGTCCAGTCGGCCTCGCCGGAGTACAGNTGCTCGGCGGTACGGGCGTGAAGAGACACCGCAGCGGCGCCCACCGACTCGGCGATACGGCCCGCCTCGAGGAAGGTCAGGTGGTCATCGTCAGTGCCCTTGCGGAACTTCACAGTTACCGGGACNGNNCCGGCCNGCTCCACGGCGGCCCGCACGATGGCTTCGAACAGGCGAGGCTTCAGGGGAATGGCCGCCCCACCCCCCTTGCGAGTCACCTTGGGCATAGGACAGCCGAAGTTCATGTCGACATGGTCGACGCGCTCACCCCCCACCAGAAGATCCACCGCCCGACCGATGCTGTCGGGCTCGGTGCCATAGAGCTGGATGCTGCGGGGCGTCTCGGTGGGGTCGAAGTGGGCCAGTCGGGAGGTCTTGAGGTGCCCGTCTACCAGGCCGCGGGCAGTGATCATCTCGCTGACGTAGAGCCCGGCACCGAACTCCCGGCACAGGCTGCGGAAGGGAGCGTTGGTNACACCCGCCATGGGGGCCAGCACCACNGGCGGCC
The DNA here is from genome assembly GCA_002714485.1 of Acidimicrobiaceae bacterium. Classification (GTDB taxonomy): domain Bacteria; phylum Actinomycetota; class Acidimicrobiia; order Acidimicrobiales; family MedAcidi-G1; genus UBA9410. Next base: position 3,772 of record PAXM01000038.1, read on the forward strand.
ANACCGCTATAGGGCCAACACGGGGCACGGCGAACTCGCCGGGGGTGGCCGGCGATACGTGTTCGTTGACCTCCGAGCGNAGACCCATGCCNTCAAGGCTAGAAGTTCCCCNCCTCATCATGCTCGGGAACCGGNCTTAGGTGGCGATCCGGAAACCNTGGTGACCGGTGGTGCTGTCCGGGGTGCTCGACGTCCGGGCGGCCAGTCGATACCGGTGGCAGTAACTGTCATGACAGAGAAACGAGCCGCCCTTGAGCACCCGGTTGACGCCCATCGGCGGTCCGACCGGGTCGACTGCGGGCTGGTCGGATCTATCGGGCCTGTGGCTGGCCGTAAACCAGTCAGCCGTCCACTCCCACACGTTGCCCGAGCAGTTGAAGAGGCCAAAGGCGTTGGGGTCGAAGGCGTCCACGGGACAGGTTCCTGCCCAGCCGTCTGCCGCGTCGTCATCGTGCCAAAACGTCCCGGTGAAGATGTTGAAACGATGGTCGTCGGGGCCGTCAGGCTGGATCTNGTCCCCCCATGGGAGACGCCGGCNTTCCAGACCACCCCGGGCCGCAAACTCCCACTCGGCCTCGGTGGGTAGCCGACCACCNGCCCACTCAGCGAAGGCAACGGCGTCGAACCACGAGACGTGGACCACCGGGTGGTCACCTCGGCCGTCCAAGTTGCTGTGCGGGCCCTCCGGATGACACCAGCTGGCTCCGTGCACCTGTCGCCACCATTCGGCGCCCACCACGCCCCGGGTCTCATCGAAGTCGTCGGGAAGGTGCCCGGCGAATACGAACGACCAGCCGTCGTCCTCGGCGAGGGTCCGGTAGCCGGTTNCGTCNACGAAGGTNGCGAACTCGNNNGTTGTCACCGCTGTGGAAGAGATGGCGAATGGGGACAGGTGCACGGGCCGCACCGGGCCCTCACCGTCCGACGGGTAGGCCNCCACCTCATTGCCCATAAGGAAGGTTCCTCCCGGTAGGTCGATCTGCCGGTCTTTGGCTACCACGGGTCGATCATCGCGCTGACGGGTCCTGCTTGCGCACTGGCCTGGTGTCGATCAGGTCAGGGCGTGGTTCCTGCCAGGCCGGCAAGGAAGTTTCGAATGGCCGCTGCGCACTCGACGGGTGCCTTGACGTGGACCATGTGCCCCTGATCGGGGACGACCACCGAGGCGCGCACGTCGAGGTCCCGTTCGAACAGGCTGGCCGAGGCGGCAAACCGCTTGTCGCGTTCGCCCAGGAGGACCAGCACCGGCACCCGGATCTCGTCGAGGTGGTCGATGACGTGGGAGTCGAAGTGCATCGAGATCTCCTCGGATCCNGGNGGGACNCCGATCTTCATCGCCGACTCCCGTACCGACTCGTTCCACTGGTCGCGCGCCTCGGCCTTACGAAAGCCCGGTCCGGTGGCCACNAGNACCAGACCGGCAACTTCATCGGGATGGTCCACGGCGTGGGCCAGGGAGAGGAATCCGCCAAGGCTGTGCCCNATCAGCACGGCTGGACCTCCGGCGGAACTCACGGCTCCATCGCGTACCGCAGCTAGATCGGCCAGGGCATGGGACCTGGTGTAGGCGCCCGGTAGGGGGATGCCGCTGTCTCCGTGGCCCCGAAGGTCCCAGGTCGTCACCGCTAGTTCACCCGCTAGTTCCTGAACGATCGGCGCCCAGACCGAGCGGTCGTTGGCCCAGCCGTGGGTGGCCACCATCGGCGGAACGGCGCTGTTAGCCGATCCGGCGGTCGAGACAGCCAACTCCACCCCGTCGGGTGCCGTGACCCGTCCGACGGCCATGTTCACCGCAGGTCCCGGAAGAACTCTCGGATGTCGGCCACCAGGTCGTCGGGACGTTCCATTGCAGCGAAGTGTCCGCCTCGCTCGTGCTCGCGCCAGAAAGTGACGTTGCGGTCAGCCTCCACCCAGCGGCGCCGACCCACCATTAGCTCCATTGGGAAGGCTGAGACCCCGAACGGCACATCGGAGTTGGCCGGTGGCATCCGTCCGGCCGCTAGGTCCTGCCCAAACTCGAGGTAGATGCGGGCCGACGAGGTCGCTGTTCCGGTGAACCAGTAGGCAGACACGTTCGCAAGCAGGTCGTCGCGAGCGATCACCTCGAGCGGGTCACCATCGTGGTGTGTCCAGCCGTGGAACTTCTCGCCGATCCAGGCCAGCAGCCCGATCGGAGAGTCGTGCAGGCCAACGCCGACGGTCTGGGGGCGGGTCTGCTGGATCAGGAAGTAGCCCCGCTCCTCCTGCTGGTACCAGGTTGACCGGTCGAGGTGCTTCTGCTCAGCGGGCGTGATGTCAGTGTGGTCGTCGTCGCGACCCTGCGGGAAGGCGGGGATCATGTTCACGTGGCAGCCCATGACGTGGTCGGGGGCGTGGCCGGCTAGATGCTGGGAGATGATCGAACCCCAGTCGCCCCCCTGGACGCCGTAGCGGTCATGACCCAGCCGGGCCATCAACTCGACGAAGGCCCGGCCGGTGCGGTCTGGCCCCCAACCTCGCTCGGTGGTCGGACCGGACCAGGCGTACCCGGGCAGTGATGGGGCGACCACGTGAAAGGCGTCGGCCGGATCGCCNCCGTAAGCCGCCGGGTCGGTCAGTGGCCCCAACACCTGCAGAAACTCGATAANNGAACCGGGCCACCCGTGGGACAGCAGCAGGGCCCGCGCTNCNGGCTCGGGGGANCGCTGGTGGATGGCATGGATGCGTTGGCCGTCGATGGTGGTGANGACCTGGTCGAAGGCGTTGATCCGGGCTTCGGCAGCCCGCCAGTCGAACCCGCTGGCCCAGTGGTCGGCCAGATTGCGCAGCCACTGCTGGTCGCAGCCGTGGTCNCAGCNCGTCCCCGGGACCTGGTCGGGCCANCGNGCGTAGGCCAGGCGTCGATGCAGGTCNTCCACCTGCGCTTCGTCGACGTCGACGGTGAACGGCAGGACGTCCTCTCCCGAGGGCGTCGGTCCGGAGGGGTNTGGGGCATCAGGCATCGGGCGACGGTAGCCAAGACCTCTAGGTGGCCCCGAATCCGGACCGGAACCGGGGGTACGGTCNAGGCGTCGCATCGGGTGGCAAATGGGGGTANCGAGGTGGATCTGGATAGGGCACGTGTGCTGGTGACCGGCGGGTCGCGGGGGATCGGGGCCTCATTGGCCCGTGCCTATGCGGGCGCGGGTGCCGACGTCGTGGTGGCCGCGCGGGCATCGGACGAATTGGNGGCCGTGGCCGCCGNGGTTGGCGGTCGAGCGGTGGCCGTTGACCTGACCGACTCGGTGGCCGTCGAGTCCCTCGTACCTGGGGTCGAGGCTGACTACGGGCCGATCGACGTGCTGGTCAACAACGCTGGCATGGAGACCACAGACATGGCCGCCGTCATCGACCCGGCGGTTGTCCGGGCCACAACCCGCCTCAACCTCGAGGCACCCATGGTCCTGACCCGACACGTCTTGCCGTCGATGCTGGACCGGGGTCGCGGGCACCTGGTCTTCCTGTCGTCGATTGCCGGCACGGCCGGCTTCCCGAGCATGGCCACCTACTGCGCCACCAAGGCCGGGGTATCGAACTTCGTGCGGTCTCTCACTCTCGAATTGCGAGCTACGCCGATCGGGACGACCACCGTGGCCCCGGGGCCGGTGGCCACCCGCATGTGGGATGCCGTAGAGGCCACNTCACCCAGCGGNCAGAAGGTGCTCAATCGGCTGAACGCGTTNCGGATGCTGCCCATCGTCGATCCCGACCGCCTAGCCCGGCGGGTGGTGGCGGCCACCCAGCGGGGGTCTCGTCACGTTCGGACGCCCCGTCGCCTCATGGGTAACTTCTTGCTCGCCGAGGGCCCGCACCGCATGACCAGCAGCCTGCTGGCNGGGGTCCGCTTGGACCCCACTGATGTCCGGTCNGNCACCCGACCTGGNTGATCTGGGCTCAGGCGTGTTCAGCCAGTTCTCGTAGCCGGCCGAGTACGGCGGCGGCCTCGCCGCCCACCGGCGTGACGTTCAGCGAGGTCACCCCAGCCTCCTTGTAGGCGGCTAGACGGTCGACCACGTANGCCTCNTCCCCACAGATCGACGTGTTCTCGATCAACTCGGCAGGGAGNAGGCCAGCGGCCTCCTCCTTGCGCCCGTCGAGATAGGCGTCTTGAACAGCAGTGGCCTCGTCGGCAAAGCCGTACTGTCGACACACGTCGTTGTAGAAGTTCTTACCCCGAGCTCCCATCCCACCGATGTAGAGAGCAGCCATGGGACGGCCAAAGTCGCGGTACTGCGCNGCATCGTCGCCGATGGCCACCAGACCACCGGCCACTACATCAAGNTCGCCAAGAGTCGACTCCCGGCGGGCCTGGCCAGCAGCCACAGCGTCACCCCACACCTGGCCCATGCGTTCCGGGTAGACGAGGAACGGCAGCCAGCCGTCGCACGTGGCGGCCGTCTCCTCCACACTGCGTTGACCGAGGGCGGCGATGTAGATCGGGATCTCGGCCCGCTTCAAGTGGTTGATGATCTTCAGTGGCTTGCCCAGCCCGGTGCCCTGGTCGGGTGGAAGGGGGAGGGTGAACACGTCGCCGTCGTAGACGATCCGTTCCCGGCGCCACGCTGAACGACAGATCTGGACGATCTCCTTGATGCGGGTCAGCGGCTTGGTATACGGCAGGCCGTGAAAGCCCTCGATGACCTGGGGGCCTGATGCCCCAAGTCCCAGGACAAANCGACCTTCGGATAGTGCGTCAAGGCCAGCTGCCGTCTGGGCCAGCAGAGCNGGGGTGCGGCTGTANGTGTTGAGGATGCCGCTACCCAGTTCGACCGTCGATGTGCTGGCCGCCAGGTACCCGAGCAGGCTTACGGCGTCGAAGCCGTAAGCCTCCGGAATCCAGATGCGGTCGACACCTGCCGCCTCCAACTCGCGCGCCTGGGCTGCCGCGGTCTGGGGGTCGGTGGCATAGTTGAGGCTGGTGGAGATGCGCATGGNCTGAGCCTCGCAGGTNGGGCCTGTCTCGGCGAAGCCAGCCCTGCAGAAAATGGTCTTCGGAAATCAATTCCCNAAGAACCAGCGCAGGAATACAGCCGACGCGACGACCAGCAGGCCAGGACCACCACCGTGTCGTCAAGCAGGTCATGAGTCACATGGCNCCGGGGGTCTGACGGACCGTCACCTACCATCGACGCATGGACGCCCACACTTCGTTGAGCGACGGCTTTCCCCCAGCCGACCGCAGCGAGTGGGAGGCCTTGGCTGAAGCAGGCCTGCAGGGCCGCACGCTGGCTTCGTTGACTACCACCACGGCCGATGGGATTGAGATCGCTCCCGTCTACGCGGGAGACCTGTGCGCCGGGGACACAGACAGGCACGTTCGTGGACCCGTTGGCCTACCCGGCATCGGCGACCGAACCCGCGGCTCNCGGGCCGCCGGTCAGACGGCCACCGGCTGGGACGTTCGGGCCCTGGTCTCCGACGATGGCGTGTTAGCCGCCAACGCCACGGTGTTAGACGAACTGGCCCGGGGTTCAACCTCGGTCCTGTTGGACGTACGAGCCATCGGTATCGAGTCNCTGGACGACCTCGACGCGGTGCTGGCTGGNGTGCACCTTGAGATGGCCACCGTGGCCTTGTTGCCCGGTCCCGATGGGGTAACGGCGGCTGGTTGGCTTTTGGACTTGTGGGAGCGCCGGAGCACGGCGTCGNGCGACCGCGCNGGCNTCCTGGGCCTAGATCCGATNGGGGTGGCTGCCCGACATGGCGGGGCCCNGACGACTGCTGGCGGTTCGNTCCTAGGCAACGCCGTGCTGGCCCTTGTGGACCGCAGCCGCGACCTTCCCGGCGTCCGGGCCTTCTCATTGGACGGCACCGTGTACGCCGACGCTGGGGCGAGCGACGCCCGGGAACTGGGGTGGACCACGGCGGTGGGGGTGGCCGTGCTGCGGGCGTTGGTCGACCACGGCCTCACCGTCGAAGAGGCCCTCGACCAGATCTCCTTCACTTGGTCAGCCGACGCCGACCAGTTCCGCACCATCTGCCGATTGCGGGCCGCTCGACGACTATGGGCCCGGGTGGCTGAGGCCAGTGGCGCCGCCGACGAACACTGGGGCCAAGTCCAGCACGCCAGCGGGTCGACCGTGGACCTCACCTGTCGTGACCCGTGGGGCAACCTGCTACGGGGCACGGTGGCGGCCTTCGCAGCGGGCGTGGGCGGGGCCGACGCCGTGACCGTCCGTCCCTTCGACTCGGGCCTGGGTCGCCCCAACGAGTTCGGGCGCCGGACAGCCCGCAACACCCAGTTGCTGCTGTTGGAGGAGAGCGCCCTAGCCTCCGTAGTCGATCCAGCCGGAGGATCCTGGTACGTCGAGGACCTGACCCGCCGGATGGCAGAGGTGGCTTGGGACAGATTCCGTGACATCGAGGCGGTTGGGGGCGCGAATGCCGCCCTGACCTCCGGCCTGATGGAAGCCGAGGCTGCGGCCTGCTGGACAGCCCGCCGGGCCCGACTGGTCACCCGGTCCGAGATAGTCACCGGGGTCTCAGAATTCCCCAACCTCGACGAGAGCCCGGTCGAGCGGCCAGCGGCATTGCCGGCCTCGGCTGGCCCGCTTCCCCTGCGTCGCCGCTCTGAGCCCTTTGAGGCGCTCCGTGACGCGGCAGACGCCGCTGCCGAGGTGCCCACGGTGCGCCTAGTCACGGTGGGGTCGTCAGCTGACCACAACGTCCGTAGCACGTTCGCCACCAACCTCTATGCAGTAGCTGGTATCCATGCCCTCCCGGGTGCCGACGGTGGGTCGTCGCTGGCCGTGGTATGCGGCTCAGACGCCGACTACGCCCGTGACGGAGTCGCAGTGGTGACGGGTCTGCGAGAAGAGGGTGTGGACCGAGTCCATCTGGCGGCCCACCCCGGAGCGCTGGAAGACGACTTGGTGGCCGCCCTCCGGGACGCCGGTGTGGACCAGTTCGTTCACGCCGGGCTGGATGTCGTCGACCTGCTGGAGCGAACCCTGGCCGACCTAGGTGCGGGCCCGGTCCCAGGTCCGCCATCTGACGCTGACGGGAGCGTCCCCGCATGATTCCGGACTTCACGATGGTTCCCCTGCACGCCGAGCCTCACGAGGTTGTGACACCACCCAACGGCGAGCGGGCGAGATGGGCCGACCAGGTGATGGCCGAGACGGGTCGGACGCCCGAGGAACTGGCTCGCGACACGCCCGAGCAGATCAGCGTCCCCATACTCTCCACGCAGGCCGATCATTCCGGGCAGGAGTCGACCGATACGGGGTTCGTTGATGCGTGGCCGGGCGTGGCGCCGTACCTGCGGGGCCCCTACCCGACGATGTACGCCAGCCAGCCGTGGACGGTTCGCCAGTACGCCGGCTACTCCACAGCCGAGGAGAGCAACAACTTCTACCGCCGCAACTTGGCGGCCGGCCAGAAGGGCCTCAGTGTGGCCTTCGACCTAGCGACCCACCGGGGCTACGACAGCGATCATCCGCGGGTGGCGGGTGACGTGGGCATGGCCGGTGTGGCCATCGACTCCATTTACGACATGCAGACGCTGTTCGCCGGCATCCCACTCGACCGTATGAGCGTGTCCATGACCATGAACGGTGCCGTGCTGCCCATCTTGGCCCTCTATGTGGTGGCTGCCGAGGAGCAGGGGGTGTCGCCGGACCAACTGGCCGGGACCATCCAGAACGACATCCTCAAGGAGTTCATGGTCCGGAACACCTACATCTACCCACCGGGTCCGTCCATGCGGATCGTGTCGGACATCTTCGCCTTCACTAGCGCCGAGATGCCCCGGTTCAACTCCATCTCGATTTCCGGCTACCACATGCAGGAGGCCGGGGCAACGGCCGATCTGGAACTGGCCTACACGCTTGCCGACGGGGTGGAGTACGTGCGCGCTGGTCTAGATGCCGGGCTGAACGTGGATGCCTTCGCCCCGCGGTTGAGCTTCTTCTGGGCTATCGGCATGGACTTTTTCATGGAGGTGGCCAAGTTGCGGGCCGCCCGCCTGCTGTGGGCGAACCTGATGCGCCAGTTCGAACCGACTGACCCCCGGTCGTCGTCGCTGCGCACCCACTCCCAGACGTCGGGCTGGAGCCTGACAGCTCAGGATGCCTACAACAACGTGGTTCGGACCTGCGTGGAGGCCATGGCCGCCACCCAAGGCCACACCCAATCACTACACACCAACGGTCTAGACGAGGCGCTCGCCCTGCCCACAGACTTCTCGGCCCGTATCGCCCGTAACACGCAACTCTTCCTCCAGCAGGAGAGCGGCACGTGCCGGGTGGCCGACCCGTGGGGTGGAAGCCACCATGTCGAACGCCTCACCCGGAACCTGGCGGTCCGAGCCCTGGCTCACCTAGACGAGGTCGAGGAGTCGGGTGGCATGGCCAGGGCTATCGAGGCCGGCATTCCCAAACTCCGGATCGAGGAGGCGGCGGCCCGTACCCAGGCCCGCATCGACTCGGGTCGCCAGACGGTGGTCGGGGTGAATCGCTACCGGTTGGATCAAGAGGACCCAATCGACGTCCGTAAGGTCGACAATGCCCAGGTCCGGGCCGACCAGCTGGCCAAGTTGGAACGCTTACGGGCCGAGCGGGATCCACAGGCGTGTACCGATGCCTTGGTCGCCCTGACCCGCAGTGCAGTTGCTGGTGACGGCAATCTGCTGGCGCTCGCCATCGACGCGGCTCGGGCGAGGGCTACGGTCGGGGAGATCAGCGATGCCCTCGAGCAGGTCTACGGGCGCCACGTGGCGGAGGTCCGCACTATCTCCGGAGTCTTCAACAGCGAGGTTGGCGATGGGGAGGCGGTGTCCTCGGCTCGCGCTCGTGTGGCGACCTTTGAGGCTGACGCTGGACGCCGACCCAGGATTCTGGTGGCCAAGATGGGTCAGGACGGCCACGATCGTGGGCAGAAGGTCATCGCCACGGCGTTTGCCGACCTGGGATTCGACGTCGACATCGGGCCCCTCTTCTCGACGCCAGACGAGGTGGCTCGCCAGGCTGTCGAAAACGACGTGCATGTGGTCGGCGTGAGTTCGCTGGCCGCCGGCCACCTGACGCTGGTGCCTGAACTACGAGATGCCCTGGCCACCCACGGTCGGACCGATATCGCCATCGTGGTGGGTGGGGTCATCCCACCCGACGACCATGACGCCCTGTTGGCTGCCGGGGCCGCCGCTGTCTTCCCGCCGGGCACGGCGGTGGCCGGGGCCGCCGTAGATCTGCTCGATGTCCTGAAATCCGACGAAAGTTCCGACTAGGGGACCTGTGGTCGACAGCGCACTCGTCGACGGCGTGCTGGCCGGTGACCGGGCGTCCATCGGGCGGGCCCTGACGCTTGTCGAGTCGCGCTACCCCGGGCACAGGGCCGAGGCCACCGCCCTGCTGGACGATCTACTACCCCACGCCGTGGAATCCCACCGTGTGGGGATCACCGGCGTACCGGGGGTGGGCAAGTCCACGTTCATCGAGGCCCTCGGTGGTCGCCTTACCGGCGCTGGTCGGCGGGTGGCGGTACTAGCTGTCGATCCGACCAGCACGGTCACCGGCGGCAGCATCTTGGGTGACAAGACTCGCATGCTGCGCTTGGCCAACGACCCGTCGGCGTTCGTCCGGCCTTCCCCGAGCGCCGGGACCCTCGGTGGGGTGACCCGTACTACACGCGAGTCGATGGCGGTGCTGGAGGCCGCCGGCTACGACGTGGTGATTGTCGAGACGGTGGGTGTGGGTCAGTCCGAGACCGTGGTAGCCGGGATGGTCGACTTCTTTTTGCTGCTCATGCTGCCGGGTGCCGGTGACGAACTACAGGGGATCAAGAAGGGCGTCCTGGAACTGGCCGACATGATCGCCGTGAACAAGGCTGATGGCGACAACGTCCCTGCGGCTCGGACGGCGGCCCGTGACTACTCGGCGGCTCTCCGCCTCACTCAGCCGACCAGTCCCACCTGGACCCCGCCGGTTGTCACCTGTGCCGGTCTGTCGGGCGACGGGTTGGACGAGGTCTGGGTGCAGGTGGAGGCCCACCGGGAGGCGCTGATCGGTTCGGGCGAGTGGACCGAGCGCCGTCGTGCCCAACGCCTGGCCTGGATGTGGTCGATGGTGGAGGACCGCCTGCTGGTCGGCCTGCGATCCGACCCAGCGGTACTGAGCCTGCTGGGTGCGGTGGAGGATGACGTGCTCGACGGGCGGACCACTCCGTCGGCCGCCGCCGCACGCCTGCTCGGCGCTTTCGGGACCTGACGAACCCGCAGGACCTGACGGGAATGGATCGGCGGACGTTCCTGCAGGCATCCCTTTTGGGCGGCCTCCAGGCCGGGGCTGTACTCGGGGTGGCCACAGGAGCGGGGGGTATGGGACTACCGGTGGCGACCGCATCGGGACTTGCCAATGGAAGCCGGTCGACTCCGGGGCCCTACGGACTCCTCGACGGGCGACCTCCCGACGCCAATGGCCTGGTCCTGCCCGAAGGGTTCACCGCCCGTGTGGTGGCCGAGGGAGGCTCACCGGTGCGCGGGAGCGACCAGCCGTGGCCGCTGTTTCCCGACGGGAAGGGGACGCTGCCCGTGGACGACGGAGGGTGGTTGCTGGTCTGCAACCACGAACTATTCGACTTCCAGACGCCGAGTGGGCCAATGGGCGGTGCTTCGGCCATTGGGTTCGCTTCTGACGGTTCGATCACCGGTTCGTGGCCGGTACTGACCGACAGTCACTCCAACAGTCGTGGGGCAATCACGCCGTGGGGTACGTGGTTGTCCTGCCAAGAGGTCCATGGCGAAGCCGGCGGTGATGGTGACGGCCTGGTCTGGGAGTGCGACCCGCTCGGAGATACACCTGCGGTGGTCCGTCCGGTGCTGGGTCGACGTAGGCATGGGTCGGTGGTCGTGGACGCCGATGGTGGCTACGCCTACCTCACCGAGGCTCACCGGGATGGCCGTCTATACCGGGTGTCCCTGGCTGTCGCAGGTGATCCGCTGGGAGGTGGAGGGAGCGACACTGATCGGATGGAGGCCCTGGCGGTCGATCCGGACGGCGGGGTCCGCTGGCTGTCGGTTCTCGACCCGTCAGGTTCGTTCATTCCCACCCGGTTCCAAGTGGCTGAGGGTCTCGTCACGCCGATGGGTGGTGGGGTGGCCCTGAATGACGGCGTTCTGGTCTTCACCACCGGTCTTGACGACCGGGTGCATGCAGTCGACCTGACTGCCGGCCACCATTCGGTCATTTGGGACGGCTCGGGTCGACGTGGTCCAGCCTGGGGAATTGGTGACCTGACGGTGTCCGGTTCGGGAGACCTGTTCGTGTCCGAGGACCGGGGCGACATGGAGGTGGTGGTGGTTACTCCCTTCGGCGAGGTGGCGCCCTTCTGCCAGATGGTGGGCAACGAGCACCGACTGTCACAGGTGACCGGTCCGTGCTTCGATCCGTCAGGTACCCGGATGTACGTGAGCTCGCTGCGAGGCCGTGGCGAAGCGCTGGTGCGTGATGTGGTGCCCGACCTGGATTGGGGTCCTGGAGCGGAGGGTCGCCACGTCGGTGTGACCTACGAGATCAGTGGGCCGTTCCGATCGACGGCTTCGCCGCCGGTCGTCACGGCGACCACGTTGGAACCGGCGGCTATCACGGTGGTTCCAACGACGAGCGGGGGTGGTTCGGTTTTGACCACGACAACGACTGGTGGGACGGTCTCTCCGTCGACGACCATTGCGACCGGTTCTGGCGCGGATTCTGCAGGGGGAGCGAAACCGGAGATCGGAACGGTTCAGCCCGGTGGAACAGATGGCGCGACCGGATCGTCACCGGGGGGGACCGGACGGTTGGTGGTGCCCGCCGGCCTGGCCACGGTGCTGCTGGCCCTCGGTAGTGCTGTAGTTGCCCTTCGCCGGCGTCGCGACCGGGGAGCGAGTGGTCCAGGGTCTGAGGAACCGGGTCCAGGGGAGGAGGCGGGGACCGTCCCCTAGAAGTCCTCGTCGAACGCCACGTCGCCCTCGACACCGACCTGGTAGGCGACGACGGTGCGCTCGAAGAAGTTCGTGAGTTCTTGTACGTCCTGGAGTTCCATGAACCCGAACGGGTTGGTCGTGTTGTACCGGCGCTCCAGACCCAACTGAGCGAGGCGCTGGTCGGCTACGAACTGCAGGTACTGCTTAGTGTCGGAGGTTGACATGCCCGGCACGCCCTGTCCCAGGAGGTCTTCGGCGAACTGGTACTCGCAGTCGATGGCCTCTTCGAGCATCTCGTAGATGCGGTTCCCCAGGTCCTCGTCGAACAGCTCGGGCTGCTCGCGACGCACTGTGTTGATGACCTCGAAAGCAAAGTTCATATGGCAGCTCTCGTCGCGGAAAACCCAGTTGGTTCCCGCGGCCAGGCCGTTGAGGAGGCCCTTGGAGCGCAGGAAGTAGACGTAGGCGAAGGCGGCGAAGAAGAACAGGCCTTCGATGCACGTGGCAAAGCAGATGAGATTCAACAGGAACGTCTTGCGCTTCTCATCGGTGTCCAATTCACCGAGGTTCTCGGCGGCGTTCATCCACTTGAAGCAGAACTCGCCCTTCTTGGCGATTGACGGGATGTTGTGGATCGCAGCGAAGGCGGCCTCTCGCTCGGCCATGTCGGGGATGTAGTTGTCGAGCAGCGTCAGGTAGAACTGGACGTGCAGCGCCTCTTCGTAGAGCTGGCGCGAAAGGTACATCCGGGCCTCGGGGGCGTTGATGTGCTGGTACAGGTTCAGCACCAGATTGTTGGACACGATCGAGTCCCCGGTGGCGAAGAAGGCCACCAACCGGTTGATGAGGTGCTTCTCGGCTGGGACCAGCTTGCGGTCTAGGTCGGGGATGTCGTCGGAGAAGTCGATCTCGTCGACCGTCCACGTGTTCTTGATGGCGTCCCGGTACATCTCGTAGAAGACCGGGTACCGCATAGGCCGCAGTGTCAGGTCGAAGCCGGGGTCCAAGATGTTGGCCCGGTGGATGGCCGGCGCGGCCGTCGGCGCATCGGCGCGTTCGGCGGGCTCTTCGAAGGGAACTTCTGCAAGGGCCATCAGTCGCAGGCCTCGCAGGACTCGGGGTTCTCCAAGGAGCAGGCCACAGCCTCGGCATCGGTGAAAGTCGGTGTGGTGGCCGGTTCACCGCCCCCGGTCGGGGTGGGTCCACCGGTGGTGGTCTTGTTGATCCGGGTGGCCGGGCGCGATCGCAGGTAGTACGTCGTCTTCACGCCGGATTTCCAAGCGTGAAGGTACATCGAGCTGAGCTTGCCGATGGTCGGTGACTCCATGAACAGGTTCAGGGACTGGCTCTGGTCGATGTAGGCACCCCGGTCGGCGGCCATGTCGATCAGCGATCGCATGGGCACCTCCCAGGCGGTGCGATAGACCTCCTTGAGGTCATCGGGCATACCCTCGACGTCCTGGATGGATCCCTCCGCCATCTTCACCCGGTTGGCCATGCTCTCGTTCCACAGGTTCCTCTGTTGCAGCTCGCGCACCAGGTAGCGGTTGATCTGCATGAACTCACCCGAAAGCGTCTCGCGCTTGAACAGGTTGGACACCTGCGGCTCGATGCACTCACAGCAACCGGCGATCGAGGCGATGGTGGCGGTCGGGGCGATGGCGATGAGCAGTGAGTTGCGCAGGCCGTGCTCGGTAATCCGGGCCCGCAGGGTGTCCCAACGGGCGGTGTCGGTCGGTTCCACGTCCCAGAGGTCGAACTGCAGGTCGCCACGGGCGGCTCGGGTAAGGGCGTAGTTGTCATGCGGTCCGGCGGCCTCGGCCAGTTCGGTCGACGCCCACAGGGCATTGAAGTAGATCTCCTCGGAAATCCGGGCTGACAGCATCCGGGCCTCTTCGGAATCGAACGGCAGGCCTAGCTTGAAGAAGACGTCCTGGAGGCCCATGAGGCCCATACCCACAGGACGCCAGGCCGAGTTGGACGTGGCCGCCTCGGGAGTGGGGTAGTAGTTGATGTCCACGACCCGGTCGAGGAACGGCACGGCCAGGCGCACCACCTCGGCCAGCCGGTCGAAGTCAAAGGCGCCGTCGACCACCAAAGCACCCAGATTCACCGAGCCGAGGTTGCACACAGCGGTTTCGTCCTGATCGGTGACCTCGAGGATCTCGGTGCACAGGTTGGACAAGTGGACCACCCGCCCGTCGGTGCCCGTTTGATTGCACTTCAGGTTGGAGGCGTCCTTGAAGGTCATCCATCCGTTGCCGGTCTGGGCCAGTGATCGCATCATCCGGCTATAGAGCTCGCGCGCCGGAATCTGGCGCTCGTAGGTGCCCTCCTCCTCGGCTTTGAGGTAGGCGGACTCGAAGTCGGGGCCGTAGAGGTCAGTGAGGTGAGGGACTTTGGCCGGATCGAACAATGACCACTGCCAGTCCTTTTCGACGCGCTCCATGAACAGGTCGGGGATCCAGTTGGCCAAGTTCAGGTTGTGGGTGCGGCGTTGTGGGTCGCCAGTATTCTCTTTGAGGTCCAGAAAGTCCTCTATGTCGGCGTGCCACGACTCCAGATAGACGCAGGCTGCGCCCTTGCGACGGCCACCCTGGTTGACCGCGGCCACCGAACTGTCGAGAGTCTTGAGCCACGGCACGATGCCGTTGGAGAGGCCGTTAGTGCCGCGAATCAGTGAGCCCTTGGACCGGATTCGGTGCCACGCCACGCCGATGCCCCCGGCGAACTTCGACAACTTTGCGATATCGGTGTAGCGCTTGTAGATGCCGTCGAGGCTGTCCTCCGGTGAGTCCAAGAGGTAGCAACTGGACATCTGTGGATGGCTGGTGCCGGAGTTGAACAGCGTCGGGCTTGACGGAAGGTACTGGAGCGACGAGATGAGGCGATAGAAGCGGATGGCCTCGTCCGGGCAGGTCGACAGTCCACAAGCCACGCGAAGGAAGAAGTACTGGGGCGTCTCCACGACCATCCGCTTCTCGGGGTGGCGCAGCAGGTAGCGGTCATAGACGGTGCGCAGGCCAAAGAACTCGAACAGGTGGTCCTGGTCGGCCTCGATGGTGTCGTTCAGCTTGCGGGCGTTGGTGGCCACGAACTTCGCTACCTCAGGGCCAATGAGACCCTGGTCGAGACCCNTGGCNACTGATTGCGAAAAGGAGTGGATGTCCTGGTTGCGGACCTCTTTGTCGATCACTGTGGCCAGCAGNCGGGCGGCCAGNCGGGAGTAGTTGGGCTCNTCGACGATGAAGGCCGCCGAGGTCCGGATGGACAACTCGTCGAGCTCCTCGGTGGTGGCCCCGTCGCACAGGCCTGAGATGGTTCGGGTGGCCACCCTCATTGGGTCCACGCCGGGCAGCCCGCTGGCGCAACGCTCAACGGCTCGGACGATCTTGTTGACATCGACTGGTTCGAGGTCGCCGTTGCGCTTGCGCACCCGCATGGTTGTGTTGGTTGCGGTCGTTTCGACGTTCGGNTCGTCAACCCGCTCCTCGGTGAGTGCCATGTCCTGTCCTTCCCCACCGGTTCCCGCCGGTTCGATTCGTCTGAACGGNTTGTCTTTGCCGTTCGTTACTTCGCCCCCGGTCCGACCACGCGACCCCCATCGTGCAACCCGGCTCCATGGGAGCTGGTGGAGGGGTGAGCCGAGCATGCGTCCCGGGCATTGAATTGCACGCATGTAATTACAACCATGTCAAGTGATTCGTTACCTGCGGGCAGGATTTCCTAGGACTCGCGCTGCGGGTGGCGGTCCTGGCCTAGAAACCGGTTCGATTCGCGCGCCACGTGGTCACCGGCACTGGGACTAAGGACCCTGCCCGAGCCGTCCGCGGCGGTCTAGCGTGCGTGCATGGTGAGCGAAGCGACCATCGATTCGGGCATCTTGGACGTCGACCTCGCGGCTTTCGAGTCGGGGGGCAAGACGGCTCGCCGAGCCGTGGTGGATGGCACGATGCNGAGTTTGGCTACCGGCTTCGTCTACGTCNGCCACGACCTCTCCGATGACCTGCTGNATGACGCTTACGNACGCCTAGCCGACTTCTTCGCCCTGCCTCGCGAGCGCAAGGATCGTTACACGGTGCCGGGATCNAATGGGCAGACNGGCTACACCGGCCTCCTTGTCGAGACGGCCGCCATCTCCGATGTGCCCGACTGGAAGGAGATGCTCAACTGGAGCGCCCCGGTCCCTGACGGNCATCCGTTGCGCAAGCGGTTCCCCCATCGGTACGGGGACCCGACGTTGCCNGACGAGGACCTGCCGGGCACCACCGAGGTNCTCATGGACTTCCATGAGGCCACCCTCGACATCCAGCGCCGAGTGCTGCGCATCCTGGCCGTGGGCTTGGGGATCGACGAGGGTTTCTTCGACGTGATGCTTCAGGACGGCGCAGCCCTGACCCGTGCCCTGCACTATCCATCCATGGACACCGCCCCAGGCGACGAGCACGTATGGGCGGCCGAGCACGCCGATATCAACCTGATCACCGCGCTGCCGCGGGCCACCGCACCGGGCCTACAGGTAAAGGTCGACGACGGCTGGGTAGATGCTGTGCCGCCGGATGGGCACGTCATCGTCAACACCGGGATCATGCTCGACCACCTGACCAACGGCACCATCCCCCCTGGAATCCACCGGGTGGTNGCCGATGGCCCNGGAGAGCGTCACTCGGTCGTCCAGTTCTGCCACCCCACCCCGTGGACGATGCTGGCCCCCATNCCCACGTGCGTGACGCCGGAGAACCCGCTGCGCTACCCGACGATCACCGCATCGGACCGCTTGGAACAGGTGATCTGGGAGATCAACCTGGTGGAGTCGGGTCGCCGGTTGGACTGACCGATCCGCCAGCCTGCTGACTCAGGCGACGGTTATGGAGAAGCGGAGGGCCGAGCCCTCCACGGTGACGGCGGTNGGCGAGGCGCCGGGGTCGCCGTAGGAGATCCCGACTGCCAACACCTGGCCGGACACGTGGGCCTCGTGGCTCCGGATGGCGTCGACAACCGCCTTGTCACCTTCGACCACTAGTTGGATTCGGTCGGTCACCACCAGGTCGGCGTCNCGGCGGGCCTGCTGCACGTGGCGGACGACGTCACGTGCCAGACCCTCTGTGGCCANCTCGGCGGTGACGGTGGTGTCCAACACCACGACGGCGTCTCCGCTGCCCAGTGCGGCGGCCGTTACGCCCTCGGGCGACTCCACACCCAACTCGAACTCGTCGGCGGCCAGCACGTGGTCGGCCACGGTCACGGTGCCGTCGTCGTTNCGGNTGTAGTCGCCGGACCGGGCNCCAGCGAANACCGCCTGGACGTCGCCCCCTAGACGTGGACCCAAGGCCCGTCCNTCGGGTCGCAGCACGAANCGGGCATGAGACTCNAGGTCGTCGGTCAACTCGATGGCCTTCACGTTNACCTCGTCGAGTANCAGGTCCANNAGGTCGGCCAGGGTNTCGCTGTTGGTGCCGGCCACGNTTAATGACGACAGCGGNAGGCGNACCCGNAGACCGTGGTCCTCACGGAGTCGCAGCGCCGTAGACGCCACNTCACGCAGACGGTCCATCCGGTCCACCAGGTCGGGGTCCGACGGGAGGTCGTCGACATCAGGCCAGTCCTGCAGGTGCACGCTGATCGTGCCCGACGAGTCGTCAGTCGGACCGCCGGTCAGCCCATCGTGGATCTCCTCGGCCACCATGGGCAGGAACGGGGCGGCCACCCGGCAGAAGGTAACCAGCACCGTGTAGAGGGTGTCGTGGGCGTCGCGCTTGTCAATGGCCTCAGGAGTCTCGGCAGTGGGGTCCGATGCTGTCCGGGCCCAGAAGCGGTCACGGCTTCGGCGGATGTACCAGTTGTTGAGTGCGTCGAGGAATCCCTGGATCTGGGCGGTGGCGCCCGGCAGGTCGTAGGCATCCATCCGGTCCTGCACTGATTCCACGAGGCGCCGGGTCTTGGCCAGTAGGTAGCGGTCAAGCAGGTGAGTGGAATCGGTTCGCATGGTGGCCCGGTAGCCGTCCACGTTCGCGTACAGGGTGAAGAAGGAGTAGGCGTTCCAGATTGGTAGCAGCACCTGGCGCACCACATCGTCGATGCCAGAATCAGCGATTCGCAGGTCTCCGCCGCGCACGATGTTGGCCGACATCAGGTACCAGCGGAGGGCATCGGCGCCTTGTACCTCAAAGATGGATGATGGCTCGGTGTAGTTGCGGAGCTTTTTGGACAACTTGGCGCCGTCCTCGGCCAGCAGGATCCCGTGGCATATGACGTTCTGGAAGGCCGGTCGGTCGAAAAGGGCGGTCGCCAGCACGTGCAGCGTGTAGAACCAGCCGCGGGTCTGGTTGATGTACTCCACGATGAAGTCGGCCGGGAAGTGCTCTTCGAAGCGCTCCCGGTTCTCAAACGGGTAGTGGAGTTGGGCGAACGGCATGGAACCCGACTCGAACCAGCAGTCGAGCACCTCGGGTACCCGGCGCATGGTGGACTTCCCGGTCGGATCGTCGGGGTTAGGTCGGGTTAGATCGTCGATGAACGGCCGGTGCAGGTCTTCAGGCCGTACCCCGAAGTCCCGCTCGATCTCGTCAAGGCTGCCGTATACGTCGATCCGGGGGTGTGCCGGGTCGTCGCTGCGCCACACTGGGATGGGAGAGCCCCAGAACCGGTTGCGGCTAATTGACCAGTCTCGGGCACCGTCCAGCCACATACCGAAGCGGCCGTCACGGACGTGGTCCGGTACCCAGTTGATTTCGGCATTGGTGGCCAGCAGTCGTTCCCGCAGGTCGGAGACCTTCACGTACCACGACGAGATGGCCTTGTAGATGATTGGCGTATCGGTGCGCCAGCAGTGCGGATAGTTGTGTTCGTAGGTGTCGTGGCGGACCATCCGGCCCGCTTCCTTGAGGTGCCGGATGATGCCGGGGTTGGCCTCAAAGACGTTCTGGCCGGCCCACGGGGCGACGTCGTCGGTGAATCGACCCTGATCGTCCACGGGCAGGGCCCGACCGATGGGGATGCCAGCGGCCTCGCAGGCCATTTGGTCATCCTCACCGAACCCGGGGGCCATGTGGACCACGCCCGTTCCGTCGCTGGCGTCCACGAAGTCTGCGGCCAGAACCCGGAAGGCGTCGGTGCGGTCGTCGAAGAAGTCGAACAGCGGCGTGTAGGTGCGACCCACCAGGTCACGTCCGGTGCAGGTACCGACCTCGGTGGTCTCTGCCAGTTGGACGGCGTAGCGCTCGACGGCCTCGACACCCACCACCAGCACGGTGCCGTCGGTGTCGGCTCGCAGGGAGTAGCCAACTTCGGGGCCCACGGCGAGGGCCAGGTTGGATGGCAGCGTCCATGGAGTGGTCGTCCACGCCAGAATCCGCATGGGGCCCGGGTCGCCGTCGACCGGTGCCAGGTCGAAGGCCACGGTGATGGCTGGGTCCTGCCGGGGTCGGGTGGCGTCGTCAAGGCGGATCTCAAAGTTGGATAACGGGGTTTCGGCCCCCCAGGAGTAGGGCATGACCCGGAAGGCCTCGTAGACGAGGCCCTTGTCCCACAGTTGCTTGAAGGCCCACATCACGGATTCCATGTATGCGGGGTCCATGGTCTTGTAGTCGTCTTCGAAGTCGACCCACCGGGCCTGACGGGTGACCGTCTTCTCCCACTCTTCGGTGTAGCGCAGCACCGACTGGCGGCACTGGGCGTTGAAGCGGTCGATGCCGTATTCGATGATTTCGGTCTTGCCGGAGACTGGGAGCTCCTTCTCGGCCTCCATCTCGGCGGGCAGGCCGTGGCAGTCCCAACCGAAGCGGCGGTCGACCCGTCGACCCCGCATGGTTTGATACCGCGGGACGACGTCCTTGACGTATCCAGTCAGCAGGTGGCCGTGGTGGGGGAGGCCGTTGGCGAATGGGGGACCGTCGTAGAAGACGTATTCCCTGTCGGTGGGCCGGGCGTCGATCGAGGACCGGAAGGTGCCGTCGGCTGCCCAGCGGGCGAGAACGCGGTCCTCGATGGCTGGAAAATCGGGCCGTCCCACCTCCGGGTAGGGGGAGGCGCTCATGATTAGATGAATGCTAGCGGTGCGGTTAGACGCCTTTGGGTCCATGGCTCAGCTGGTGATCCAGCTCGTGGTCCAGCCAGTGGTTCAGGTGGCCCGAAGGGCGGTGGCTCGATCCCGCAGTTCGAACTTGAGCACTTTGCCGCTGGCATTCATGGGTAGGTCGTCGACGACCACCACCAGCCGGGGGACCTTGTAGTTGGCCATTGTGTCCCGGCACCAGGACATGATCTCGTCGGGTTCAGGTCGACCCTCAGCTCCGGTGTCAGGACCGGCGACCACGAAGGCCGCGCCGACCTCGCCCATGCGATCGTCAGGGACACCGACGACGGCAACCTGGGCGATACCCGGATGGTCCAGCATTAGTTGCTCCACCTCGGCGGGATACACGTTGAATCCACCGTTGATGTACATGTCCTTTAACCGGTCGGTGATGTCGAGGTAGCCGTCGGCGTCCATGACCCCAATGTCGCCGGTGTGGAGCCAGCCGTCAGCGTCTATGGCCTCGGCGGTCTGTTTTGGAGCATCGAGGTACCCGACCATGACGTTGTAACCCCGGACCACTACCTCGCCAGGAGTGCCTGGCGGGCACTCTGTCCCGTCGGGATCGACGATCCGGACCTCGACGTCGTCGATGGCCCGCCCCGAGGTGCCAGCGATGAGTTCTGGGTCGTCATCATGGCGGCACATGGTGGCGATGCCTGACGCCTCGGTGAGGCCGTAGCCGGTGACTACCTTCTCGAAACCGAGTCGGTTGTGCATGTCGTGGATCATCTGGACTGGGATGGTCGCCGCGCCGGTCACTGCGAGGCGTAACGAGGACAGGTCGAGGATCTTGGTGTCGGGGTGACCAAGGATCGTCTGGTAGATGGCTGGCGGTCCGGGAAGCATGGTGATTTGCTCTTCGGCGACCCGACGCATGACTGATGGGACGTCAAACACCAGGTGGGGTACCAGGGTCACGCCCTTCATCAGGCAGGCCAAGATCCCAGAGTTCAGGCCGAAGGCGTGGAAGAAAGGGTTGACCACCAGATAGCGGTCACCCTCGGTGAGGCCGATGACGTCGCTCCATGACAAAAACGCTCGGCAGATGGCTTCGTGGCGGAGCATGGCTCCCTTGGGTACGCCGGTGGTGCCCGAGGTGAACATGATGTGGCATAGGTCGTCTCCGACAACCGCGGCGGATCGTTCGGCCCGGACGGCGTCGTCGACGCCGCCGCCGGCGGCCATGAAGTCGTCCCAGACGGCACAGCCGTCAGGTACCGAACCGCGGAGCACTATGACCTGTTCCAGTTGGTCGGGTCCGTGCCCGGCCTCGGTGAGCATGGACACGTAGTTGGTGTCGAGGAAGTCGGTGACCGTGAACAGGATGCGGGCCGAGGACCGGGTCAGTAGGTCAGCGGCCTCGTGACCCTTTAACCGAGTGTTGATGGGCACGAGCACGGCGCCGATGCAGTGGGTGCCGAGGGCCGCGACGGCCCACTCGGCGAGGTTGGGGGCCCAGATGGCGATTCGGTCGCCGGGCTGCACGCCGTGAGCGAGGAGCGCCCGAGACGCGGCGTGTATCTGGTCGCGGTAGTCGGTGAAGGTCCAGCGCCGTTCTTCGTCAACGAAGGCCTCTTGGCCGCCGAATCGGCTGGCAGCGTCGTCGACCAATTGCGGGATGGTCGACCAGGGAGCATTCACCGAGTCGACCCTATGGTCCGCTCCCACACCACTGGGCAACCGGGATGGTCTACCACCGGGTCGCCTGACCGGACGTCGCCGTGGGGAGGGTGGTGGGCCTTGGTGGGAGCGCCGGCCCGGACCAGATGGTGGACGCCGTCCCCGCAGTACCGGACGGAAACGGCTCGTCTTCTGGTGCTGGACGAGCGGTTGGGTCCGGCACAGTGGAGCGTCGCTGCATGGTGTACGACGACGTCTCCTGGTTGGACGGTATAGCGCACGAGGCGGGGGTCGTCATCTGTGACCTCAGGTATGGGCACCCCTTCGGATCCGGGTAGGGGCTCATCGGACACGAACCAGTTGGGGCGGTGGACCAGGCCTGATCGGTGGGACCCGCGGAGGTAGGCCACGGCGCCTGTCTTGAAGTCCACCGGATCGAGGGGGACCCAGGTGGTGCAGATGCGGTCCCCGGTCAGGTGGAAGTACCCGAGGTCCTGGTGGAGGGTGGTGGCTTCGGCGGTTCCGGGTTCCTTGACCAGGACCGAATCCTCGTAGAGGTGGATGCGTTCGGCGTCCAGCAGGGCTCCGGCGATGGCCGGGAGAGGGGAGGTGGTGGCGAAGGAGGCGAAGGCTGGGTCGTGTAGCCAGTGGTCGACGCCGGATAGGAAGCGTCCCGTCTTGTCAGGGTCGAGCGGTATTCCGGACACGGCGGCTTGGAGTGCAGTCATGTCGGTGGTGACCACCGGATCGGCGATGGCGGCCTCGACTGGATCGACGAGGTGGTCGATCCAGACGGCCGGAAGGATGGCAGGGAGGTGCACGACGCCGTCACGCTCGAAAGCGGCGACCTCGTCTGCGGTGACCGGCCGAAGCGGGTGGGCGGTGGGACCCGGCATGGGGTCGGGTGCTACTCCTCCTCGTCGGGGGCAGCAGCCGGTGCGTCCTCGTCGTTGTCGGGGTCCTCGTCGTTGTCGGGTTTGTCGTCGGTGGGTTCTTGTGCGGGTTCCTCGTCGGGGGCAGCAGCCGGTGCGTCGTCGTCGTTGTCGGGTTTGTCGTCGGTGGGTTCTTGTGCGGGTTCCTCGTCGGGGGCAG
>PAXM01000039.1 GCA_002714485.1 Acidimicrobiaceae bacterium
CGCCAACCACGCAAAGTTCGGTTCGACCACCCAGCCAGGCGGCTAGCAGGTCGAACTGCAGGGGATTGACGTCTTGGAACTCGTCGACGTAGAGGTGTTGGAAGCGCCACCGCTGGGCGTCGGCAAACCGACGGTCGGTAGTCAGGTGGTGCCGGCACTGGTCCAGCAGGTCATCAAAGTCGACCATGTTCCTGTCGGCCTTTTCCTGCTCGTAGTCCTCGTAGATCCGCGCCACCGTCGGCGTCGGTAGCGGGGGTGTGCGTCCGGCCGCCTCGGCCGACGGGGCGTAGGCCTCTGGACGGATACGGCGGGCCTTGGCCCACTCGATCTCGGTGACCACGTCGAGGGCTGCGGTGGCCCGGTGGTCACGGGGGAGGCGGGAACGAATCATCGAGATCTTGCGATCCACCAGGTCGGGTTCCCGGCGGTCGTTCTCACGCCACCAGGTCCGGAGTTGAGCTAGGGCCACCGAGTGGAAGGTGCCTGCTGCCACCTGATCGCGCATGCCGAGACGGCGCAGCCTGCTGCGCAGCTCGGAAGCAGCCTTGCGGGTGAAGGTCAGTGCCAGGACCCGCCGGGGGTCGTCCCGGCCGGTCAGGGTTCGCCAGGCGATCCGGTGGGTGAGTACTCGGGTTTTGCCNGANCCGGCGCCTGCGTGGATGGCCAGCGGNAGGGCNTCGGTGGTCACCGCNACCTGCTGTTCGTCGTTGAGNCNGCGNAGCAGTGCCTCGGCNTCGACAGCGTCGTNGGCCGCGNCGTCGGTCGCCGGGTCGTTGGAGAACCGGTCGAAGCCCGGGAGTCCGTCGGCTGTGCTCATCGGCCGCACCCTAGCGACGGGGTGCGAGAGCCTCCGGGGCGCGCCGTACCCTCGCGGACGTGAATCCCATTGGCCCGGATGCCTTTGACCGCCTCGTGGCCGAGGCCCTCGACGACTTGCCACCCCGGCTAGCCGTGTTCATGGACAATGTGGTGGTTCTGACCGCCGATCGTGGCGANCCCCCGGACTTGCTTGGCCTGTANGACGGGGTCCCNCTCACCGAACGGGATGCCTATGGGTCGGCCGCCCTGCCGGAGTCGGGCGGGCTCGTGATGCCTGACCGGATCTACCTCTACCGGCTCGCCCTGTGTGACCTGTGCGCTGACCTCGACGAGCTTCGTCGTGAGGTGGCCGTCACCGTCGTCCACGAGGTGGCGCACCACTTCGGGATCGACGATGACTTCCTAGACGGGACCGACTACGCCTGAGTTCCTTCCCGGGCCATGGGAACGTGGGGGATCCCGTCCTCTAGGAATTCGTTGCCAGTGGGTTCGTAGCCCAGGGAGTCGTACCAGGGAACTAGGTACGTCTGGGCGTCGAGGACTAGGCGCCCTGGGGTGGTGGCGTGCACGTGGTTCAGTAGTACGCCAGCTAGGCCGGCGCTTCGGGCCTCGACGCGGGTCACGACTCGACTGATCCGGTGGCTTCCGTCCGGTTCGGCTAGAACTCGGATTAATGCCGCCGGTCGTCCGTCAGGACCGTCTAGCCACACGTGGCGGGTCTCGGGCTCGGCATCCCGTCCATCCAACTCGGGGTAGGCGCAGGTCTGCTCCACCACGAATACGTCGACCCGCAGCCGCAACAGATCATGGAACGTAGTGATGTCGAGGTCGGCGAACGGCCTGTCATTGATGGTCGGGTGGGGGGCGGCTGGATCTCGCGCNGTCGGTGGGATGTGGGATGGGTTGGAACTGTTCACGGACGAGGACGGTAGTGCAGGCGCCGGGTTGGACCGCCGGCGCCGTGGGTCGGACAATGGGCCCGTGCCCATCGTCTCCCTGCCCTCCGACATCGAGATCTGCTACGAGTCGTTCGGTGATCCGGCCGACCCGACCATGCTCCTCATGCACGGCTTGGGTAGCCAGTTGCTGGTTTGGGAGGAGGGCCTGTGCTGCCTTTTGGCCGATACCGGGCTGCACGTGGTTCGTTATGACCATCGAGACAGCGGCCTGTCCACCATCTTCGATGCCGACGGTCCTCCAGGGGGCACGCCCTACGACCTGTCCGACATGGCGGCCGACGCCGTTGGCCTACTCGACCATCTGGGTTTGGCTGATGCGCATGTGGTCGGATTCTCCCTCGGAGGGATGGTGGCCCAGGTGATGGCCGTTGAACATCCGCTGCGGTGTCGGAGCCTCGTGTCCATGGGGTCAACAACTGGCAATCGCGAGTTCGGTCAGCCCGCCGAGGAGACTCTGGCCGCCATGCTGGTCCCAGCCCCTGAGGATCCCGACGAAGCGGTGGCCAAGGACCTGGCCGACCGTCGGCTGTGGGCAAGTGTGTGGCACGACGACGACCATGCTCGGGAGGTGTTTGTCGATTACCGGGTGCGCTCGTCCCAGCCTCGCCATGCCTATGACCGGCAACGCGGCGCAGCGGTCTCTATGGGTGACCGGGAGGCCGCGCTGGCCACCATCACCGTGCCGACTCGGGTTGTCAGCGGTACAGCCGACACCCTCATCCTTCCGACCGCGGGTGAGCGGACCGCCGAGGTCATCCCAGGGGCGACCTTCGTACTGCTGGACGGCTGGGGCCACGACATGGCACCTGGCGCGTGGCCGATCCTGGTCCCCGCCATCTCGGAGCACTGCCATGCCGTGGACCGGGCTTCGGTGCTGGCTGGCGATTTGAACCGCTGAACGAACTGAACGGATCATCGAGGGGAAGCAGGATTACGACATGGGAGCATTGGACGGGGTCCGGGTCATCGAACTGGCTGGCATCGGGCCGGGACCCTTCTGCGGGATGATGCTGGCCGACATGGGCGCCGACATCGTTCGGATTGACCGAGCTGGAGCGGTCCGTGGTGGCGACCCGGCCAACCCTCCAGCCAACGTCAATGCCCGGGGTCGACGCAGCATCGGCGTTGATCTCAAGTCCGAGGAGGGCCGTGATCTGGTGCTACGGATGGTGGCCGACGCGGACGTGGTGTTCGAGGGCTTCCGGCCGGGCGTGGCCGAACGGCTGGGCCTCGGCCCCGAGGATTGCATGGCCCGCAACCCGGCCATCGTCTACGGACGCATGACCGGTTGGGGTCAGGATGGGCCCTACGCCCAGACCGCAGGACACGACATCAACTACATAGCCCTGGCAGGGGCGCTGGCCCACATAGGCCGCGACGACACCGGACCCGTTCCGCCGCTCAACCTGGTCGGCGACTTCGGCGGCGGCGGCATGTACCTGGCCTTCGGCATCGTGTGTGCCCTGCTGTCGGCGCGCTCCACTGGCGAGGGCCAGGTGGTAGACGCGGCAATGGTGGATGGTGCGGCCAGTCTGATGAGCTTCTTTTACGGGATGCTCCACACCGGTTTTGCTTCGGAAGGGCGGGGCGAGAACATGCTGGACACCGGGGCCCACTTCTACGACGTATACGAGTGCGCCGACGGGGAATACATATCCATTGGGTCGATTGAACCACAGTTCTACGCCGAACTGATCGAGAAGTTGGGCCTGGATCCCGACGACTTTGCCGANCAGCACGANCGGTCGCGCTGGCNCGAACTGAAGGCCAAGGTGGCCGCTGTGGTGGTCACCCGNACCCGTGACGAATGGGACGCCGTGCTGGAGGGCAGTGACGTTTGCTACGCCCCGGTTTTGACGGTGTCGGAGGCCATTGACCACCCACACCACGTGGCTCGAGGGACATTCGTGGAGTCGGGGGGCCTGAAACAGCCCGGTCCGGCGCCTCGTCTNAGCGGTACCCCCGGATNGATTCGACGACCGCCNCCCCACGAGGGCCAGCACACCGNNGAGNTACTGGACGAGCTNGGCCTGGGCGCCGACGAGGTGGCNGCACTGCGGGCCTCNGGCGCCGTGGCCTGATCCGCTTCNGCTGGATCTNCGAGAAAACAGGTNGCTTCAAACAATGGCCACAGTNGTGTTCTTCCACGCCCACCCNGACGATGAGGCNCTGGCNTCNGGCGGGACGATGGCTCGTCTGTCTGAAGAGGGGCACCGGGTGGTGCTCGTGGTGGCCACCCGNGGGGAGGAGGGCGAACCGGTNCCCGGTGTCCTNGGNCCTGACGAGGCNCTAGGGGACCGTCGCACCGCCGAGGTCCACGATTCAGCCGAGGTGCTGGGCGTGGCCCGCGTGGCCTTCCTGGNTTACCGGGACAGCGGCATGNTCGAGGACCCGGCCAANGCCCATCCCGACTGCTTCTGGCAGGCCGACGTGGACGAGGCGACGGACCGTCTGAACAACCTGCTGGACTCCGAGGTGGTGGACNTACTGGTGGTGTACGACTCCCACGGCGGGNATGGCCATCCCGACCACATCCAGGTGCATCGGGTGGGGACCCGATGGGTACACCGTCGAGCACAGGCGGGCGATCGGTCGGTGCGGCTCCGTTGGGTGACCATGAATCGGGATGCCTTGCAGGCCTCGATGGATGCTGCNCTGGTNGAGATGGANCGCGCCGAGGCCGCTGGNGAGAANGCCTGGTCCGACGATGCGATGTTGGAGGTTCGTCGAGAGCGGCTCGANTCGGACACCTTCGGGCTCCCGGATGCNGAGATCACCCACGGGATCGATGTNACGTCAGTGNTNNGCCGCAAGCGGTCGGCCATACGGGCCCACACCAGCCAAATTCCCGNGGACTCGTTCTTTNTGGCTATGCCCGACGAGGCGTTCGCCATGGCCTTCGGCNTCGAGTGGTACGTNGACCCGAAGAGCCCCCGNGGGGGCAANCCNCAGAGCNACGACCTGCTGTTGCGGTGACCGCTGCTGGCATGATGGCCNGATGAAGACTGTCCTGGTTCTGGCNTCGCTGCGAGACCTTCANGAGGGGTTCGCCTGGGTGATGGTGATCGGTAACGGCCTGGCCGGAGTATGGGCCCTGTCGGCCCACCGGGTCGAGGCGCTGCGGGGTCGGGCACTTTGGTGGTTCACAGCCCTGGCCCAGGTAGCCATCGCCGTCCAGGTGACCATGGGGGTGGGGCTGGTGGCCGGTCAGGACATCGACCCGCCACAGTTCCACCTGTTCTACGGCTTCGTGGCTCTGATTGTGATCGGCATCGTCTACAGCTACCGACAGAGCATGCGTGCTCACCGGCACTTGCTTTACGGGTGCGCTGGCCTGTTCCTCATGGGCCTGGGTATTCGAGCGATGCTCGTCACCGCCTGACGGCGGAACGAGCGACTCCACCTAGTGGGCGGCGTCAAGGCGACTTCGCAGATCGTCTAACTCAGCTTCAAGGCGCTTTGGGAGACGGTCACCGATCATTGAGTAGTGCTCGTCGATGAGCGCGACCTCATGGCTCCACGAGGACGGGTCCACCGTCAGTAGGTCTGCCATTGTGGCGTCGTCCAGGTCTAGACCGGTGCGGTCGATAGCGTCCAGCGTGGGCACCAGACCGATGGGGGTCTCGGAGGCCTTCCCCCGGCCCGCAACCCGGTCCACGACCCACTCCAGTATTCGGCTGTTCTCACCGAAGCCGGGCCACAGGAACTTTCCGTCATCGCCTTTGCGGAACCAGTTCACCCAAAACAGTTTCGGGAGTTGGGACGCTTCGGCATGGTCCCCGATGGACAACCAGTGGGAGAAGTAGTCGCCGACGTTGTACCCCATGAACGGGAGCATGGCGAACGGGTCGAACCGGACCTGGCCGATGACCCCGGCAGCTGCCGCGGTCTTCTCTGAACTCATGATTGAGCCCAGGAATACTCCGTGGTCCCAGTCTCGGGCCTCGGTCACCAGCGGCACGTTGGTAGCCCGGCGCCCGCCAAACAGGATTGCTGAGATGGGCACCCCGGCTGGGTCCTCCCACTCGGTTGCGATCGACGGGCACTGTGAAGCCGGGGCGGTAAACCGGGCATTGGGATGGGCGGCCGGATCGTTGGACTCGGGCGTCCAGGGGTGGCCCTGCCAGTCGGTGAGCTGCTCAGGAACCTCGTCGGTCATGCCCTCCCACCAGACGTCACCGTCAGGGGTAAGAGCCACGTTGGTGAACACCGAGTTACCCCAGAGGGTGGCCATGGCGTTGGCGTTGGTGGTGCTTGACGTGCCGGGGGCGACCCCGAAGAAGCCGGCCTCCGGATTGATGGCGTAGAGCCGCCCGTCCTCGCCGAACTTCATCCAGGCGATGTCGTCGCCGATGGTCTCGACCGTCCAGCCCGGGAGGGTAGGCACCAGCATGGCCATGTTCGTCTTGCCGCAGGCCGATGGGAAGGCCGCGGCGACGTAGGTCTTCTCGCCGGCTGGTGATGTTAGGCCGAGGATGAGCATGTGTTCAGCCAGCCAGCCGTCGTCGCGGGCCATGGTTGAGGCGATGCGCAGGGCGAAGCATTTCTTCCCCAGCAGGGCGTTCCCGCCGTAGCCCGATCCGTACGACCAGATTTCTCGGGTTTCGGGGAAGTGGGAAATGTATTTGTTGTCGGCATCGCACGGCCACGGCACATCGGCCTGACCCACCTCCAGTGGGGCGCCCACCGAGTGGACGCACGGCACGAACTCATCGTCGCCCAGCACGTCAAGAACAGTTGAGCCCATGCGGGTCATGGTCCGCATGTTCACCACCACATACGGCGAGTCGGTGAGTTGAACGCCGATGTGAGCGATGGGCGACCCCAACGGACCCATTGAGAACGGGACTACGTAGAGGGTCCGTCCCCGCATGCAGCCCTGGTAAAGCGTTCGCATTTCAGCCTTCAACGCTGATGGATCGCGCCAGTTGTTGGTCGGACCGGCATCGATCGGGTTGGTGGTGGAGATGTAGGTGCGATCCTCGACTCGGGCCACGTCGGCCGGATCGGACAGGGCCAGGTACGAGTTGGGGCGAAGGTCGTCATTCAGGCGCTGGAAGGTGCCCGCCTCGACAAGTTCGCTGCACAGCCGGTCAGCCTCATTGCTAGAGCCGTCGCACCAGTGGACGGCGTCGGGAGCCAAGAGTTGGACCCAGTTCTCCACCCAGTCGAGGAGTTTGCGGTTCTTGGTCGGGGGGGCAGTCTTGCCTGCGAGCACCTTGGGTTCCCGTCGATCGCGGTTGTACCGCGACGATGCCACACCGGAGAGTGAAAACCCAGACTTAGCGGCTGTGACTCTGGTCAACAAGACCGATCAGAGGTCTTGCGGAGGTCGGCGGAACCTCAGCCCAGGTCGGGGGTGCCCATATCGACTTCGGAGCCCAGTGAGAGCGAGGTGGCCCGCTGGTCTTCATCGAGGACAAACAGGACACGCTGGCCCTGTCTGAGCATGCGGAATACCGAACCGTCGAGGGCCTCGTCGGCGAGGTCGAACTCGGCTAGGTCCGTCTCGCGGATGACGACGCCGTCGCCCGTGCCCGGGTCGTACGACTTGACCACACCCTGCACCTCAGCCTCCTCCGCCTGTCGTCCGGCTCAGTGGCCGGCCTTGACGACCTTGCCGGCCTTGATGCAGCCGGTGCAGACGTTCATGCGCTTGGTGGACTTGCCGACCACGGCCCGCACGCGCTGGATGTTCTGGTTCCAACGACGGTTGGTCCGCCGGTGGGAGTGGCTCAGGGACTTGCCGAACCAGGGCTTCTTACCGCAGATTTCACAGACGGACGCCATCACAACACCTCGATAGGGGAACCGGTCGGTCTGGGACCGGTCTCGACAACGCCACAAGGCTAGGGCGACCCGTGGGGGGTCTCCAACTGGTGGCCTCCGACATCGCTGGGCCGCTTGGGTCATGGGTCACGAATATTCGTATCTCCGGGCATAGTCCCTGGGTACGGGTCGGGGCCGGTCGGGTGTCCATGGCTACGCTCGTCCACCGTGACCGCTCACTCGCTGGATGCCGCCGGACTGCGCGCCTTGATGGGGACCTTCCGTGATGCACTGGTGGCTCACCGGAAGACTCTGAACCTGCTGAACGTGTACCCCGTGCCGGACGGCGACACCGGGTCCAATATGACGATGACCGTCGACTCGGTGTGCTCTGACCTCGAGGCCCTTGATCCGACGGCTGACATGGACGCTGTGGTCGGGGCCATTGCCCACGGGTCGCTGATGGGTGCCCGGGGTAACTCGGGGGTGATTCTCTCCCAGGTACTCCGGGGCCTTTCGGCCACCTTTTCTCAGGGAACGATCGACGGGCGACTACTAGCCGACGGTATGGCTGCTGCTTCGACCGCCGCCTACGGGGCGGTAATGACTCCGGTGGAGGGAACCATCCTGACCGTGGTCCGCGAGTCGGCAGAGGCCGCGGTGGCTGCCGCCGATGGTGGGGCCGACCTGCTGGGCGTGGCTGAGGCATCGCGAATGGCTGGTGGCGAGAGCTTGGCCCGTACCCCTGAACTACTCCCGGTTCTGGCCGAGGCTGGGGTGGTGGATGCCGGCGGGTGCGGGTTCCTGCTCCTGTTGGACGCCGTCCTTACGACCATCGACGGACGTCCCATTCCCGAACCGGTCGAGGTGGCGGCGCCCCTGTCGATCGACGACCGCCCCGACGACCATGGCGGTGAATCCGGGCTCGGTACGCAATACGAGGTGATGTACTTCTTGGATGCACCGGACGAGGCCGTTGAGGGTTTTAAGGAGGCTTGGGCGGCCCTTGGGGACTCCATCGTCGTGGTCGGCGGTGACGGTGTTTGGAACTGCCACGTCCACACCGATGACATCGGTGGGGCTGTGGAGGCCGGCATCGCCGTTGGTCGCCCCTACCGCATCAGGGTCACAGACCTCTTTGATGAGGTTAGAGAACAGGCCGAGGAACAGGCCTGGGTGCGCGAGTCGATGGCCGCTGATCGAGGTGACGTCGGCGAACCGGTGACCTGTGCGGTGGTCGCGGTGGCTAACGGTCCGGGCATCCGTGACATCTTCCGGTCGCTCGGTGTGCGTCGCGTGGTGCTGGGTGGGCAGTCGATGAACCCGTCCACGGCAGACCTGCTTGCCGCCGTGGAGGCCGTGCCGGCCAACGATGTGGTGCTGCTCCCCAACAACGGCAACATCATTGCGGTGGCAGAGCAGGTTGACGCCCAGACAGGCAAAACCGTCCGAGTAGTACCGACGCGAGGCATCAGCGAGGGGTTCGCCTCTCTGTTGGCCTATGACCCGAAGGGCACCGCCGAGGACAACCAGGCCTCGATGGCCGGGGCGGCTGATGCCGTGGTCGCCGGCGAGGTGACGGTGGCCGTGCGTGATTCGGGCGGCGACATGGGTGAAATTGCTGAGGGGGACCACCTCGGGCTGACCGGCGGAAAGGTCACGGTGATCGCCGATACGGCCCTCGACGCCGCGATCGGACTGCTCGCCGAACTCGTCGAAGAGGACCATGAGATCGTGACGGTCATTGCTGGCGAGGACGCGGATGAGGCCACGACGGCAGACTTGGTGGCCTGGTTGGCTGCTGAGCATCCTGAGGTCGACGTCGAGGTGCATGACGGTGGCCAGCCGCTCTACCCCTACTACCTAGGCATCGAGTAGCTGGGCGATCGTGGCCGACGCGGCTCCTGGTGGCTCGCCTCCCGATGGTTTGCCTCCTGCTGGCGGGGGGCCTTCCGGTCACGGGGGAATCACCCTCCGGGAGCTGGACTCTCGGCCTGTCACCGACCTGAACGGTGTGGGGAAGGCCAGGGCTAAGGCTCTGGCGACCGTTGAGGTGGAGACGGTCCTGGACCTACTGGGCTTCTATCCCCGCCGATACCTAGACCGCAGCCGGGAAGCCACTGTTGCCCAACTGGAGCCGGGGGTGGAGGGAATGGTGCTGGTCCGGATAGACCGGGTCACGTCTCGACGGACCCGTAAAGGCCGGTCGCTGGTCGAGGTCCGAGCGTCGGATTCGACGGGCCGCTTGCGCCTGACCTTCTTTAATCAGCCGTGGCGAGAGCGCCAGCTGGTGGAGGGGATGCAGGCCGTGGTGTTCGGAAAGGCCGACGACTATCAGGGAACCCTCCAGATGGTCGGGCCGGTTGTCGACCTAGTGGGGGACCGGACGGGCCGGATCGTGGCCGTGTACCCCCAGTCCGACAGCGCCGGTCTTCACTCCTGGGACGTCGACGCCCACGTGGGGGAGGCCCTGCGTCGGACCATGGCCGTCCGTGGGCTCACCGACCCCGTACCCGTAGAGGTGCGTGAACGGTTCCGTTTCGTGGATCGGTCCGATGCCTACCGAGCCATCCACCGTCCCGAATCGATGGCCGAGATGGCCGAAGCTCGCCGCCGCCTGGTGTTCGACGAGCTGCTCCGGATCCAGATTGCCTTGGTGCGACGAAAGGTCGAGTTGGAGCGGACCTCGGTGGGCATCGCCCACGACACGGGTCCGAGGGAGATCGGGGACGACAGGGTCGACCTGCTGGCCGAGTTCCACGATCGCTTGGGCTTCGATCTGACCGACGCACAACTCCGCACCATCGACGAGATCGCTAATGACCTAGCACGCCCGGGTCCCATGCATCGCCTCCTGCAGGGCGACGTTGGTTCCGGGAAGACCGTGGTGGCGGTGACCGCCCTGTTGACCGCTGTCCGGGGCGGCCACCAGGGGGCCTTCATGGCACCCACTGAGGTGCTGGCTGAACAGCACTACCTCGGGGTGGCCGAGTTGCTGGATGGGATGACCGTGCCTGACCCGGCGACGCTCCTGGGTCAGCGTCCCTTGAAGGTGGATTTGCTGACCAATCGGACCACGGCCGCCGAACGTCGGCGTATTGCCACCGAACTGGTGGCTGGGGGCGTCGACGTGCTCATCGGTACCCACGCCCTCATCCAGGAGGGGGTGGAGTTCGGATCGCTCGGGGTGGTAGTGATCGACGAGCAGCACCGGTTCGGCGTCGAGCAGCGGGCTGCTCTCCGGGAGAAGAACCGTGACGGCACGGCCCCCGATGTTCTCGTGATGACCGCTACGCCCATCCCGCGGACGGCGGCCATGACTGTCTACGGCGACCTTGACGTGTCGGTGTTGGACGAGATGCCCCCAGGTCGCACCCCTATTGACACCGTTTGGATTCCCGAGGAAGGGGAGGGTGCGGCCTCGTTGTCAGGGGCTGGCGTGTGGTCGGTGGTCTGCGACGAGGTGACAGCCGGTCGACAGGCCTATGTGGTTTGTCCGCTCATCGATGAGTCCGACGCGCTTGAAGTGCGATCGGCTGAGGAGGTGTTCTCTGATCTGTCGACCGGGGCGCTGGCGGACCTGAGGGTCGGGTTGCTTCACGGTCGGGTCGGTCGGGCTGAGAAAGAGGAGACGATGCGCCTCTTCCGGTCGGGGGCGCTCGACGTGCTAGTGGCTACCACGGTCATCGAGGTGGGGGTGGACGTCCCCAATGCAACGGTGATGGTGGTGCTGGACCCTGCCCGGTTTGGTATCGCCCAACTTCACCAACTCCGGGGCCGGGTGGGGCGTGGTGCGCATGCAAGCCGGTGCCTGCTGGTGGGTGAGGCGCCCACTCCTGATGCCGAGGAACGCCTGAAGGCGCTGGTCCGTACGACCGACGGGTTCGAACTGGCCGAGGTAGACCTGGATCTGCGGGGGGAGGGAACGATCATGGGCGAGCGCCAGAAGGGCCGCAACGACCTGCGGTTGGCCTCGCTGCGGCGGGACCGGGAGTGGGTAGAGGCGGCCCGGGAGGTGGCTCTCGACCTGGTGGGCGACGGGTCCGACCTAGACGACCACCCTGAACTTGCCGACGAGGTGGACCTATTCCTGGGTGCTGATGAGTCGGCGTTTCTGTTGAAGTCGTGACAGCGGATCCCGGCGCGGGAGGATCGGGTATGGACGATCGCCCCGGACCGACCGTTGCCACACGAGTTGCCGCCGATGCCGATGTCCCCGCTGTGGTGGCAGCTCTCGCGGAGGCATTCGCTTTTGACCCCGTGCTGGCGTTCTTGTTCGATGACGGGCCTGATCCCGATCCTTCACGCCATTGGGCTTTGGTGACCGCACTGTTTGCCAACCGATTGCTAGGTGGTCGGGGAGTCGATGAGATCGTCGTTCCCGACGATCAGGTCGATGTCCGCGAGGCGGCCGCAGTTTGGGTGCCGCCGCACGGACCGGACGACCCAGGGCCCGACTACGCGATGAGCGGTGTCGTGAACCGGCTGGCGCTGGGAGACGAGGTGATGGACGAGCGTTTGACAGCCTTGATGCCGATGCTGAGCGCTGCCCCCCTCACTCCGCATTGGTATCTGGCCTTCGTGGGCACTCGACCCCCAGCCCGTGGTCGCGGTCTCGCCTCAGCGCTGATCTCGGCGATTACCCGGCGGTGTGACGAGGATGGGGTTGGTGCCTATCTGGAGTCGTCGAACCCGGCCAATGTGCCCCTCTACGAGCGCCACGGATTCGTTGTCACCGGTGAGGCGGTTATCAAGGGTGGGCCGACCGTTCCTCTTATGTGGAGAGACCCGCAGGGCTGAGTTTTATTAGCCGCCCGTCCATGAATCGCTTCGGCGGTGGGTCTCAGATTGAGACCAGTTCGTCGCCCCGACCGTCCTCCTCGTCTGGCATTACGAGGTCCCAGCGGTCCATGCAGTCAGCGCACCGGTAGGCCACTGGATCCCCCGATTGGAACTCCGTCTCCGGGTGGGCCAGAAGGTGGCAGGTGCCTCCGCAGTCCACGCAGATGATGGTCTTCGGCGCTTGCACGACCCGGAATCTAGTTCCGCTGGCCGGAACCGGTGTCGGGCGGTGCCGTGGTGATGGGACCGCTGTCATGATGGTCTGGTGCGCATCGTTGCTGGA
This sequence comes from Acidimicrobiaceae bacterium, assembly GCA_002714485.1. Taxonomy (GTDB): domain Bacteria; phylum Actinomycetota; class Acidimicrobiia; order Acidimicrobiales; family MedAcidi-G1; genus UBA9410. The sequence continues at coordinate 12,673 of PAXM01000039.1, forward strand.
ACCGCCCGCGGTCGGCGCCTGGTCTCCCCCGACGACCATCGGGGCGGCTCGTCGATACGTCCCACCACCGACCGAGTCCGCGAGTCGGTCTTCAACGCCCTCCATAGCCGGGGGGCGGTGGTCGACGCCCGCGTCCTAGACCTGTTCGCCGGCACCGGGGCGCTCGGCATCGAGGCGCTGTCCCGAGGAGCGGAGCATGCCACCTTCGTGGAATGTTCCATCGACGCAGTGGCTCTTATAAAGGCCAACCTCGAAGTCTGCGGCCTGCTGGGGCAAGCCAGGGTGGTCCATTCTGATGGACTCGGCTGGCTGGCTGCAGGTGTCGGCGGCAGCGGTGCGGCCGCTGGTCCGTGGGACCTCGTATTGCTTGACCCGCCGTACGACTTCGATGGTTGGGATGACCTTCTGGCAACGCTAGAGGGCTTGATGGCCATTAACGGCCTGGTGGTCGTGGAGTCAGACCACGAGGTTGGTACCGATACCGGCTGGCATGTCGATTCCAGTCGCCGTGCCGCGGGTACCGTGGTAACGCTGCTCCGGCCGGAGTCCGATCCGGCCTGAGCCGCGGCCGACGGAACGATTGGGAATGAGGTGGCGAACCGGTGACCCGTGTCCTTTACCCCGGCTCGTTTGACCCCGTCCACAATGGCCACGTCGAGATGGTCGAGACGGCGGCGGGCCTCTTCGAAGAGGTGGTGGTGGCGGCCCTCATCAACCCGTCAAAGGGTGGCGGTCTGTTCGACCTGGAGGAGCGGATGGCCCTGCTTGACGAGTGCTTCGAACACCTCACCAACGTGCGGACCACGATGTTTGACGGACTGGTGGTGAACCTGGCCTCCGAGGTGGGTGCCGACTTCATCATCAAGGGACTCCGTGCTGTTTCAGATTTCGAGAGCGAACTCCAGATGGCCCAGATGAACGCCGCCATCTCAGGGGTTCAGACTCTTTTCTTGCCCACTGCCACGCGGCGTTCGTTCCTGGCTTCGCGGCTCATCCGTGAGGTAGTTCGCCTCGGGGGCGACGTCAGCGAAATGGTTCCTGAACCGGTCAGGCTTCGCCTTGAGGGTCGTCTGGGTTCCGGGCCTGGGTCCAGCGGATGAGCGATCCNATGGTCGGTCAGGTGCCCGATCCGATGGGAACTCNACCCGAGTCNCCTNCNTNNCCGGTCGATCCAATNGGGGCGGCACCTGATCCGTACCGACCGCCACAGATCGAGGCCATTNTGCGACAGTTNCGCGANGTGGTGGTCAACGCCCGNCCGATGCCGCTCTCGGCGTCGTCNATGGTCAACAAGGAAGAGCTCCTTGGCCTNGTNGACGANGCCGCGNNCCGGCTGCCCGAGGAACTNCGTGCCGCCAGGTGGCTNCTCAAGGAACGCGAGGAGTTCCTGGGAAAGGTNCGNCGGGAGGGTGACGAGATCCTGGAGTTGGCTCGGGCCCGTGCCGAGCGACTTGTTCAGCGAACCGAGGTGGTTCGGACTGCCGAGCAGCGGGCCCGTCAACTGGTGGAGACGGCGCGCGAGGAGACCCGGCGGATGCGTCGAGAGACTGAGGACTACTGCGATCAGAAACTGGCCAGCTTCGAGGGCCTCCTGGGCACCACCCGTGACACCATCTCCCAGGGTCGCCGGCGCCTNCAGGAGACCGTGTTGGACCGGGATCGAGAACGGCGGGCCACAGAGGCCGCCGAGGCCGAGCGGGCCGTGGACGAGGCCCACGCGTCGGGCACGGCCCCCGTGCGACCCGTTACGGCGTTCTTCGATCAGGACGCTGAGGGCACCTGAGGTGGACGACGGCCTGCGGATCCCGCTGGTCGTCCTNCGCCGCCGGGCCGATCCCCGNCTGGTCCGACGGACGGTTGAACTTGACGATTTGCATGTGGGNGAGGTGGTGGTGGTCGACGGCCGGGTNGACGTTGACCTCGANGCCGAGGCNCGTGGCNCTGACGTGGTCGTCNCTGGTGGGGTTCAGGCCAAGTGGGTCGGTGCCTGTCGACGCTGTCTCGGGAACGTCGGGGGCGACCTAGACCTACGGGTGCAGGAGGTCCTGTCGGCCGGCTCCAGCGTGGCGGGTCGACACGATTCNCGTTCGGATCCGGGCACTGACACGGGCGGGGAGCTAGGCGACGCCTACCCCCTGGGTGGCGACGAGGCTGACCTCGAACCCGTAGTCCGCGATGCCGTGTTGCTTGCCCTGCCGCTTTCACCACTCTGTGTCGAGGACTGCGCAGGTCCTGATCCCGACCGCTTCCCGACTGTGGGGGTAGCAGGGTCAGAGGGGGAGGCCAGTGGGGACAAGTTGCCGGTTGATCCCCGCTGGGCGGCCTTGGACGTTCTGTACGCACCCGAGGAGTGACCTGGGCAACCCCCGTGGGCGACGAATCCTGAATAACGGGTCACCTTGAGGGGGTGAGCCTGCCGTACTGGTTCGTCAACGGTCCCGCTAGCCTCGTCTGGTCGTCCGCAGCGGGTCAACCGCCTCCGGCCGATCGACCGCAGTCGGGTGCACCGCCCCGACCTCCGACGCCTCCGAGGAACCGACGATGGCCGTNCCCAAGAAGAAGACCTCCAAGGCCAAGGGCCGGAGCCGCAAGGCGGCTGCCTGGACTTTAGGTCGTCCAGCCCGAAGCGCCTGCCCGCGCTGTAGCGCCACCAAGCGTCCGCACCGCGTCTGCGGGAACTGCGGTTGGTATGCAGGCCGNCAGGCCATAGGCGTCGACTGATCGGCGTCNCGGCGACCGGTNCTGGCCAGNCCACCCNTCGCCATNCCTCACCNTGCTCCCTATCGCTGTCGACGCCATGGGGGGCGATCATGCCCCCTCCGAGATCGTCGCTGGAGCACGCACGGCCTCGACCGATGGTATTCCCGTCNTACTGGTGGGCCGNCCNGATGAACTAGGNGACACCGGTGACCTGGAGGTGATCGAGGCCTCAGAGGTAATTGCCATGGATGCCGAACCTGGCTCCAGTGTCCGTCGGATGAAGGACTCGTCACTGGTGCGGGCCGCCGAGGCAGTCCGCGACGGACGAGCCTCGGCCATGGTCAGCGCTGGCAACACGGGNGCCACCATGGCCAGTGCCCTGCTNCGGATGGGCCGGATCTCCGGTGTCACCCGGCCGGCNATTGCTACGTTGATCCCNACTCCCGGTTCCACGCCCACTGTGCTGTTGGACTCGGGGGCCAACGCCGAGTGCCAGCCNGAGTGGCTGGTCCAGTTCGCTCAGATGGGAGCGGTGTTCGCCAATCACCGTTTAGGCATCGCCGTTCCCCGGGTGGCCCTCCTGTCGATCGGGGAAGAGCCCGGCAAGGGCAGCCCGTTTGTCAAGGAGGCCTACGGCGCCTTGGAGGCNGCCACAATTGGGGGNGCNGAGTTCATCGGTAANGTCGAGGGNCGGGATCTCATGACCGACGGGGTCGACGTCATCGTGACTGACGGGTTCACCGGCAACGTGGTGCTNAAGACCGCCGAGGGTGCGTTCAAGGCNCTCTTGNCAGCCCTGCTCACGGCCATGGCTGNTCGTCCGGAGGCCGTCGANGCNGCCGACGTGCTGGCCCCTGAACTGGAGGGGTTGTACCGGGATTTNCACCCCGACACTTANGGGGGTGCCATGCTCCTGGGGGTAAAGGGNGTGTGCATTATCAGCCACGGATCNACCAATGCCAAGGCGATGAGNAACGCNATCGGGGTGGCNTCTGAGATGGTGCGAGCTGATGTGGTCGGCNNCCTCACCACAGCNGTCTCATCNTGAAGTTCTGAGTTNTCCANAAGGTTATTTATTACTTTCAGTCTTCGGCNGAGACTCCCGATCGGCGNATGGGCNCCGGTAGGATGCNCTACTGCCCGGGAGTCTGTCCGTTGGCCCGGCGACCGGCCCCCGATCCCGGGGTTGGCCAACCCCAGAACAGGAGTCGACGTGCCTGCAGAAACCCATGTGGAGGGTGTCCCAATAGGGCGCGACGAGGTTCTTGAACTTGTCCGGGACCGCCTCGCCGACATTCTGGAGATCGAGCCGGGTGAGATCGCCGAGGGAGCGTCGTTTGCCGACGACCTTGACGCAGATTCCCTGGCTCTTATCGAACTGGTGGAGGCCCTAGAGGAGGAGCTCAGCGAGCGTTCCGCCGGCTTTCGGATTGAGGACGATGACCTCGAGGACCTCCGAACGGTCCGCGATGCCGTCGACTATGTCGTTTCCCGCCTCGGCTGAAGCCTTCCCGATTCCACCGCACCCCGTCCCGGTCGCGTTGGTGGTGGCCCTCGATCATGAGTTCGTTGACCCTGCGTTGCTGGTCGAAGCCCTTACCCATCGGTCCTGGTGTGCGGAGAATGAGGGAGTATCCAACGAACGGTTGGAGTTTCTAGGCGATGCGGTGCTCGGCCTGGTGATCGCCGAATGGACCTTCGGTGATCGACCCGATCTACCCGAGGGCCAGCTGGCCAAGATCAGGGCATCGGTGGTGAGCGCACCTGCACTGGCCGCCACGGCCCGCGACATCGGCCTCGGTGACGCACTTCGCTTGGGGCGCGGTGAACGGTTGGGCGGCGGTATGGACAAGGAGTCCATCCTCGCCGATGCCCTCGAGGCGGTCATCGGTGCTGTTCACCTTGACGCCGGGCTAGATGCCGCCCGGGCACTCGTTGGTCGCCTGTTCGGGGATCTCGTCAACCGCTCGGCCATCGAGCCCGGCGGTCACGACCACAAAACCCGTCTACAAGAACTGGTGGCCGGACGTGCCGAACCTGCACCGCGCTATGAGGTAACTGACGACGGCCCGGACCACGACAAGCGTTTCCACGCTGTGGTCGTAGTGGCCGGCGGTCGTCACGGTCCCGCTACCGGCACCTCCAAGAAGCGAGCCGAGCAGGCTGCAGCATCGCTGGCCTGCACATTCCTCGAGAGCGCTGGCGTGGGAGATCCCGAGGTCGGGACATCCCGGCCGTCGCACGACCTCGTCCCCGGGAGCCCATCACTAACGCCTCCATCCCGTCCTACCGTTTCCTAGGAACCCCAGGAGTCCCCGTGACCATCCAGACAGAACTGCCCGAGGTGGAGACCATCCGCTATGCCCTAGATCGCGAGGTGGCGGGGCGCAAGGTCAAGACCGTGGAGGCCGCCTCGATGGCCGTCCTCGGCCACTATCGCAACCGTAGGCAGTTCGCCAGTCGCCTCGAGGGGCGCAAGCTAGGTCCGGTCCGTCGAATGGGCCTTCTGCTGGTTTCTGAACTTGACGATGACCAGTTGCTGGTGATCAAACTCGGTCCTGGGGCGCAGATGCGACGCAATGGGGCCCGTGACGTCCTGGAGTCGGGCACTGAGATCACTGTCACCTTCACCGTCGGTGGACAGCTCCGCTTGGTCGATCCCGGCGGTGGATCTCAGGTGTGTGTGATCAGCGGGGATGACCTCGTGGTCGAGTTCCCCGAGGTGGCGGCTGTGGGCATGGACCCGGCTGGGGAGATGATCCCCTGGACTTTGTTCGGTAGCCAGGTACTGGCCCGCAGCATGCCGCTCAAGGATCTGCTGTGCGATTCTTCGATCGTGGTCGGAGTGGGCGACGTTTACTCCGATGAGATCCTGTTCCACGCCGGGCTCCGGCACGACAGGCTGTCGGACAGTCTCTCCCACCAGGAGGTACGTCGACTCCACGGTGCTCTTATCCAGGTGGTGAACGACGCCATCAAGTATCGCGGGAGCGACATTGAGGAGCGCCCGTTCCGTGACCTTTTCGGCGACCCGGGTGTATACGGCGACCACTTAGCGGTGTATGGCCGGGCAGGAGCACTCAGTGATCGGAACAGGACCCAGATCCAGCGGATCAAGTACAAGGGGTCCTGGACCTACTTCTGCGAGACCCAGGTCTGACCCAATAGGGAAGGGCGCGCAACCCCTTGGCCTGATGCGCGCCTAGGGTGGCGCAATGGTGAATGACACTGGTGTGATTCCCGGTGGACCGGGGAACGCAGGTTGGGATCGGATGGTCTGGAAGAACCGGGAGGTAGAGGGCCCGTGTTCCTGAAGCGCCTCACCATCAAGGGGTTCAAGTCGTTTGCCGACTCGGCGATCCTAGAGATGGAACCTGGGGTGACCGTCGTGGTCGGCCCCAACGGCAGCGGTAAGTCGAACGTGGTGGATGCCATTGCTTGGGTACTGGGTGCGCAGGCACCGAGTGCTGTTCGCTCTCAGAAGATGGACGACGTCATCTTTGCGGGGACCTCGACGAGGGCAGCCCTCGGCCGGGCAGAGGTCTCCCTCACGATCGACAACTCCTCGGGACAGCTTCCGGTGGAGTTGAATGATGTCACTATTACCCGCACGCTGTTCCGAAGTGGGGACAGCGAGTACTCGATGAACGGTGCACCGTGTCGGTTGCTCGACATCCAGGAACTGCTTTCTGATGTCGGGGTGGGGCGGCAGCAGCACGTCATCATCTCCCAGGGTCAGATCGACGCCGTCCTCAACGCTCGTCCGGAGGATCGGCGCAGCATCATTGAGGATGCTGCCGGAATCCTGAAGTACCGGCGCCGGAAGGAGAAGGCTCAGCGTCGGCTGCGTTCCACGGAAGCCAACTTGGACCGCTTGTCGGACCTGTTGCGCGAGGTGCGCCGACAGTTGCGTCCGTTGGAGCGCCAGGCCGAGGCTGCCCGTCGCCACGGTGACCTGCTCGATGAACTCACAGCTTTGCGGCTCCATCAGGCCGGACGCGAGTTGACTGGGTTACGAACCCGGGCCCGTGATGAGGCTGAGAACCGATCAAGGCTGGCTGCCGCTGAGTCAACGCACACCGCAGGACTGACCCGCTTTGACGCCGAGGTGGTAGCTGCCGAGGCTGAGTTGGCGGCCCGGGGTGGCGACGACCTGGGTGATCGACTGGTCCGTTTGGAGGCGTTGCGCGAGCGTGGCCGAGGCATCCGTGCTGTGCTGGTGGAGCGGCTCAGGGGCTTGGAGCGGGACCGGTCGGTATTGGTCTCCCAACAGGTGGTAGTCGGCCTAGAGGCTGAGTTGGAAAGGTCGGAAGCTGAGATGGTCCGGCTGAATGCGGAGGCTGAGGAGTTGGCCCCCGAGGCCGAGCGCCTCGCCTTGGCTGAAACCGAGTTGGCCGCCGATCGTGCGGCCTTCGAGATGGACTGGTCCGAAGGTGTCCCGGCGCTGGGTGGTCACGCTGCCGAGGCCCGTGGAGAGTTGGGGGTTCTACGGGCCTCAGTGACCCACGCAGAGACCGAGCGGGAGCGTCTAGCGGCTCGGCTGGCCGCACTCGATGAGGCGTCGGGGCGGCTTGAAGCGGAGGCTGATCGGCTACGGGGTGAATTGTCGGTAGGCGAGACGGCCGAGGAGCCATTGGTTGCTGAGGTGGCGGTCGCCGAATCCCGTGCGCACGAGGCAGCGGTGCGACGTAACGCCGCCTGGGAGCGGGTGGTGGCTGCCGAGGCCGAAGTACGGACCGCCTCGGCCAGGGTGGAGGCGCTCGCCCTGGCCCTTGACGAGGCCAGATCTCGGGCTGGAGCCGAGCACCTGGCTGGGATCGACGGGGTGCTCGGCACCCTGTTGGACTTGGTCGAGGTGGACGAGGGATTTGAAGCGGCCTTCGAAGCTGCGGCCGGCTCCGCATTGGATGCTGTGGTTGTCAGCGGGCCCAACCATGCTCGCCAGGCATTGTGTGCCCTAGAGGATGGGCGTCTGTCGGCTGCGGTGCTGGCGTTGGGTGCCGGTGCCGCGACCCGGGTCGCCCCATCGGTGGGTACTCCGGTGCGCCCTCATGTTCGTGCACGCGTGGACGTTGAGAATGGAGTTGTCGGGGTAGACGGTTTGCTGGATCGACTGCTGGGTCACGCCGCTCTGGTCGACGCTCCGTTGACCGAGGTAGTGGACTTGGCGCTAGGCCATCCTGAGACGGTGCTTGTGACTCCGTCGGGTGATCGGTTCGGACCGTCGGGTTGGCGGGTAGGGGGCGACGGTCGGGGAGCCACCGGAGCTGCTCTGGTCGAGGCTGAGGAGCGATTGGCTGTCGCCGGGGTTGAACAGGTTGACGCCGCCGCGGATTTTGATCGTTGTGAACAGGGGACCATGCAGGCCGACGATGAGGTGGCCCGATACAACCGGATGCTGGACGAGCACGATGGCAGGTTCATCGCGGCGACCGAGGCGTTACAGAGGCTCCAGGTCGAACGACGGGACTTGGTCACCGAGTCCGAGGGACTCCGGACCCGTGTCGGTGAACTGGATCAGCGGTTGGTCGACGACGGGCTACGGGTCACCGAACTGGATGAATTACTACCTGCCTTAGAAGCTGACGAGGAGGCCTCTGTGGAGGCCGGCCGGCGCATGAACGCCACTCGGGCCTCGCTGGAGGAGCGGTCAGCCGTTATCGGTGCGTCGAGAACTGGACACGACGTCCGGGTCGCCGAGGTTATGGGTCGACGCACCGTGGTGAGTGCCCGGGTGGTTGACCTCCAGGCTCGACTTGGGCAACTGACTGACGAACGGGTCGCTGCTGCGGCCCAGCGTGAGGATCTCGAGGGGCGCGAGGCCATGACCCGTCGACTGGTTGACTCGGTTGATGTCCGTATGGCCGTACTCGATGCCCGACTCGAGACGTTGCGGGAGCACCGACGCCAGCAGTCCGAGCGGGTGCGGGCTGTGGCTGCCCGTCTCGACGGTCTGCGGCGGCAACG
>PAXM01000040.1 GCA_002714485.1 Acidimicrobiaceae bacterium
GGGTGTTCCCATCCAATCTTCGGCTTCGGCTTCGGGTCGTCGATCGACGTGGCGATCGCCGTCTCGCGTTCCGGTGGCGTCGGTATCTGGGGCTGTACACGTCAGACCCCCTGCGAGATCGAGGCCGGCGTCAGCCGGATGAAGGCCGAACTGGGGGACCTCCCTTGGGGGGTGGATCTGGTCATCCCGGCGGGAATGCCCGAACGTGACGATCGACCAGCCATCGAGTCGAAGCTGCCATCGGAACATGTCGAGTTCGTGTCGTCGATGCGTCGGCGCTATGGAGTACCCGATGATGGGCTGCCCGGCATGCGGTCTCGGTTTGTTCGTAGTGAGGAGACGGCCCGCGACCAGCTGGCCGTTGCCATGGACCATCGGATCCCGGTCCTAGCTCTGGGCGTCGGATCACCGACTTGGGCTGTCGAGCAGGCCCACGATCAGGGATCGCTGATCGTCAGCCTGGTGGGTCGGCCGGCCCATGCCGAGACAGCCATCCGGGCCGGTGCCGACATCCTCGTGGCCCAGGGGACCGACTCGGGCGGCCACACTGGGCCGATTGGCACTTTCACCCTCGTCCCACTGGTCGTCGAGGCTTCGGGCGGGCGACCGGTCCTTGCCGCCGGTGGGGTGGCCACCGGGCGGCACATCGCGGCGGCTATAGCCCTTGGAGCCGACGGGGTCTGGGTGGGTACAGCCCTCCTCGCCTCGGTGGAGGCGGCCCCGTCACAGGTGCTGTTGGAGAAGTTGTTGGCTGCCGACGCCTCCGACACGGTGATCAGCCGGTCGGTGAGCGGGAAGACCCTGCGCATGCTGCGCTCAGCCTGGAGTGACGAGTGGTCTGCCGCCGGTGCACCGGAGCCGCTGAAGATGCCGCACCAGGACATCCTGATCGGCGACCTGTTGGGCCAGGTGATGCGGCATCAGGTAGTGCCCCTGGTTCACGAAGGGGCGGGTCAGGGTGTAGCCCACCTGGTCGGCCAGGAGACGGTGGCCGAGATCATGGACGGACTAATCGGCGAGGCCCAGGGGGTGCTGGCCGCTCTGGGCGTCGACAGTTCCCAGGGCGGTCTGACATGAGCGATGAGGAAGTGCTCGTTTCGGTGGAGGACGGGGTGGCATCGGTCACCCTGAATCGACCCCACCGCAAGAACGCCATCACCGGTCCGCTGGCCGACGGGCTGGTCGACGCCTTTCGCGCGGTATCGGCCCGGGACGACGTGAACGTCGTCCTGTTGTCGGGCGCCGGTGGTGGATTTTGTTCTGGCCTCGACCTCGTCGAGTACAACGCCGACCCTCCACCACCATGGATGTCCACGGCCACAAAGTCTTTGGTCGCTGCCCATCTGGCCATCTTCGATTGTCCGGTTCCCGTTGTAGGCGCCCTCGAGCGGTTCGCCATCAACGGTGGGGCGGCATTCGCCCTGGCCTGCGACCTGCTGGTAGCTGGGGAGACTTCATTCATCCAGATAGGTGAGATCCGTCAGGGGATGGCTGCACCGATGAACCTGGCCTGGCTTCTGGCCCGGTACCCGGTATCGGTGGCCTCTCAACTGGTCCTGACCGGTCGCCGGTTCAACGGTTCGGACCTGCACCGCCTAGGGGTAGCACTCGATGTCGTGGCCGATGCCGAGGTGAAGGAGTCGGCGAGGGCCCTGGCTGTCGACATTGCCGAGTGGCCGTCGGCAAACGTGCGAAACCTTAAGGGGGCGATCCGGGACCTAGGCGCCGGTGGGGTCCGGTATCGGACCAGGTGGGTGGCCGGGCATGGTTCGACCGGGCGCGGGCGTCGACGCCTCTGCCCACCGGAGGTGCGATGCGCCCGATCCACGTGGACGGAATCGACCGGTGACCGTCACCCGTCGAGGTGCGGCGCGCGGTGACCTCCTGGATGCTGCACTACGTCTGCTAGCTGATCGTCCACCTTCGGCCATCTCGGGTCGTGAGATCGCTGAAGAAGCCGGTGTCAACTACGGGCTCGTCCACTACCACTTCGGATCCAAGGACCACCTGCTCGATATGGCGTGGCGTCAGCACCTCGAATGGCTTGTGGACACGGAGATGAAGGGTGGAACACGCCCTGTTTCGGTGAGGGCCACAGCCGAGGACCGCACGCTGTGGGCCGTCGCCGGCCACATGGCCCTCGACCCGTTGCAGGCCAACGGTGACGGAGATCGCCGTCAGGTGCTCAACGCCTACCGTGACCTCGTCGAGGCCTCTGACCCCGACGGGGACCCGGTCCACCACTGGACGACCATCGCCGCGTTGTTCGCCCTGGAACTGGGGTGGCCCATCTTCGGTCCGGCCAACGTGACCGCCATCGGTTTGTCATCCGCGCACCTTCCAATGGCCCGCTCGCGAGTCGAGGCGCTGGTTGCCACTCTGGAGAGTTCGGTCGGGCTCAGGTCCGGAGAACCCGCCGGGGGGAAAGGTGACTCGTGACCGTGCCCCGGGGGCCCGACGAGGTCCGTACTGCCCTCGTTGATGCGGCATCGACCCTCCTCGGTGAGAAGCCACCGCAGCGGATCACCGGCCGTGAACTGGCCGAACGCGCAGGGGTCAACTATGGGCTGGTGCACCACTACTTCGGGGGGAAGAGCGCCCTCCTGTCGGAGGGACTGGCCCACCTGGCGGCTTCGTATGCGCTCGGCGAGCGAGCCGATGGCAAACCGGGGGACTGGCAGCCGTCCCAGCCGTTCTCGATACGGAACCGGCCGGACTACCTCCGGGCCATCGCTTTCGCCTCGATCGCCGGCGAGATGGACGAGGTGTCGACCATCCATCCCGTGGTGGAGGCGTCACTGGCAGAGGTTGCCGATCGCCGGGGATGTGGCGAGGAGCCAACCGACGAAACGCGGGTGGACGTGGCCGTGGCCATCATGTTCCAACTTGGGTGGTGCCTGTTCGCCGAGATGGTGACCGGTGGGCTGGAACTCGACGTCACCGAGCACGACGAGGTGGAGGCCCGGTTGCGGCTCGTGCTCAGGGCCGTGCTGTTGGGACTCGACGTCGGCGAGGCCGCCCGCGGCATCCGAGAGGCCGAGGGCACATGATTGGCGAGGGTCTCTCCGGAAACTTATGCCCTGTTCGAGAGGACCTCACCCGTTGTGTGGAACTAGTCGGAACGGGATGTCCCGGTCGGTAGTCGGTTCCCGGGACAGTCCAAGGACCCGTTCGCCAAGCGTGTTCCTCTGAACCTCGTCGGTGCCGCCGCCCAGTGACAGAGCACGTGAGTCGCAGATGCCGTAGGCCCAGTGGTCGGATGTGGGTTCTACTGCTCGATCCGGTTCGGTGGCACCCATTGGGTCGCCTAGCCACGCCATGCCACCGGGAAAAGCGAGACGGGCCGTCACGTCAGCGGCCTCACGTCCCTGTCGGGACCGCCAGAGCTTCGAGATGGACGGGTGGATTCCCGGTCGGGCGTTCAGCCATCGGACGATCTGTGATCCGGTGTGGAGCCGGGCCAGGTCCTGCCTGACCAGCGGGTCGTCGGTCCGCCCTGTAGATCTGGCGAGCTCCAGAAGGCGGTCAACAGGGATCGGTTGACGGCCACCTCCACGTCCGATTGATGAGCGCTCGTGAGCCAGTAGGGCCACGGCCATCCTCCAACCGTCACCCTCGGTTCCCACAATCCAGTTGGAGGGCACACGGGCGTCATCGAGGAATACCTCGTTGAAGTGGGCAACGCCGGTCATCTGGTGGAGAGGTCGGACTTCTACGCCGGGCTGGTCCATGGGTAACACGAGCATCGAGATGCCGGCGTGCTTGGGCACGTCCCAGTCGGTACGGGCCAGGAGGATGCCGAGGTCGGCAACCGAGGCTCCTGACGTCCAGACCTTCTGGCCGTTCACCACCCACTCGTCGCCATCGCGATCGGCTCTGGTCGTCAGGCCAGCCAGATCCGAACCAGCTCCCGGCTCGGAGTACAGCTGGCACCAGATCTCATCCCCCCGAAGTCCCGGTTGGAGAAATCGCTGGCGCAGTTCCTCCGATCCGTGGTCGCGGATGGTGGGAAGACACATGTCGATTCCGATGCCGAATCCGGCACCTGCGTTACCCAACTCCGAGCCGGCAATCTCCTCCTGGTAGGCGCGGACATGTTGACGGTCCAGACCGCGCCCTCCGTCTACCTCCGGGTAGTCCAGGGCTCCCAGTCCAGCGTCGTAGCGAGCGGCCAGAAACCGTCGGGTTCGGTCGATCGAGCCATCGGCACCAGCCAGGATCTCAGGGAGCCGATTGGCGAAGGCCCGTACCTCTGATCGGAACTCGGCGAGTTCGGGCTCAGCGGTTGGATCATCGCCGAGGTCACCCATGAGGAGAGAGGTTAGCCAGATGGCTAACCATGGGTCCTATCGGCTCCGACTCATCAGGTCAGCCGGTACCGGCAGGTTGCCTATCGAGTGGGATGCTCACGGCCAATGACTGCCATTCCCCGCCCCACCCTGCCGTATACCGGAACCATCGGTCGCCTGACCGAGGACTGTGAGCCGGTTGCCCTCGAGATGGAGGGCGCTCCCGAGGGGGCGCCCAACGTGGTGATCGTCCTCCTAGACGACGTGGGCTTCGGGTCGTTCGGGCCTTTCGGCGGACCGGTCCCAGCTCCAGGCCTGGAGCGGGTGGCTACCGACGGTCTGCGTTTCAACCGGTTCCACACCACGGCCATCTGCGCGCCCACCCGGGCCGCGATGCTCACCGGCCGCAACCACCACACCGTTCACATGGGTCACATCACCGAAGCGGCGACGTCCTACCCGGCCTTCGACTCGGTCATCCCCCGGGAGGCGGCAACGGTGGCCGAGGTGCTCCGCCAAAACGGTTATGCAACCGGGATGTTCGGTAAGGGCCACCTGACCCCCAGATGGGAGACCGGTCCGGCGGGTCCATTTGACCGTTGGCCAACCGGGTTGGGCTTCGACCGCTTCTATGGGTTCCTGGGCGGCGAAACCTCGCAGTTCGAGCCCGACCTCTACGACCAGACCACACCGGTTGCCCCGTTCGAGGGGCGGGACGACTACCACCTCACGGAGGACATGGCCGACAAGGCCATCGAGTGGATGCAAAGGATCAAGGCCCACCGACCTGACAAGCCGTTCCTGTGTTACTTCGCTCCGGGTGCCGTCCACACGCCGCTGCACGTACCCGACGCCTGGCTGGACCGTTTCCGAGGTTTCTTCGACGATGGTTGGGACGACCTGCGCCAGTCGATATTTGAGCGGCAGTTGGTCATGGGGGTCATTCCGCCGGGCACGGAGAACACTCCCCGACCCGACGAGATTCCGTCCTGGGAGGACTATCCCGACCGGTACAAGCCGGTGGCTCGTCGCCTGATGGAAGTGTTCGCAGCCTTCCTGGCCCATACCGATGCTCAGGTGGCTCGTCTCATCGATGCCATCGAGGCAATGGGGGAGTGGGAGGACACCCTGTTCATCTACGTCACCGGTGACAATGGGGCGTCAGCCGAGGGCCGCATCCACGGGACCTGGTCCCTACCCGCTCTTCAGAACGGGCAGGAGGAGGACCCCGAGTTCCTGCTCGAGCACATCGACGACTTCGGCACTGTGCGAAGTGAGTGCCACTACAACGTCGGGTGGGCGTGGGCCCTAGACGCACCGTTCCAGTGGATGAAGCAGGTGGCGTCGCACTTCGGGGGGACTCGCAACGGCTTGGCCGTGTCGTGGCCCCGACACATCACCGACGTCGGTGGACTCCGAGACCAGTTCCACCACGTCATCGACCTAGCGCCGACCATCATCGCCGCAGCGGGCATCGAGGCTCCGACGATGGTGAACGGCATCGAACAGATGCCCGTCGAGGGCCAGTCGATGCTGGCCTCGTTCACCGATCCGGGGGCAGACGGCCGGCGCACCCAGTACTTCGAGATGATGGGCAATCGCGGCATCTACCACGACGGGTTCATGGCTTCCTGTTTCCACGGGAAGGTCCCCTGGGTTCGGTTCGGTTCGGTGCCCTTCGACGGTCCACAGGAGTCATGGGAGCTCTACGACGTACGTGACGACTTTTCCCAGAGTCATGACTTGGCTGATGAACGCCCCGAGTTGCTGGCCGAGATGCAGGACCTGTTTCACGCGGAGTGCCTCCGCAACGGTGCATATCCACTGCGGGACAGCGCTTTCATCCGAGACCCGGCGGTCCGGGTGCCGAGAGCGCCTTCCGGGGTGAGACGGATGACATACACCACGGCGCACGTCCGGATGCCCGAACACGCCGTGCTGAACATCAAGAACCGCTCGTATCGCATCACGTGTGATCTCGATGTGCCCGCGAGGCCGAGCAGTGGGTTGGGCAGTGTGTCGACCGAGGTGGTCCCGGAAGGGGTCATCGTGTGCCACGGTGGCAGCTTCAACGGGTGGTCGATCTACCTCGACGAGGGTCGACCGACCTGGCACTACAACCTCTACGGCCATGAGCGGACCACGGTGGCTGCCGACGAGGTACTTGTGCCCGGTCGTCGGGAGGTCACCGTCCTGTTCGACTCCGACGGGGGTTTCGGTGCCGGAGGTGTCGCCACACTGGCCGTGGACGGTCGGGTGGTCGGCCAGACCAGGTTGGAGCGGACCGTGCCGGTGGTGTTCGCCATGGGTGGCGAGTCGTTCGACGTAGGGGTCGACACCCGGTCACCGGTCGGGCCGTACCCGCATGGGTTTGAGTGCACGGCGATCATCCACGGTGTGACCGTCGAACTGCTTGGCGAGGTCGACGATGAGACCCGAGCCCAGATCGCTGCCGGGATGCTCCGGGCTGAGGCGATCACCCAATAGGGCTACCGGCGGCTCAGCTGGTTCAGCCGAAGGTCACGGGGACGATACGGGGTCCCCGTACTTGTCCGCCGGCCCACGTCACTGCGTCGGGGTCGGACAACGTGAACTCGGGAATCCGCTCAAACCAAGTCTTGAGCGCCACCTCCATCTCCATACGGGCCAGGTTGGACCNGGCACAGCGGTGGATACCGATGCCGAAGGCCACGTGNCGGTTCCGTTGGCGATCCANGTGCACCTCGTGGGCGTCTGCGAAGTGGTCCGGGTCGTGGTTGGCNCCCGGAAAGTTCATGAGGATCTTGTCCCCCTTNTTGAANTCCACCCCGCCGTACTCAACATCCTCGGTCGCGTTGCGAGCCATGGTGACCGGGGCNTAAAAGCGCAGGAGCTCCTCGACTGCNGTGTCCCAGAGTTCGGGNTCGGCGACCATNAGACGGCGGTCGTCCTCATGGCCGGCGAAGTGCCACAGGGCGGACCCGATCGACGACCAGGTGGTATCTATGCNGGCCACCAGTTGAAGNTTGCACATGCCGATNACAACCTCGTCGGGCAGCAGTTCGCCCTCGTGTTCGGTCTGGCACAGGGCGGTGATGAGGTCGTCCTTGGGGTTGGCCCGACGATCGGNCACCTCGGNGGCGAAGTAGTCCCGGATGATGTCGCGATACTTGGCCCGCAACTCGGGTTGCTGGAGGCCTANCTCAAGTACACCGCGAACCCACTCGATGAAGTCATCGACCATGCCCTCGTCTACACCGAGTTTCTTGGCGATGACCCGGGGTGGGATCTGCTGGGCGTAGTCGACCGCCGCGTCGCACGTCCCGTCCTCGATGAAGCCGTCGATCAGCTCGTGACAGAGCCGTTCGGTGTACTCGCGCTCCGCGGCGATTCCCTTGGGGGTGAAGTGGGGGAGCAAGGCCCGGCGGGTCCAGCCTTGCTCAGGCGGGTCCGCACTGATCGGGGATGCCGCGTTGTAGCCGGTGGAGTCGTCCTTTACGAGTGCCTCGGGCATGTCGATCACGAGGGGNGACTTGGACGACANCTCCGGGACCATCTTGGCCAGGGCCTGGAGGTCGTCNTACNTCGTGGGCAGCCACGAACCGCCATACCGGTCNGTGTGGGCGATGGGGCAGCCGTCGCGCATNTCGGCCCANGCTGAAAACGGATCCCGGAGGTAGNCNGGATCGAACATGTCGTAGTCGGTGGTGACGTCGTGGACCGGGCAGCGCTCCGGTACGGATTTCGTCACCGCATCGTTCTGGGTGTCGGCCGTATCGGTCATCGGCTTAGTCCTCCTCGATGGTGATGGCGTACTCGGGGCAGTTGTCCAAGATGAGACGGGCCTTGTCCTCCAGACCGGCCGGCACNTCNCCGCCNTTCAACTCGAAGGCNTTNCCCAGATCGTCCACGTCGACCAGTTCCGGAGCCAACGAGTAGCAGCGGCTGTGGCCCTCGCACTTCTCAGCGTCGACCTTGATCTTCATCTGCGTTCCCCCGGCTTGCGCGGCCCCAGTTGTTAGCCGATTGGCTAATCTCGGGTGAAAGGATAGCGCGCTGCCGGGCCATGGGATAAGTGGCGCTGTCCCTCTACGTTTTCCATGGACCGGGTCCAGCAGAAGCTGGACCGTGGAACGGGATCAGATGCCCAGCAACCTTCTACCGCAGACCGACGTGGACCCGGACGGTCTGGCCGTGGCATCGGTCGGGTCCAATGCCTCCTACACATGGAGCGGCCTTGAGTCGCGAGCCCGACAGTTCGCTGCGGCCCTGGCCGCCAGTGGCCTTTCGGTCGGTGATCGGTGGGCGGTCATGGCTCACAACCGCATCGAATGGACGCCCATGGTCCTTGGCAACCTCCGGGCCGGCACCCGATACGTACCCATCAACTGGCACCTGACCGTCGAGGAGGTGGCCTACCTGCTCTCCGACTCGGGTAGCCGACTTCTGGTGGTNGACACGGTTGGNGCCGAGNTGGGTCGGGCGGCCGCCTCCCTCGTCGGTATCGAGCGGGTGGTNGTGATTGGACCCANACCGGGTGAGGGGGAGTTCGCTGAATGGTTAGCCGACCACCCCGACATCCAGCCTCCGGATGATCCGGCCGGGGCGGTCCGTAACTACACGTCGGGCACCACCGGCCGACCCAAGGGAGTGCAACGGTCCGACCAGACCGGAACGGCTAAGACGGTCCTGCGCGAGGTCACGGCCAACTGGGGGCGTTTCTACGACTTGCCCGACCATGGACCCCACCTAGTGGTCAGCCCGATGTACCACGCGCTGCCCAGTGCCTTCCACAATGCAGCCCTCGGGCTGGGGCAGTCGATCCTTTTCGACGACCGATTCGACGCCGACCGGTTCCTGACCACCGTCCAAGACCAGTCGGTGACCAGCGCGCTCATCGTCCCGACCCACATCGTGCGTATGGCCAAGCGGGTCGACGAGCTGGCTGGCCGCCACGACCTGTCGTCACTGGTCTCGGTGGTCCACGGGGGTGCCCCCTGTCCGCGGTGGGCCAAGGAGGTGGTCATGGACTGGTGGGGGCCAGTGGTCTACGAACTCTTCGGTTCCTCGGAGGGCACCGGTCCGCTCCGCGTCACTCCGGAGGCATGGCGAGAGCGACCGGGCACGGTGGGTAAATCAGCACCGACGCTCACCGTGGCCGCCTTCGATGATGACGGTGGACAACTGCCCGACGGGGAGGTTGGCAACCTCTACTTCCTCCGGGCTGATGGCCGACCCGAGTACGTAGGTGATTCCGACAAGACCGAAGCCAGCCGTTTGCCCGGCGGATGGTTCACGGTAGGTGACGTGGGGTGGGTCGATGCCGACGGTTACGTCTACCTGTCAGACCGCAAGATTGACATGGTCATCAGCGGTGGGGCCAACATTTATCCGGCTGAGGTGGAGGCGGTCTTGATCGCCCACCCGGCCGTGGCCGACTGCGCGGTGTTCGGGATACCCGACGACGAGTGGGGTGAAGAGGTCAAGGCGGCAGTCGAGTTCGAGACAGGTGCCGTAGCTACCGAGGACGAACTGGTTGCCTGGTGCAGGGGGCGCCTCGCTGGCTTCAAGTGTCCCCGGTCGATCGACTTCCACGACGCCATGCCCCGGGAGGCGACCGGCAAATTGAAGAAACGTCACCTTCGCGATGTCTACTGGCAGGGCCGGGAACAGGCCATCTGAGACCGAAGGTGTATTTGTCGATAGGCAGGTTCCGGCCGGCCCCGCACCCATCGGTCAATGCAGTAGGGCCGCCCGGAACGTGGCGACGCGAGCGTCATCCAGCCCGAGCCCTTCGGCGACGAATGAGGTCCACGTTCCCCACTGGTCAACGGCGGTGTCCAGCACCGCTTCGAGGTACTCCCGTTGGCAGTACATCAGGGCCCACAAGGAGGCCATCCGGTCCTCTGGAACTTCGTCGGGGGTGGTCCCGAGGCGCTCCGCAATACGACGTCGATAGTCGATCTCGGTTCCCTCGATCCAAGTGCGGCGGACCTCGTTGGACAGCAGGTAGTCAGCCATGACCGTGTTGTCGTCCACGCCGAGGATCCGCAACAGGACGGCCGCCACCACCCCGGTGCGGTCCTTACCGGCCGTGCAGTTGAACAACAGCGGAAGGCGGTCGGGGTCGGTGGCCACCTCGAACACCGGGCGGTAACGGTCCAGTCGGTCGGTCACCAGGGTGCGGAAGTAACTGGTGATGTGGTCTGGGCCGAGCGGTTCGGCGTCTGGGTCGACCATGGCGTTGGCCACTACGGCGAACTCATTGTCGTCGTCTGAGACCGAGATGCCCACCACCTTGCAGTCGGGCAAGTCGGGATGCGGTCGGGCCGCCGCCTCGGTGGGACGTCGGAGATCCACGATGGTTCGCAGGCCCAGAGCGTCAACCGTGGCCCGGCCGGAGACCCCCAGGTCGCAGAGGTGGCCCGATCGAAAGAGTCGGCCGGTGCGCACGGCCCGCCCGTCGGTAGTGGCCAGCCCTCCGAGGTCCCGAAGGTTGGCTGCCACCACGAGCACTCGGGGATCAGAGGCGTGGGGCATCCCGGGACGTTAGGCGGCTGGGCTCATCAGGTCGTCCTCCTGCTGAGGGTCGTCACCCACTGGCCCCAGTGACCCTCGTCGGGTCGGACCGACATGGAGCAATGGGTCAAGGCAATGGCTGATGACATTCGGTTGGATCTTCGGAAGTTCCGAGGCCTCGCAAGGGGTGCCGCGGCCTTCGGTTGTTATCACGTGCTGGACCGCCGAGAAGAAGCATGAACGCGGTGAGGCCCGCCCATGGGGCGGGCCTCTGTAGGTGGTCGGGCCCGGCGTCGATCCGGGGACCCCTCGCTTTTCAGGCGAGTGCTCTTCCAACTGAGCTACCCGACCGCGTCTCACCTGTTCCGAAGAGCCGGTGAGATTGGCGGTCCTGACGGGATTTGAACCCGCGACCTCCGGCTTGACAGGCCGGCGTGCACTCCAAACTGCACCACAGGACCAGGTGGTCCGGCTGGAGCCGTACCGCCTTCGTACCCCCAACGGGATTCGAACCCGTGTTACCGGCGTGAAAGGCCGGCGTCCTAGGCCGCTGGACGATGGGGGCCAGACCTCGCTGAGAGCGGGGCCACGATACCAGCGAGCCTTCGGGACGCGTCACGCGTCGGAGGTGGAGGATCAGAGTCCCGCTGCGGCGGACCCCACCGCTTCCTCGAGCAGAAAGCCCAGCCAGGCGATCAGAGCGCGCGATGGGGCGTCGGGTGCCTCGGGGTCGAACTGGTCCTCCTCCGACACGTCCAGTCGGGTCCCCAGCAGCAGGCGAAGCCCGTTGAGCACCTGCATCCATGCGGCGAGCTGCTCGTCGTCGATGGAGGATTCGGTGGCCGATTCGACCAGCCTCTCGATGGCGTCCAACCTGGTTTGCAATAGGTCGTCGTGGACCAGTTCCGCGTACTCGGTGTCGCGTTCAGCATCGTCGGCGTAGGCCGTGGGATAGAGCCGGCGCAGGTCCGGGTCGGCATCGGCGGCCAGGACCGAGCGGAACTGTTCGGCCAGATCGATCAACATGGAACGTTCGTCGTCGCCTAACAGCACGGTGGTCCGGTCGCCGTCGCGTCGGAGCGCCACTGGACCCTTTCTCCTCATGAAAACCTCTTCCCTCTCAACCCTCAGTCTCCCTGCTGGAGGGTGGCCCACAGGCCGTGTTCATGGAGGCGAAAGACGTCCATCTCGGCCTTCTCGCGCGTACCGCCGGACACCACGGCACGACCCTTGTGGTGGACGTCCAACATCAGCCGGTCAGCCTTCTCCCGGGAGTATCCGAAGACCTTCTGGAACACGAACGACACGTACGACATCAGGTTGATCGGGTCGTTCCACACCAGCACGATCCATGGCCGGTCGGTCGCCTTCTCTTCGTTGTGTTCGCGATCGGTTTCGGGATTGTCCACCTCGACTGGGGTCGGACTCATTGCCTGGCGTCGCTCTCATCCGAGGTCGCGCTGGCGAAGTCAGTAGTCAGCAGACGGAGCTTGACCACCACCATCCAGAGCGCTGTCGCGCCAGCGACATGCAGTCCGACCAGCACCACGGGGACGCCGGTGAAGTACTGGGTCCAACCGATGGCTGACTGCGCCACGACCACTGCGATCAACCAGCGGATCGCCTGTTGGAGTGGTTCGCCGGAGGGAACATGGCGGCGGACGGCGAGAGTGAGTGCGGCCACCACGATCAGGGTGATGACCACAGTGGTTCCGTGGACTCGGGCCACCTCCCGGACTGTGAACGGCAACCGTGCGATGGGGTCCTCCCGGCTTCCGGCGTGCGGTCCGGTACCGGTCACCAGCGTGCCTGTGGCCAGGACCACCACGGCCAAGCCGGTCAGCAGGCCGGTGAGGCGTCGGACCGATGGAGTGATGGCCCGTGGACCGGGTCGGGCGTGGTCGCCCGCCCGGTGGTGGAGAACTACGGCGTTGAATACCAGCACCATCGAGAGGGCGAAGTGACCGAGCACCAGCCACGGATTGAGGTGACTGAGGACCACGATGCCGCCTAGTACGACCTGGCCGACCACCCCTACCACCAGCCCCCATGACCAGCTCACCAGGTCGGAACGTCGGGGCGACCGGGCGAGCGACCCCAGCACGGCGGCGATGACGGCTATGGAGACCAGCCCGGTGATGAGCCGGTTGCCGAATTCGATCCATCCATGGATCTCGGCTTCGGGGACGAACCGGTCCTGCTCGCAGGTTGGCCAGTCCGAGCAGCCGAGGCCTGATCCGGTGAGGCGGACCGCAGCGCCGGTGATCACGATCCCGACCAGCAGGACGAGTGCCACGCGACAGATGCGTAGGTAGGCGTCGGGGGAGAGCCTGCGGGGAGCGGTCCGGAGGTCCGGGGCGTCGACCGTCACCTCCGGAAGGCTACGAGCGGCCCGGGCAGGTGGGGGGGGTCGGCCGTAGAGGTGGAGAGGGAACTCGGTACCTAGGATCCGTTCCCATGCAGAAACCCGTGCAGATCCGTGACTCGGTAGTGGTGGTGACCGGTGCGGCAAGTGGGATCGGCGAGGCCATGGTGGAGCGGTTCGCTGTCGAGGGGGCTCGGGCCGTGGTGGCCGCCGACCGAGACGCCGCCGGTGTCGAGATCGTGGCCGAGCGGGTCTCGGCGGTTGGGGCGATGTGCCAGGCGGTGGCCTGTGACGTGGCTGACGAGCCGTCGGTGAAGGCCCTGATCGACGGTACCGTCGAGCGGTACGGACGTATCGACCTGATGGTCTCCAACGCCGGGTACGTCACCGTCGGTGGTCTTGAGGCTCCCGATGAGGAGCTCCACCGCATGTTCGGGGTTCACGTGATGGCCCACCTATATGCCGCCCGGCACGCCATCCCACACATGGTGGCCAATGGTGGTGGGCACTTGCTCAATACCTCGTCGGCCGCCGGCCTCCTGACCCAGATTGGTTCCCTCCACTACTCGGTGACCAAGAATGCCGCCGTGTCTCTGGCTGAGTGGATCAGCGTGTCCTATGGGGACCGGGGGATCGGGGTATCGGTCCTGTGCCCGCAGGCCGTGGCCACCAATATCATCACCAACAGCCCGACCGCCGACCTGATTCCCGGTGACGGACCGTCGGGTGCGGCGGCTGTCGATGGGGTGCTGACCGCTGCCGAACTGGCCGACACGGTCGTCGAGGCCCTCACGGACGGCCGGTTCCACGTGCTGCCCCACCCTGATGTCGCCGAGTACGTCCGGCGCAAGGCCGATGACGTCGACCGGTGGCTTGGCGGTATGCAGCGGTTCCAGTCCCGTCTCTACCCGGAAGGACCCACACCGGCGGACTGGCTCCTAGCCTGACCTCGTGCACGCCCAACCTTCTAACTCCCCCGTCACATCCACTGGGGCGACCTTCTCGCGTGGTGAGAAGGTGGCGGGCTATGTGGCCTTGACCAAGCCGAGGATCATCGAACTCCTCCTGGTCACCACGGTGCCGACCATGTTTGTGGCCGAGCGGGGCGTGCCGTCGGTCTGGTTGATGGTGGCCACCGTGATCGGAGGCACCCTGGCCGCGGGTGGTGCCAATGCCGTGAACATGGTGGTTGATCGCGACATCGACGGGCTGATGGAGCGGACCATGCACCGGCCGCTGGTCCGGGGTGTTATGACGCCACGTGCGGCGCTGGTCTTCGCGGTGTCCATCGAGGTAGCCGCCTTTGCTTGGCTTTTCGCCACCGTCAACCTTCTAAGTGCTGTGTTGGCCGTGTCAGCCACCTTCTTCTACGTGTTCGTGTACACGTTGTGGCTCAAGCGCACGACGACCCAGAACATTGTGATCGGTGGTGCTGCGGGGGCCGTCCCGGTACTGGTTGGGTGGGCGGCGGTCACCGAGACCCTGTCATGGCCCCCGGTCATCCTGTTTCTGTTGATCTTCTTCTGGACCCCGCCCCACTTCTGGGCTCTGGCCATCAGGTATCGCGACGACTACCGGGCGGCTTCGGTTCCCATGCTCCCATCGGTGGTGAGCATCGAAGAGACGGTCCGCAAGATGATCCTCTACACGCTGGTACTGGTGGCCTTGACCGTGGTCTTCTCACCGGTGGCCGACATGGGCGCCGTGTACCTAGTCTCTGCGCTGGTGCTCGGGGCGGCCTTTGGAGCAATGGTGGAGGCCGTTCGGCGCCAGCCGACCGAACGTACAACCATGCGGCTGTTCTCCTTCTCGATCACTTACGTGACCCTGCTATTCGGCGCCATGGTGGTCGATGTTCTGGTCTGAATATCCGGTCACGATGACAGTCCGATCACGCCAGACGGGATCGTTTGGTTTTCTCCCTTCGGGTCAGTCCGAGGCCCTGAGGCCGACTAGATTGCGTCGAGCCTGTGGGCGCCGGAATCTCCGACGATCCGCCTAGCCTCGTGTGGTCCGGGCCCGTCCGGATCGTTGCACGAGGGCACTGAACGAGCTCACCGACCAAGAAGCTTTGATGACGACGACTGACACCGCCGCCGCCTCTGACTCCTCTCCAACCGCGCTGGAGGAGGCTGTGACCTCCACCGACCCGACCACCCTCTCGAAGGTCTGGGGCTTCGGTTCGGGGGCGCTCTTACTTCTGGGTTCCATCGCCGGGTTGCTGGTGGGCCTGGAACGGCTTGACCTGGGATCGGCGAACCTGTTCGACGGCGCCGATGGGATGTTCCAGTTCTGGT
This sequence comes from Acidimicrobiaceae bacterium, assembly GCA_002714485.1. Lineage (GTDB taxonomy): Bacteria > Actinomycetota > Acidimicrobiia > Acidimicrobiales > MedAcidi-G1 > UBA9410. The sequence goes on from PAXM01000040.1 coordinate 15,450, forward strand.
CGGCCCATCGGGTGGCCCTCGTCCTCCTGGGCGTGCTGCCTGGCCTGATGGCCCTAGCGACCACGATCGTTCCCCGCCAGTGCGGTGGGTCCCTGGTGTTCCCCCGGGCCGCCGCGTTGGGCTGTTGGATCTGGCTGATCGGCGCCGGCATGACCCTGGTCGGGTTCCTGGCCGACGGGGGCCTCGGTACCCCCGGGGGCGGAGGCCAGCGCCAGGCCACTGCCCTGACCGTCATGGGCCTGCTGCTGGTGATCGCTGGNCTGCTGGTGGCCTCAGTCAGCGTNATGACCACCATCGTTTCCGGGCGTGCCGCCGGCACCGGCCTGCGTGACCTCTCGTTCACCGCCTGGACAACGCTCGTCGCCGCCACGATCTGGANGGGGATGCTGCCNATCTTGGCTGCCAACGCGGTGCTGGCCTACGTCGACCTACGGGGTCGTCCTGCCATCCGGTTCGGTGCAGAGGACGCCATNTGGGAGCAACTNTCCTGGATGTTCACGCACCCGGCTATATATGTCCTGGTTCTTCCGGTCCTGGGTATCGCACTGGACGTCGTGGCCACCACGACCCGCACCGTGCAGGCCAACCGGGACGTCCTACTGGTGGCCACCGTGGCCTTCGGCTTCCTGTCGTTCGGTGCTTTCGCCCAGACCTTCTTCGATACGCCGGGTACGCCTATTCGAGAGGAGGCGTTGTCGGTGGTGGCAGCCTTCGCCATAGTGCCCGTTGCCCTGGCCATCCTGGGTGGTCTAGCCGACACTCTGCGTCGGGGTGGTTCCAACCTGGGATCGAAGCCTCCGGCCGAGACGGTGCTCCTAGTCCTGGCGGCTCTGTTGGTCGTCGCCGGTACCGCGGTGGGCGCCCTCCAGGTCATCGCCCCACTGGACCTGCTCGACACGGCCGTGGGCGGTGCCAACTTCACCTTCGTGGTCGGTGCTGGCATCCTTGGCGTTGGTGCCGGCTTGCACCACTGGGTCGACGAACTGACTGGGCCGGAGGGCCATCGTGATGGCCTGATTCTGCTGGGAGGGCTGGCCATCGCTTCTGGCATCGTCCTGAGCGGCNTGACCGACCTGATNAGCGGATTACTCGACCAGACCGACTTCACCGGCGTAACCCTCGCCGCTGCTGGCAACCCGAACTCCGGTGTCGACGCCCTAAACCTAGTGTCCATGATCGGCTCCTTTGCCGTGGTCGGCGGCCTCGCGACGTGGATGCTGGCCGGTGGGCTAGTCACGGCTGCCAATCGAACCTCTGGTGGTGGAGAGAAGGGTGGGTCCTGATGGGCACCACCGTTCCCACCGCCCCGACCCGTCCGAGGACCCTGGTGGTCGCGTCGGCGTTCGGCACGGGAAGCGTCATCATGTACTTCGGTGGGCTGTTCGCCCTCTACTTCTCCATCCGGGCCGATGCCCTGGCCTGGGGAACCCAGTGGTACCCGGAGGGGGCGATCCAACTGGTGCCGGGCGGCATGAACATGGCCACCATGGCCATGTCGGCCATCACTATGGGCTGGGCCGTCCACTCGGTCCTGAACGACGACCGGGTCCATCTCATGATCGCTATGGCCCTCACAGCAGTCCTCGGAATTGCCATGGTCAACCAGACNGTNTTCTACTTCGTTGACATCGGCCTNCCCATCGACACCAGCGAGGCGGCCACGCTCNTGTTCACGATCGTCGGCTCACACCTCGTGATGGTGGCCATCGGAGTGCTCTGGCTNGGAATGCTGCTCNTNCGGACCCTCGGNGGGCAGGACACCAGCCGACACCGGGACCTCGTCTCGGCNGCGGCCCTCTACTGGTATGCCGCGGTGGCCGTGTATTCGGTCATCTGGATCGGCATCTACATCGCCAAGTAGCGGCGGGAGATCGACATGCTTACCACCGGCTTCAAACTCTGGTTCGGATTCGCTGTCGCCGTCATGATGGCGGCGGTGTTCGCCGGCTACACGTCGGGTGCCACCGAGACCGGTCCCGTCTCCATCGGCTGGAAGGGAGGNGTGGGAAACCATGTCTCCTACACCATCCTGATATTCGCCNCTGGCGTGCTCGCCATGTTCGGCCTGATTGCTGCGGCCTTTCGCGACGCCGATGCCGAAGCNCAGGCCGAGGTCCTCGGGTTAGCCGAGGCGCCGGCCGGGCAGGTGGCTGTCGGNAATTCGTTGTGGCCGGTGTTCGGNGCCCTNGGTGTCGGNGCNGTCGGCGTAGGACTGGTTGTCAATTCTGCGATCTTCGTCNTGGGTCTAGTCATCGTGGCCGCCGTNGGTGTCGAGTGGACCATGACCAACTGGTCCGAGAGGGTNTCNGGTGATCCAGAGGTCAATGCCGAGGCCCGTGAGAACCTCATGCGCCCAATCGAAATCCCGATCCTCGGTACNGTCGGCGNGGCAGTCCTCGTGCTGGCNGTCTCCCGNGTGCTGCTTGCCTCNTCGGTGACCGGTGCTGTCTGGGTGGCCACNGTCGTCGGCTTGGTCATCTTCGGCCTNGCCATCCTGATCAGTCAACGTCCCGANATGCCGCGTTCGACCGTTCGAGGCATCCTGTTCGCAGGTATAACGGCCATTCTCATCCTCGGCATCGTTACTGCGGTCAGCGGTGAGCGGGAGTTCCACCACAAGGGTGGCGGAGCCCACCATGACGAGGCGGAGGCAGACCATTGATCCCTATGCCCCTGCGCAGGTCCCCGAGCCCGGGGTGCTTAGCCGCCCTCGCCGCTGGTGGGCTGCTGGCCCTGACCGGCTGTGCCGCTGATGCACCTCTGGACACTCTGGAGCCCCAGGGTCCCATCTCCCGATCGATTGACTCACTATCGGACCCGATCTTCCTCATTGCTGGCATCGTCTTCGTAATCATCTTCGGTGCTACGGCCATCATCTGGTGGAAGTTCCGTGACGACCACAGCACAGACGAGTTCCCGCATCAGTTGCATGGCCACTTCCGGGCTGAGATCGGCTGGACCATCGGCCCGGCGGTCCTCATGGCCGTCATCGCCGTCTTCCCCCTCCTCAGCCACTTCGAGTTGAACAGCGAGGACCGCGCCGACATCGTGGTCGCGGTGGATGGAAAACGCACGTCGTGGGACCCCGAGATACTCGTGGTTGGTCAGCAGTGGTGGTGGGAGTTTCGCTACTACTTTGATGGACTAGATGGGCTCGACCTGAGCGACGCCCGTCACCTACCGCCAGCCGACATCGTGGCGGCCAACCAACTCGTCATTCCGACTGGTTCGGAGATCGGTCTCAAGATCACCAGTCGAGACGTGATCCATAGCTACTGGATTCCGGCTTTGAACGGGAAGCGTGATGCGGTACCGGGTCGGGTCGCACCTTGGAAGATCGAGGCCGAGAAGCCCGGCGTCTATTTCGGACAGTGCACTGAGTTCTGTGGTCTCAGCCACTCCCGGATGAGGATGCAGACGGTGGCCATGGACCCGGCTGACTTCCAGTTGTGGGTCGACCAGCAGATGCAGCCAGCCGTTGAGCCGATTGATGCTGCTGCTCTACGTGGCAGGGAGATTTTCGAGGGCCAGTGCGCTCGTTGCCATGTGGTTAACGGCATCAACGATGGTGGTGGTGCTGACCTGGTCTCCAACGCCGCACCGAATCTGACCCACATAATGAGCCGGACCACGTTCGCTGGCGGCATCTTCGACCTTTACGAGGCCGACGGTTCGCTGAATCGGACCCAGCTCGAAGCCTGGCTGCGAAACGCACCAGCTGAAAAGCCTGCCTATGCCGAGGGTCGCCGGGGTATGCCGGCCATGGGCCTCAGCGAGGGCCAGATCGATGACGTGGTGGCGTACCTCCAGACTCTGGGCACGGCCCCGGCCATGGACGTCATCGCGGCGACGGAGGTCGACTGATGAGTGATGTGACCGAGTTGGAGGCCCCGGGCGGGTCGATCGGCGTCTACACACGACCGAAAGCCAACACCGGCTGGCGAGACTGGATCACCACCGTCGACCACAAGAAGATCGGCATTCTCTACGGCGCCACAGCGATGTTCTTCTTCGTCATTGGTGGCATCGAGGCCCTGCTCATTCGTCTGCAGTTGGCCACCCCCGATGGCACGGTGCTGGGTGCTGAGACCTACAACCGGGTGTTCACTATGCACGGCGTGACCATGGTCTTCCTAGTGATCATGCCTTTAGCCGCAGCGTTCGCGAACTACCTCCTACCACTGCAGATCGGTGCCCGGGACGTGGCCTTTCCCCGGATGAACGCCCTCTCGTTCTGGGTGTTTTTAGCCGGTGGCCTGTTCCTGAACATGTCCTGGATTGTTGGCGACGCTCCCGACGGTGGCTGGTTCGCCTATGCCCCCAACACCGGGATGATCTTTTCGCCGGGCAAGGGCATGGACTACTACGCCATTGGCTTGCAGATCACAGGCATCGCCTCGCTGGTGTCGGCGATGAACCTCATCGTGACGGTGCTCAATATGAGGGCACCGGGCATGACGCTTTTCAAGATGCCGGTCTTCACCTGGATGATCCTGGTTGTGCAGTTCCTGCTGCTGTTCGCCGTGCCGGTGATCACCGTGGCCCTGTTCCTGCTGCTATTCGACCGGAACTTCGGCGCCAACTTCTTCAACCCGGAGATGGGTGCCGACCCGTTGCTCTGGCAACACCTGTTCTGGATCTTCGGCCATCCCGAGGTGTACATCCTGATCCTGCCCAGCTTCGGGATTATCAGCGAGGTCATCCCGACGTTCTCCCGCAAGCCCCTCTTCGGCTACCCGTTCATGGTCTTCTCGGGAATCGCAATCGGCTTCATGGGCTGGGGTGTGTGGGCCCATCACATGTTCGTGTCGGGTATCGGCCCCATCTCGGTGGCGGCCTTCTCGGTGTCGACGATGTTCATCGCTGTGCCGACCGGCGTGAAGATCCTGAATTGGCTAGCCACCATGTGGGGTGGTCGGATCCGCTTCAACACACCGATGCTTTTTGCCTCGGGGGTGGTGTCCATGTTCACCATCGGCGGACTGTCGGGCGTCACCCACTCGGTGGCCCCAGCCGACACCCAGCAGACCGACACCTACTACATCGTCGCCCACTTTCACTATGTGATCTTCGGTGGCGCCCTGCTCGGTATCTTCGCTGGCTTCTACTTCTGGTGGCCCAAGGTCTTCGGACACCTGCTGGACGAGAAGTGGGGTAAGTGGAACTTCTGGCTNATGATCGTCGGTTTCAACATGACCTTCGGTCCGATGCACATTCTCGGTCTGCAGGGGATGTCGCGNCGGATCGCCTCNTACAGCCCCGGCTTTGGTTTCGAGTTCTGGAACATGTTCGCCTCGATTGGTGCGTTCATCATCGCCTTGGGCGTGGCCGTATTCCTGATCAACGTAATCATCTCGGCCCGACGGGCTCGCACCGCCCCACCGGTCGGGCTGGACCCGTGGGACGCCCGCGGCCCGGAGTGGTTCACCCCGAACCCGACGCCGGTGCACAACTTNGATAGTGAGATCCAGATCGACTCCCTCGACGAGTTCTGGCACCGCAAGTACGGAGAGGACGAAGACGGTCGGGTGGTNCGCGTGGCCACGGCNGAGGAGGTGTGCCAGGACGGTTCGGCGACCGACATCCACCTACCTTCGCCCTCGTACTGGCCGGTCGTGNTGGCCGCCGGTCTGCCGTTCATNGGNTTCGGCCTGATGTACACCNTGTGGTTCTGTGTGCTGGGNGGCGCNCTNGTGCTGATGGGCATCTACGGCTGGATCTTCGAGCCGGTCGANGATCCCGACGGGCCGCACGGTCANGGACACCACGCCGATGAGCCGACCGAGGACGTTCCACCCGAGNACAGCGTGGATGATGAGCCACTCGANACCGCNGAGGAGGCCCCCGTTGGCTGACACAGCCGCCGTGTCGCACGGCCACGGGACGGGCACCGGCCTGTCCGANAACAAGCTCCTGATGTGGGTGTTTCTGGGTTCGGAATGCCTGCTGTTCGGCGGCCTGATCTCGACCTACCTGATCTACCGCAGCCGGTTCGGCGACGGGCCAGCCCCCGGAGACATCTTCGACATCCCGTTCACGTCGGTCAGCTCGTTCGTGCTGTTGATGAGTTCGCTGACCATGGTGCTGGCCCTATCGGCCCTGCAGCGGGGCGATATCCGTAACAATCGGATTTGGCTGCTCACCACCGCCCTATTGGGTTCGTTGTTCATTGGCGGGCAGGTCTACGAGTTCACAACATTTGTCCGGGAGGGTCTGGGCTACACGACCAGCCCCTTCTCGTCAGCCTTCTTCACCCTGACCGGGTTCCATGGCGTGCACGTGAGCCTTGGCATCTTGATGCTGATGTCGTTGCTCATCTCCTCGCTGCGGGGGACCCTCACCAAGGAGCGATCCGAGACCGTCGAGATCGTCGGCCTCTACTGGCATTTCGTTGACGTGGTGTGGATCTTCATCTTCACCGTCATCTATCTGGTGCCCTCACCCACCAGCTGATCCGGGAGCTATCACCGTGAGTACCGCCACCGAGTCACCCATGGAATCCCACGAGGCCTCCCACGAGGGGGGCCACGATCACCCGTCGGACCGTCGGTACATCCAGGTCGCTGTGATCCTGGCCATCGTCACGGCCCTCGAGGTCGGGACTTACTTCGTGGAGATGCCGGGCGAGGTCCTCATACCCATGCTGATGGTGATGATGNTCTACAAGTTCTTCTACGTGGCCGCTTGGTTCATGCATCTGCGCTTNGACAGCCCGTTGTTCACNAAGTTCTTTGTGACGGGCNTGGTGTTGGCGACCATCGTCTACGGCATTGCCCTGACCGTCTTCGAGTTCTGGCACAAGGGCTGAGGCGTCTCGTCNNCCATGGGTGGCAAACCCACCCGGACCGTGAACTGGTCCTGATCCCGTGACGGCNCTGCTGGCAGCCACTCCCGATCCNTGGCNNTGGCAGGCCCACCCCGAGGTCTGGTTTCTGGTGGTCGCTGTTGTAGCCCTNGGCTGGTGGGCCACCAGGGTGATCGGCCCCNGGGTTGTACCGGTTGGTGAAGCGATCAGCACCCCGTTCCAGCGGCGTGCCTTCGTGTTGGCCACCTTGCTTCTGCTGGTGTCGGCCGACTGGCCGCTGCACGACATCGCTGANGCACACCTCTACGCGGTGCACATGCTGCAGCACATGGTCATCACGTTCATCGTGCCACCGTTATTTCTGCTGGCCATACCGCCGTGGTTGGCCCGCCTTCTGGTGCTCGAGGGTGGCCGTGGGTCGAGGATCCTGNGACGCCTAGCCCACCCNGTGGTGGCCGGTGTGCTGTTCAACGCACTGACGGCCCTTACCCACTGGAGTGGTGTGGTGCAGTGGTCGTTCGACTCCGGGGCCTTCCACTATTCGGTTCACCTGCTGCTTTTNGTTTCGGCGCTGCTGATGTGGGTTCCGGTGGCGGCGCCTCTGCCCGAGTTACGGATNTCGGTGCCGGGACAGATGATCTACCTGTTCCTNATGTCGGTTATCCCGACCATTCCGGCGGCGTGGCTNACTTTCGCTGAGGGCACNGTCTACAAGCACTANGACGACGGGTTCGAGGCGTTTGGGNTCACGGTGACCTCAGACCAGCAGGCAGCGGGGCTCATCATGAAGCTGCTGGGTGGCTTCTACCTCTGGGGGATCATCATCGTGAAGTTCATCGGCTACTCCCGGATCCATAATCGGGAGAACCAGCGNCTNCGCCCGGCNGACGGGCGCCACCTGAGNCTGNGGACAGACCGAGAACTAGTCGAGTAGGCGTGTAGCCCCCCCGCTAGGTTCNAACTCGTGATCGATATCCGGCTTTTACGTACTGATCCCCAGGCNGTCAAGGCNGCCATCGCCCGACGGGGCGAGGACNCCTCGGGTCTGGACCGGNTGGTNGAACTCGATGCCCAGCAGCGCCAGTTGGCCGAAGAGCGTGACCAGGTTCGCAATGAGGTCAACACCATCTCCAAGGAGGTNGGAGGCCTCCACCGGGACGGCAAGGCCGAGGAGGCCGCTGAGCTGCAGGCCCAGAGTCGTGAACTCGGGGCACGGGAGGAGGCCCTATCCGCCGAGGTCGACGGCCTAGCCGATGAGATCCGGGAGATCCTGCTGCGGGTGCCCAACATCCCGTCGGAACATACGCCTGAGGGATTGACTGAGGCCGACAATGTCGTGGTCCGCCACGAACACTGGGACCCGGATGCCTATGGCGAGCACCAGCGGGTGCCCCACTGGGAGATTGGTGAGGATCTGGGCCTCCTAGATGTGGCTCGGGGCACCAAACTCTCTGGCTCGATGTTCGTCATGTACACCGGCATGGGTGCCACCCTGTGCCGGGCGCTGATCCAGTACGGGTTGGACCGCAACGCGGACGCTTACCATGAGATGCGGCCCCCGACCCTGGTCAGGACAGAGACCATGGTGTCCACAGGCCATCTCCCGAAGTTCGAGGAGGATGCCTACCACCTCGAGCGGGACGACCTGTGGGCCATCCCCACCGCCGAGGTGCCGCTCACCTCGTTCTGTCGCGACGAGGTGCTCGACGAAGCCGACCTGCCCATGAAGCTCATGGCCCACACATCGTGCTTTCGTCGGGAGGCCGGATCGGCCGGTCGGGATACCCGAGGCCTTCTGCGGGTCCACGAGTTCGACAAGGTCGAGNTGCTCTCGTACGCCACTCGAGAGCAGGCACCCGAGGTGCACGCCGACATCCTCGCCAGGGCTGAGGCGGCCATCACAGACCTCGGTCTGTCCTACCGNGTACTTGACCTGTGCGCCGGTGACCTCGGTGGTTCGTCCGCCCGNACGTTCGACCTCGAGGTGTACGCGCCGGGGGCCGACCAGTGGCTGGAGGTCTCATCGGTNTCGTGGTTNAGCGATTACCAGGCCCGNCGTGCCAACGTGCGGTATCGGCCGACCGACGAGAAGGGCACTCGGATCATCGACACCCTGAACGGGTCCGGTCTGGCCGTGCCCCGGGTGTGGGCCGGCGTGGTCGAAACGCACCGCCAGCCCGACGGCACCATCGCTATCCCGGAGGTGCTCCAGCCCTACATGCGGGGGGCTACCACCATCGGCTGACCGCTGGCAGCCGGTTGTCAGACGCTAATCATCAGGCCGAGTGCTGCGGCCCCGACTCCCAACACGAGGGTGTTGAGGATGTGGCCCACCGAGCGTCCCCGTCGGGTCCCGATCCNGGTGTCGCCGAGCGCNACGGCATCGGCGGTGAACGTNGAGAACGTGGTGAACGTTCCCAGGCCTCCCGTACCGACGACCGTNAGCGTGCCGGCATCGGCGCCGGCNAAAAGCCCGAGGGCGAACGCACCGGAAACGTTCACGGCCATCGTGCCCAGNTGACCGCCCGGCCAACGTCGGGTCGCCACCAGCCGGAGTCCCGCGCCGGCCGCGGCAGAGGCCACGAATCCCAGTCCGATCAGCACGACGGCTCCGTGGGTTGACCTCGCAGGATGGCTCGGCCGGTCATCCGACCCAGAAGGAAGGTAGCCAGTCCGCCACCAACCGAGAGCACCGTGTAGCCGAGTGCTCCCGACGCGTCGCTGGTCCGAAGGGCCTCAGCCACCTCNACAGCNAAGGTGGAGAAGGTNGTCAGGCCNCCACAGAACCCGACGCCGGCNAGTAGGCGGGTCGACGAAGCGACACCGCGTCCNAGNAGAAGGCCNANCAGGCCGCACCCNACCAGNTTGGCCAGCAGCACCGGNCCNGCNGGGCTGTCGTCTGTGNCGGCTGTCGCCTCCANCAGCCCCCANCGGGCNGCCGCGCCGATCACTCCACCGATGACCACCAGAGCGATTTCCTGGACAGACGGTCCGACAGCGGGGCGGGAGCGACTGGCCATCAGGCTGACACTAGGAGGCTGCTCGGGGTACTGCGGGTGTGCCGGTACGAGGTGTCGGCTGNTTGACTGGCGGGATGGACTTGAGCGANGTGCGGGAGGCCTACGANNCGGCGGGNTTCGACAAGGCCGATCTAGCCGACGATCCGTTCACCCAGTTCCANCGATGGTTCGGCGAAGTNGAGGAAGCTGGCTATCGGGAGCCCAACGCCATGGTGCTCTCCACGGTNACCGCCGATGGGTGGCCGTCGGCCCGCAACGTGCTCCTGAAGCGGATCGATGCCGAGGGCTTCGTATTCTTCACCAACTACACCAGTGACAAGGCTGTCGAGATGGACGGGTCGGGTCGGGCCGCCCTCACCTTTAGTTGGACCGAGTTACGACGCCAGGTCCGGGTAATAGGCATCACCGAACGCCTCACCGACGACGAGTCCGACGGTTACTGGATCTCTCGGCCACGGGGGAGCCAGCTCGGAGCGTGGGCGTCGGACCAGAGTGCAGCAGTGCCCGACCGGGCAACCCTCGAACGCGCCTTCGTCGAGGCCGAACAGCGTTGGGCCGACCGGCCAGTTGAGCGGCCCGACCACTGGGGTGGCTACCGGGTCAGGCCCCACNCNATCGAGTTCTGGCAGGGCCGACCCGACCGCTTGCACGATCGACTGCGCTACCAACTCGAGGGTTGTTCGTGGGTAGTGGAGCGCCGCGCCCCCTNACCTCAGGCCCNAAGGGTGGGCCGGTACGGATCCTCCAGTGCNGCGACCAGNCCNTNTATCAGCAGGTCGAGNTGCTCGGCACGTGGCGTGTCGTCNCGATCCGACCAGTCACGGTGGTCCCGGTTCCAGCGGATGCTGGGGGGCAATTCGATCTGGACGCCGCCACCGGGTACGCGGTTCACTGGGTTNTNGGGGTGCAGGCCTCGCAGCGACCNGGGCATTGCCTCTACGTCGTCGACCACCCGGTACTCCTCAGGCAACACCCCCCGGAGGTGGCCGGCCACGTGGTGGGCNGNGGCCCGGTCGGCGCCGCCCACCAGCACGGCCCAGAAGTCGTCGTGNCGGCCGTATCCGTGGATCGANAGCACGGAGTNCACCCGGTCCATGAAGGCGTCGAGTCCGGCCGACACGCCGGACACAAAGCGAGTCGACGGNAGGTGGCGGCGACACCCATCGGGTTGAACCACNGAGTACAACGATCCGTNGACCCGGTNGGCCACCTCGCGGGCCACGACCTCGGTGGCCCGCTCGAGGCCTCCTCCGTGCAGGGCACACACCCCGGTCCCGGATCGCAATTCGACCTCCTCGACCACGCCGGGCAGGGCCANGAGGTCAGCGAGGTCNTCGATCGGCTCGACCNGGCCGGGCGTCCGGTCTTCNACCGCCGTAGATGGTCGTNGACGGTTCATCGTCGACGNCTCCCGATCGCCCCTCGGGCTGATGCCCAGATGGTNAACGCGACGGCCACGGTGAGCAGGGCCTCCAGCGGNGTGGCCCATCGCANNGGGTCNTCAGTCCAGTTGCCGATCCGGGCAGGCCAGTCGCCGATCAGCCGACCGACCGGGATGACTATGAGGTCCCCGCGATGGATTAGCCCTTCGGCNACTACCCAGGTGCCACTGACCATCGACCACAGCCANCNTCGGGGTCGGATTGTCAGTGCCGGNCCNAGGCCCCACNCCACGAGTGTGGCAACGACCAGCCAGAGGGCTAACCNCAGGCGGAGTCCGCCCACGTGGGCGGTCCAGTTGGTCAGGTGTGACTGGAGGTCGGTCACCGAGTCCACGATGGGATTCGAGGGTGTCCGGGGATCACTCAGGACCCGGATCTCGTAGATCCCGTAGACGATGAGGTAGGTGCCCCCCATTGTGAGGGCTACCGCGCCGATTCTGTCGAAGTGCGGGAGCAACAGTCGCAGGTGGCGGGCCAGGCCGCCACGGGCCATGGCGAGCGACAGCGTCAGCGACGTGACCACGGCAGCCATCCCAGCTGCAAACGCCAGGTAGATGGCGATTCCGTCAACGATGCCGTCCCGCCCGAAGCTGCCGGCCACGTGCAGCAGGAAAATGGGCGCCGAACAGCCGATGGACACAACGGCGTACGACACTCCGAACCCAAGCACCGACCACATNTCGGTGTTCGACGGGCCCCGGCCCGGCTTGAAGAACGGGATGCGGACTGTTCTTCCGGTCAGCATCCCGAGCCCCACGGGGATGAACAATGCGCCGAGGGCCACCGTGATCCAAGGGGTCCTGGTAGCCACGGCTTCCTCGGAGACCACCGTGTTGACGGCCAATCCAAGGGCGCCGAACACCAGCACGAAGGCGGCGGTGAGGGTGAGGCTCACCGACAGGCCCCGTAGGACCTGTTCAGGTCGGTCCTCACCGTCAGCNCTGTCACGGCCGAGGAAGTAGCCGAGCCACGTCGGGAGCATGGCGAACCCNCACGGGTTGATGGTCGTGACGATGCCCAGTGTGAATGGCAGGGCTAGGGAAACGTCGATCATGGGGTGGNGATCATCAGGACGNGCCTAGGTNCTCGTCGATGGCCGCCNCAAGTTCNTCGGCATCCAGCGACCCGTGGTGGACNCCGGTCAACTCGCCCCGGTGNTCCACGAAGGCGGTCACCGGGAGGCCAACGGTGCTGAGGGACGCGGAGAACCTGCCATCNGGATCACGACCCTGAAGGTAGGTGATGCCGAGGTCCTCAGCCTGTTGAGCGGNNCGGGTGGGAGAGTCGCTCACGTTGATNCCGACGAACCGGACNAGATCGTTCCCAACCCAAATGCCACGTTCGTGGGCATCCTGGAGGACGGGAATCTCCTTGAGGCACGGGGTGCACCAGGTGGCCCAAAGGTTCACGACGAGAGGGCGNCCGTTGTCGACTAGGTCGTCCAAAGTGGTCGTGCCGCCATCCCAGAGCTCGAAGACCATAGCGGTCACGTCGTCCAATCCCGTCGGGTCGTCCTCGGCGCAGCCGGTAGTCGTCGCCAGCAGCACGATGAGGATCAGGCCCATGAGCGACGGACCGGTAATGGCGCGGAACACGTCGATGACGGTACCGGTCCGGTGTGGGCGGGTTGGTAGCCGCACGGACCGGGGCTCGCCGAAGCGTCACCCCGGTCCGTGGTCTGGCGTTCTAGTAGCCCGTTTTCGATTGGTAGTTGGGTGAACGGGTCAGGCCGAGAGAAGTTCCTGCTGGATACGCACCGGGATAGGAACGACAGGCAACTGTTCCTCTGGACGGGGGACCTTGGAGGGTCGACCTCGCCGACGCTTATTGGCCAGGATGTGGCCGTTGCGGAACAACTGTCCACCCCATACGCCCCACGGTTCACGACGACGGATGGCGCCCTCCAAGCACGACTCCAGCACCGGGCACCCGGCGCAGATGTTCTTGGCATGGACGATGTCCCCGATGTCGTCGCTGAAGAAGACACCGGTCGGGACGCCAAGCCGCTCGCAGGCGGCCTCTCGGCGCCAGATCTCTGGTTCGTAGGTCAGTGCTTCCTGCATGGTCTCGCTGCTCTCTGGGTTGCTGGGTTTCTGGTCTGGTCGGAAAAACGAAGAAGGCCGCCGGATTGCTCCGGCGGCCTCGGGGTGGATCTGCGTTCAGCTGATCAGCTGTTCGCTTCCCGGGGCCGCTGGCCGGTCTTGGCAAAACCGGTGGTCGGATAGTTGGTGAACGTCGAGAAGTCGACGTGCCACGAGGTACCCGGCTTCACCGATGCGAGGTTGGCCGAGAGAGGGCTGGCCACCACATGGGCCGGATGCACGCGCGACGAGGAAACGTGCATGCCGGCCGGGTGGCCGTTTCGATGGCAGTGGTGCTCGTACATGGTGGGTTTCCTGTGAGTTGCCGGGTGGCATTCGCCACCCTGCCTGACGTCCACGATAGGGGCGTCTGACCGCCCTTCATCCGAGTCGATCCGGTGGGGGCCGGTCAAGCGAATTAATCAGTAGGTCGAATATATAGCTTGACCTGCGATTTCGTCCCGGGTCGCCTGGCCCAGGATTCGCAGGTGCTCAAGGTGGGCGTAGGTCTCGCTGGCCGCCATATCGCCCCACGAGCGTTCCTTGAAAAGCCGCTGCATGTAGGCCTCCACCGTGCCCGATCCCATCTCGTTGCCGGCCTTCCGGATGGTCTCGAGGCGCTCCCCGTGGTGGCCAATGATGTGGTCGACCCGATCGCGGACGTCGGTGAAGGGGTGACCGTGGGCCGGCAATACGTGGCGCAGCCCCGGTAGTTCCTTCATCCGCTCCAGGGATCGGAAGAAGGTGGCCAACGGGTCGTCCATGGGGCCGATGCCGTTGATGTGGGGTGTGATGGTGGGCAGGACGTGGTCGCCCGATAGGAGGATCCCGTCGACTGGGTCGTAGAGGCATAGGTGGTCGTGGGTGTGGCCGGGGGTGTGGAGGGCCAGCCAGATGCGACCGCCTAGGACGACCTCCTCGCCGTCGATCACGGTGGCGGATGGCTCGGGTNCCCGCCAAGACCGGGATCCGCCGGTCGCGTCCATCTCCGACCACTTACGCAGTTCTTTGGCGGGCGGTGCGGATCGGGTGGCACCCCATGGGGTAGGGCGTTTCATCATCGATCGGACCTTCTCCAGGTCCTCGTCGTCGGCCAGGTCCAGTTCTCCGGTATCCATCTCCTCTTCGACGGCTGTGTTCGTCCACACCGANCGNAAGTCGGCATGGGTGAGGACCCGGGTGCCGTGGTCGTCGCGGAGGCGGTGCACCCCTCCGAAGTGATCGGGGTGGCTGTGGGTCACCACCGCGGTGTGGACCCTTGAATGGTCGGCNCCTACCTGGGCGAGCCGGTGGCCGAGGGCGTTCCACGACTCGAGGCTGGGTAGGCCGGGGTCAACGAGAGTGAGTCCGTCGGCGTCCTCGAGGGCGTAGCAGTTGACATGGCCAAGGCCAGGCATCGANATAGGGAGTTGAAACCGGTACAACCCGGNGGNCAATTCGGTGATTTCTGTGGCAGCTTGCTCTTGTTCCTGCCGGATGGGGCGGGGTTCAGGAGGTCCGCCGTGGGAGCAGGGGTCGGTCACGGCCTCACCATAGGAGGGAGCCTCCGGACCGGCCGAAGCGGCGAAGTCCGACGGCGGTCGGGAGTTCAGTCCTTGGAGAAGAGTGCGGCGCGGTAGTGACGTAATTCGGCCACTGACTCCCGGATGTCGTCCATCGCCCGGTGTCCGCCGGCCTTGTCGGGCGCCGACTTGAAGACCTCGGGGTGCCAGCGTCGGGCCAACTCNTTGATGGTGGACACGTCGATCGATCGGTAGTGCAGGAATTCTTCGATCTCGGGTAGCCAGCGCAACAGGAATCGTCGGTCCGTTCCGATCGAGTTGCCGCAGAGGGGAACGGTCCGTGCCTCATCGATGTGCTCTCGGAGGAACGCCATGGTGGCCTCACTTGCTTCGGCCAGGGTGGTGGTAGAGGTCCCGATGGCCTCCAGTAGGCCACTCTTAGTGTGCATGGCACGTACGAAGTCGCCCATGCGATCCAGGACCTCAGGTGGTTGGTGGACGACCAGGTCGGGGCCCTCGGCGACGATGGCAAGGTCGTCGTCGGTGATCAGGGTCGCGATCTCGACGACCACGTCTGTATCGGGATCCAGCCCGGTCATTTCTAGGTCCATCCATGCCAGCACGGTGCCGATTCTACGGTGTGGGGCACGGTGGCCAGCNGGGTGCGGGGGCTAGGGTCGCCGCCGTGCTCNAAATCCCCCTGCTCCGACTGGTCGACAACCTTCCCCTCCCGTCCTATGCCCGCGAGGGNGATGCCGGTGCCGACCTGGTGGCTGCCGAGGACGTGACCNTGGCGCCCGGCGGTGGCCGCGCCCTGGTGGCGACCGGTGCGGCCATAGCCATTCCGACGGGCTATGCCGGGTTCGTCCAGCCCCGGAGCGGGCTGGCCCTGAAGCATGGCGTGACCTGCCTGAACACGCCGGGCCTCATCGACTCGGGTTACCGGGGCGANTTGAAGGTGCTTCTAGTCAACACCGACCCGACCGATCCGTTCGAGGTGGTGCGNGGCGAGCGCATTGCCCAACTGGTNATCCAGCGGGTCGAGGAGTGTCGGTTCACNGAGGTNGACGAACTCCCGTCGTCCGAACGGGGTGAGNGCGGATTCGGTTCTACCGGCCGCTNAGCCGGGATCGATGAGNTCGGAGATCGATCCGTGGGGATGATCGAGGAACTGCCGGGCATCGACGGGGCTGACGAGGGCACCCGGGGCACGGCGGTGAACCACCGCATGCGCGAGGTCACCGANCTGGTGGCCGCAGGNGGGACCTGGGACGACTTGCTGGTTGGCGAGGTNCGGNCCCTCTTCGACTCGTTGGCTCCGGAGTGGACGGCCACCCGGGACCATCCGACCCGCAACGCNCCGGTNCTGGANGCCCTGGAACGGGGCGNNGTGGTCGGTCGGACAGTGCTGGAGTTGGGGGCTGGGACCTGCATTTCGGCTCGGGACCTGGTGGGGCGGTTTGATCGCTTCGTGGCCGCTGACTTGTCATGGGGGATGCTCAGCAACGCCGTGGACGGGGCGCCGCCGCTGGTGTGTACCGACGGGTCGTCCCTTCCGCTGCCCGACGGGGTGCTCGATGTACTGATCCTGCAGAACATGTTCTTGTTCGCCGCCGAGGTGGATCGCTGCCTAGCCGACGACGGTTTTGTGGTGTGGGTCAACAGCCGTGGTCCGGAGACGCCGATCCACCTGTCCTGTGAGGCGGTGGTGGCTTCGCTGGAGGCAGCCACCGGGTCGGGGTGGCGGGCCGTCACCTCAACGGTAGGCGAGGCCATGTGGACTGTNGCGCGTCGGGCAGCTACGAGCCCCCAACTCAGGAACGAGGCACGCTAATCCGACGGGTGGGGCCGTCGCCGGTGACGTCTATTGCCACCCCGGNGTCAGATATCCAGTAGTCAATCACCACTTCGGAACCAGCGGCGGCTATNTCGTTGGCNATCTCTTGANCGGANGANGCCAGGTCGCCGATTTCGGAGGGCTTGATCCGGTGTATCCGAAGCAGNGAGGCCAAACCNACTCGNGGNAGGTCNCCGACNNGACGGGACGCGGGNATACGCAGGGTCACCGCCTCGAGGTCGTCCCGTTGGGAACTGCGTGCCATGCGGCGAGTCTCCCACCCCACGGGGCTGGGCGTGGCGTCGGTAACCAGTTCCTGATGCAGGATCTCTGATGGCAGGCCTCTGGCGGCGGGGGCGCGGGTCGGGCAACATCGTGGGTATGGCCGTGCTGGTCGATGAGGCCGTATGGCCCTGGAGGGGTGCCCGATGGGCTCACCTGGTGAGCGACGACAGCGTCGACGAGCTACACGCGTTCGCCCGTCGCCTAGGGCTGCGACGCATGGCCTTCCAGGGTGACCACTACGACGTCTCGACCGATGTGCGCCAGCGGGCGCTGGATCTTGGAGCCGAGCCGGTCCGGGGTCGGGATCTGGTTCGTCGCCTCCGGGCAGCTGGTCTCCGGCTATCTGTCGAGGAGCGCCCGGGGTCGTGGGAGGAGATCGGTCGATGGTTTGGCGCCGGGGTCCGACCCGACGTCGGTTCCGTGGTGCCGGCAGCCCTGGCCGAAGCCCTGAATCGGGTGGATGCCCGGTGGGGCGCCGCCGAGGTGGTGGCGTTCCAGCGGACGACCGAGGTGGTTGTGGTGGTCGAGGACACCGGGGGCGTGGTACTGGTTGGTCCAGCGCCCGTCGGGGTGGAGGTTCGCTGCCATGACGACCGGATCGTTGAACTCCTGGCCCCTAGGAAGGAAGCGACGTTGTGAGGGGACCGGTCTCGACCTTCCTTTTCGTGGTGCTCCTGGTTGGGGTGTCGTGCGGTGGTGATGGGCCGGTGGACGACCCATCATTAGCTACCGGGTCGACGGTGGGCAGGTCCGAGGCGTTGGTGTCGACCACGATGATTCCCCAGATGGTGACCAACGGGTGGGTCCAGGTCGGTGACCAGTCGTTCGACATGGAGTTCATCTGTTACTCGCCGGGGGCCGGCGACGTGACGGCCATCGGGGTCGGCCGCCATCCTGACAGCGGCCAGCCTGTCGAGGCTCTCATCCAGGGGTTCCTGGGCCAGCCCTACGTTGGCCTGACTATTGGCGGTTCGGTCCGCTACGAGGCATCGTTGGACGCGCCGTTAGAGGTGTTCGTCCACGACGGGACGATCAGCGCGGGGGCCATTGAGTGGATGCGGGGCCTCGACCTGGACTCCGGGGTCGGTGAGCGGATCGGGTACGGAGCGGTGTTCGTCAGCTGTGGCGAGTACGTCCACGACCTGCCCGAGGGGTACTGACCAGCCTGCGATCCCTAAGCGTCGGTCAGCCGGGGCAGCCGCCCAATTCCTCGGCCCACGGGAGGCGGCCGGCCCACATCCGTGTGATCTGCAGACCGTTGGACAGGAACATCACCCGGTAGGTGGCGTCGGCGACGTCCTTCGGGACGTAGGCCAGCAGGTTCCCCGATCCGTCGGGGAGTGTCGTGGTCTGGATGCGTTCGCCGAACAGTTCCCGGATCCGGTCCTCGGTGTCGCCAATACCGGCTCCTGACCGGGTGGTGATGGTGCGGGTGTCGACGTCGACCCGTTCGACGGTGCCCGACACCACCCAGAATGTCAGTCCGGCCTGTCCGGCTTCGGGGGCGACGAGGAAGCAATGACCCACCGGGGTGATGGGGGTGAACTGGCTACCAGCGGCTACCTGCGCGTCGTGGAGTGTCATGCCGAACATGACGCGGTCGATGCCGACGGTGCTGACCGAAGAGGAGGCATCCAGGGTCGGGGCGCCGAGGCCTTCGATAGGGGTCAGAGTGCCCAGGGGTTCGGGGGTCACACTCTCGGTGACTGTGGCGTTCGTGGTGGTCACGGCGACGAGGACGCCCCCGTCGGAGGTGCCACCGTCGCCGTACTCGGCGCTGGTAGTCGGCGGCGGAACGCTGGTACTCGGCGGCGTGGTCGGGTTTGCTGGTATGACGACCGACTCGTTGACGGGATCGCCGCCCAGGCCAATGGCGAGTACGCCGATGATGGTCACCACGGTCAGGAGCACGACCAGCATCGTCCGCATGGCTGCAGGCTAGGGGCCGGTTGGTACTGGGTTCGGTAGGCGACCGGCGTCGGTGGACGTTCTGTGGTCCACTGGCCCCATGCGGATGTCTGGATCCCCCGGTTGCCTGCCGGCTACGACCGGGAGAGCGCTGGCCGTCATATTCCTCCTTGCGTTCGTGGTCGCTGCGTGTGGCAGTACCGAGCGGGTCTCGGCGCCCTCGGCGACTGAGGCGTCCATCCCGACCACCACCACGTCGACCACCACCACGTCGACGACGATCACGTCGACGACCACCACGTTGACCACCACGTCGACGACCACTACGTCGACCACCACCACGTCGACGACGATCACGTCGACTACCACCACGTCGACCCGCCCCCCCGGCCCGTTGACGGCCGAGTGCGTGGCCGACCTTCCGGTAGGGCTCCGGGTCGGGCAGGTCCTGCTGCCTCTGGCTACCCAGGCGGAACTTCCGGTGGTGGCCGATTTGGCCGGCCGTGGCCTGGTGGCCGGGGTGGTCGTGGTTGGTGCGGTGGGGGATGGCTTTCCGATGGCGGTGGCCGCCGTACAGGCCGCATCGGCCACTGGGCCGGTGATGGTGGCCGTGGACGAGGAGGGAGGCCGGGTCCAGAGGTTCGAGGCCATGCTGGGGTCGATGCCGTCAGCTGCAGAGATGGCCGCCCTACCGGTGGACGTGGTACGGGCCATGGCCACCGAGCGGGCAGAGGCGCTGGCCGGGTTAGGGGTCACGGTGGACCTAGCGCCGGTGCTCGATGTGGGCGGTTCTCCGGGGATCGGCGACCGCTCGTTCTCTGACGATCCCGAGGTGGTATCCACCCATGGCATTGCCTTTGCGGAGGGTCTGATGGCTGGTGGCCTGGTGCCGGTGGTCAAGCACTTCCCCGGCCATGGACGGGCCAACGCCGATAGTCACGACGAGTTGGCCACCACGCCGCCACTGGACGAACTGTGGGAGGTCGACCTGCTCCCGTTCATCCTGACTCCCGACGGGGCCGCAGTCATGGTGGGCCACCTGGCGGTACCTGGCCTCACTGGTGGGGTGCCAGCCACCCTGTCCCCTGCTGCGGTTACCGGCCTGCTGCGAAACGATTTGGGTTTCGATGGGGTAGTGGTCACCGACGACCTGGCCATGGGGGCCGTTGCCGACCTGCTCGACGTGGCCACCGCAGCACGGCTGGCACTGATCGCCGGGGCAGATCTGTTGATGATCGGCGGTCTGGCCAATGTGGTGCCTGCGGCGTGGAGTCTCATGGCTGCCTTGGACGATGGGTCTTTGGACGAACAGTGGCTGGACGAGGCAGTTCAGCGGGTACTAGCCATGCGCGGGGTGGATCCGTGCACCCTCGTCGTACGGGAAGGCTGACAGCGTGACCGATTCCTTGTTCNGNGTAGCTATTGACGAGGCGCGCCTCGGGTTGGCAGAAGGNGGCGTNCCAATCGGTTCGGTCCTNGNGATCGACGGGAAGGTNGTCGGGCGTGGCCACAACCAGCGGGTNCAGCGGGGNTCGGTGGTGCTCCATGCCGANATGGCGGCGCTGGAGGACGCAGGCCGACTCACGGCAGCCGACTACCGACAGTCGGTGCTCTATTCGACNCTNTCGCCGTGTTCCATGTGCACGGGTGCNCTGCTCCTCTATGGCATACCGAGGGTGGTGGTTGGAGAGAACCGCACGTTCCAGGGNCCTGAGGACCTCCTCAGGAACCACGGTGTCGCTGTCGAAGTTTTGGACGACACCGTGTGCGTNGAGNTCATGNCCACCTTCATTGCCGAACACCCNGACCTGTGGAACGAGGACATCGGCGAGTAGNGGGCTAGGGCCAGTAGNTNGTGGGTCGCCCGGGGCTCGAACCCGGCACCTTGGGATTAAAAGTCCCCTGCTCTACCCGATGAGCTAGCGACCCGATGGNGGATCGANNCCTGGCGTNAAACCNNGTCGACCACCGNNGGTCAGGGTACAGGTGGGTGNGCGTCGGGCCGGTTNGTCGGCGANGGCGAATCAGTGCACCNGGGGCAGGNTNCGNNAGNCGACCCTCNGCCCGCATGCANCCGAAGAGGCATCCGGCACCTACGGTCTCCATGGTGACNTGAATTTGAGATTCCNTNTCGGGAGGTTGAGCCATGGGNGCACTAGGCAAGTTGGGCTTCGAGGTNCGATCGGCCAANGTCCTNCAACGAGCAGTACAGAAGGTGGCATCAACTCGGTTCGGGGCCTGGTACTTCTCCAANACCCTCCACTTGCCCGACAAGGCACTGTTCAAGGCCACCGGGGGTCGACTGACCGTCCCCGCCCTCCTGGCTGGACTGCCCGTGATGATGTTGACNACCACNGGCGCAAAAACCGGGAAACCCCGGACNATGCCCCTGCTCGGNATCCCCGTTGGCGAGGACCTGGCGGTAATCGGGTCCAACTACGGCCAGAGAAACACCCCCGGCTGGGTGTACAACCTCGAGGCTGACCCGTCGGCGNTCGTCGCGTACCGGGACCGTTCTGTGGAGGTCGTCGCCCGTCGGGCCGACGAAGCAGAGACCGANCGGATCTTCGCACTTGGCCANGNCTTTTATCCCGGCTANGCCAAGTACCGGTTGAGGGCCGATCACCGGATCATTCGGGTGTTCATCCTCGAAACGGCCNCATAGGANNCTGANCCCGACGNNNCCTGTCGGCGGCAGNGGAGGTGAGTTNNAGGACGTGAAGGCGCCGCCGTTGAGGCCGATTGTCTGACCGGTCACCCACGATGCTTCGTCGGACGCCAGCCACAGACAGGCTGCCGCTACATCGTCGGGCGTCCCGAGTCGGCCCACCGGGATGACCTTTCGAAAGGCGGCCACCGTCTCTTCGCGGACCGAGTCCATGACCCCGAGTGCCACCGAGTTGGCGGTGATCCCATCGCGACCATGTTCCAAGGCCAGGCTGCGAACCAGGCTCAGGGCACCGCCCTTGCCCACCGAGTACGGGGCAAACCCGATGCCTACCCCGTGGGTGCCGGCCGCCGAGGAGATGGCGATGATCCGCCCATGGCCTCGTTCCACCATTCCGGGTAGCACTGCGTGGCAGCAGTGCAGGACCCCCAGCAAGTTGACCTCCATGGGGCCCTGCCAGTCCTCCGGCACGGTCTCGGCGAAGCGCTTCGGCAGCATGTCCTCGGCACCGCCGTTGCCGGCGTTGGCCACCAGCACGTCAACCGGTCCGGAGTCGGCAACTGCGGTCAGCACGGCATCCCGGTCGGTGACGTCAAACGGCACTGCAGTGGCCCGACCACCATTTTCGACGATGTTGGCGACGATGTTCTCTGCCCGCTCGGCCCGTAGGTCGTTGACCAGTACGCAAGCTCCTGCGGTAGCCAACATCTGAGCGATCCCGGCGCCGATGTTCTGGCCCCCACCTGTCACGAGTGCAGTGCGGTCAGTTAGATCAAACACGATGCTTCCTCAGAGTTCTCCAACGGTCTTCTTTATCAACTGTCTTCGCATTGGCGTGATACTGCCCGTTCCGCCAAGAGGCGTTGACCGAGGTGTTCGATCTGTCCGTCCTGGTTGGCCAACAGAGCGTCGTTGTAGTGGCGGTCACCGAGGTGGTGGCTGGGACCGGTCGGGGCAAACCCCATGAGCACTGAGATCCGGTGCGGACCAGCAGTGGACGTGGGTGGCAGCGAGGCGTGCATCAGGTCCGAGTAGTGGAGGGTCACGTCACCGGGACCGATTGGCAGACCGACGCCGTCAGGCGCCTCGGTCGCCTTGCCGTCAACGAACGGAAAGGATCCTCGGTGTGACCCGGGTAGAAACCGGAGCTCTCCAGCNTCGGCAGAACCAGCAGTGAGACAGATGGTCAAGACCGTCGAAGGGCAGCGGTTGGCGTGTCCNCCCATACCGCAGTCCCGGTGCCACGGCAGATCCCCGAGACCATCGGTCATGCCTGGTCGTTTCCACAACACGGTCACCCTGTCGACCGATTCCGGACCATCGTCCACACTCGGNGACAACTCCTCATCGGCGATTTCAACGATTTGCCGCACCCGTCGGTCCTCGATCAGAGCGTTCAGGCTTGGTCGGCTGGCTGCCCGTAAAACTCGGGTCAAGACCTCGGTTCCGTTTCCATCTCGACCCCACCAGGAGGTCATGTCACCGGGTCGAGCCTCGTCGGCGAGGATCTCCGCCTCGTCCAGCATGATGTCAATCTCGTCGGTGGCGAAGACGCCAGCGACACACAGGTAACCGGCCGTTCGAAGGAAATTCGCAGCGTCAACAGCGGTGGCCTCCAGTCGGGAAAATGGAAATGTCCGGGTCGGGTCGAGTGGTGAATCATCGACGTCTCGTAGGTCAGCAGCTTCGGGGTCGAAGATCGGGAGACCATGGAACAAGGCACGGAGGCCCGGCTCCCAACCCATGAACCGGAGGGGATCGCCGAATGGCACCGTTGCCCGGTCTGTGTAGAGAAGGCCNGGGGCAGTGTCGAGGTCNNAGGCCAGGCCCAGCCAGGCTTCAAGACCGACCGACACCACCACGTCGGCGTTGNCCTCGCCNTNGACCAGCCGGACAGATCCGTCGACTGGCACGAAGGTCCAAGAACCAGCTGGNGTACGGACGGCCAAGGTCCCCTTGTCAGACAAGTAGTCATGGGCNAGAGCACCGGTTCCACCGGCAATTCGACTAGGTAGTACCTCGGTGTGGAAACGCTGGAACGACTCGGCGTCGGGGCTCAGGACTCCAGAATCGATGGGCTGCTGGCTCATAACTTGACGGTAGTTAAGCGAGCCCACTGAGTGCCATGACTATCTGAATGGTGCGATGGGTCCGGTGTAGGTTCCGCGACCGTGATCACGCGGCCAGACCTTGACGTGCGAGCCATGGCAGCAGGTCGGCTGGTCCGGCCTCCAGCCCACCATGGTGGCCACCCGCATCGGTCTCTGACACCGGTCAGTTGCTGAGGATGTCGAACACCGTGCCGAGGCCTCCCTTGCCGTCCATCCGGTAGAACTCGGCGTAGCCGCAGGCCTCGCAGGCCATGAAGCCGAACTTCTGGTTCTGGAGGTTTAGGAACCGGCTGAAACCCGATCCGGTGGTGCGGATCTCGCCCTTCTCACAGCTGGTGCACCCACACTTGGCGCACGAAAACAGGGTGTTGGCATCGGTCATGGGACGCTCCAAGCATCTGGTGTCGTCCCACGATCGTAGGTCAACGACCAGATCAGTTCAGGGCGTCCCGCTGGGCGATCAGCGACTCCAACGCGCTGAGGTCGAAGGGCTTGCCAGTGAGTCCCTTCTGCGCCTCACCGGCCTTTTTGAAGTCACCGACCGCACCGGGCTGCTGGCCGATCATGACCACCACGTGGTCGACGCCTACGTCTATGTACCGGCCGACGTCGTGAACGTCGTCCCGGGAGATGTTCACCGTGTGCTCGATCTCGGCTGGGTCCCGGCCAACCTTGGCGCACCATTCGTCCAGGATCGCTGACAGTTCGGCCACGTTGTCCGGTGGGCCGAAGCAGTTCCACGCATCGGCGTATTCGGCCACTAGCCGCAGGGTGACCTTGCGCCCCGAACCCCCGATGAGCAACGGCATCGCACCCACGGGTGGGGGGTTCAACTTTCCGAGCCGGCTGCGCATCCGGGGTAGGTCAGCCTCCAACTGGCGGAGGCGACTGCCCACCGTGCCGAACTCGTAGCCATACTCCTCGTAGTCCCGTTCGAACCAGCCGGCACCCACAGACAGATACATGCGGCCACCAGTCAGGTGGTCCAGGGTGCGGGCCATGTCAGCCAGCAGTTCTGGATTCCGGTACGAGTTGCCCGTCACCATCGTGCCGAGCATGGCGTTGGACGTGTCAGCGGCCATGGCAGAAAGCAGAGTCCACCCCTCGAAGTTCTCGGCATCCGGATCCCCGTAGAGCGGGTAGAAGTGATCCCAGATCCAGATCGAGTCGGCCCCCATGTCGTCGGCCCTTCGCCACGCATCACGCAGAGCCTCGACCGTGGTGGCCTGGGGGTGGAGTTGGACGCCGACCTTCAGTCGGGAGTTGCTCATACGGGGCATCATGTCCCAACCGGACAACGGGTTACCAGACGAGGGCTGCAAAGGTGACGGGACGATGATCGAAGCGACGAGGGTTCGACGGGGTCCGCTGGCCGTCGTGGAGGCGGGGGATCCCGATGCGCCGGTCCTGGTGCTCCTGCACGGGATCGGATCCTCAGGAGACGCATTCCTGGGCCAGGTCCACGGCCTCGCCAACCGCTGGAGGCTGCTGGCCCCCGACGCTCCAGGCTACGGCGAGTCCGACGACCCGGCTGACGCTCCGGGTATCGACGGGTTCACCGACACGGTGGTCGGTCTGCTGGACGACGCGGACGTGGATCGGGCCGTCGTGCTGGGCGTGTCCTGGGGCGGCGTAATCGCCACCCGGTTCGCGCTGCGCCACCCGGACCGGCTCCGTGCCCTGGTCCTCGCCGACACCAGCCGTGGTTCGGGCATCGATGCCGACCAGGCCGACATGATGCGCCTGCGGGCCGAGCAGTACGCAGCTGCCCCAGAGGCCTTCGTCCGCGACCGCACGCCCCTGCTGGTCGCCGACGACACACCAGCCGAGGTAGTGCAACAGGTGGCGGCCATCATGTCCACGGCCTGCCGGATGCCCGGGTACGGCCACGCGGCAGCCTCACTCGCCGAAACCGACCACGCCGCCGACCTGGGCCGGATCCACGCCCCGACGCTGGTGGTCGTCGGCGAACACGATCGGGTCTGCCCGCCGTCGGACTCACAGTTCCTGGCCGACGGGATCCCGGGAGCCGTCTACGTCGAGATTTCCAACACTGGGCACCTTCCCAACCAGGAACGGCCCGACGAGTTCAACCGGATCGTCGGCGACTGGCTGGACGGCCTGCCGGTCTGACCGGCTTCAGGGCTGGTCAATCGAGGTCGGCCCACTCCTCGGCGCCATACCGGGCGATGTGGCCGAGTACCGCGTCGACGTCGTCCGGTCCGACCGCAGGGTTCATGAACAACACGCGGAAGGTGTTGACCCCATGGATCGGCTGGTAGCCGATCAGGGCCGTTCCTTCGGCCTGCATCCGGGCCTTGATGCGGGGTGCCAACCGGTGGAGCCGGTCCCACACGGCACCGGACCGGCCTTCAGACCACTCTGAAAACAGGTATTCGAGATCCAGCGGTCGGAGCTCGGGTGGCACCCATAGGAACACCACGTTGGTGAACCCGGTGTCCACGACGGGGACGAACGCCCCGTCGGAGGTGCCGATCACCATGCGTGCGAAGTCGGCCATGGCAACCGCGTGGTCTATACGCGCTGCGAAGCCGTCATCGCCGCGGGCCTTCCACGTAAGCCAGAGCTTCAGGGCGTCGACCCGCCGCCCACACTGGTAGGTCCGGTCGCCTGAGTCCCACTCACCGAACTGCTTGTCCGGCTGGAAGAGGTACTCGGCGCCCGATGAAAAGCAGGAGTCGAGGCGTTCCGGTTCGCGCAACAACAAGGCTGTGCACTGCTGGGTGACGCCCATCATCTTGTGGAGGTTCCAAACCATTGAGTCGGCGCGGTGTGACCCGGCCAGACGGTGGCGGTGGTCGGTTGAGAACAGAGCGGAGGCCCCGTAGCAACCATCGATGTGGAACCACGCGCCGTGTTCGACACAGGCGTCCGCCACCTCGTTGAGCGGATCGAAAGCGCAGGTCACCGTGGTACCGGCGGTGGCGATGACAGCCAGCGGGGTCCGCCCCTCGGCCACCGCGGTGGCCATGGCGTCCCGGAGGGCGTTGGGGTCCATACTCCCGTCATGGGCGGTGGCCACCTCCACCACGGCATCGGTGCCGATGCCCAGCATGGCTGCTGCCTTGCCCGCCCCGTAGTGGCCGGACTTCGACACGAACACCGACAGTGGTTGACCGCTGGCCCCGAACCGGACGAGATCGGGTTGTAGCCGGTGCCTAGCCAATTGCAGGGAGTACAGCAGGGCGACCGACCCACCCGGGCAGAACATCCCTGGCGGGAGGTTGGGCGGCGACTCGTCAGGCCCCGGGGAGGGAAAGCCGGCCAGGTGAGCCAACTTGGCCAGCAGGGCGCTCTCCAGCAGGTGAAACACCGGGGCGATCTCGAACAAACTCATCTCGGACGCGGCCTAAACTTAAACCTTATAAATCCTTCGGGCATTGTCATTAAACATCGCCGCCTTTTCCGCATCGGAAAAATCGGCAGCGATAAGTTTAAAAGAGTTCCACAAAACAGCATAAGAGCAACTGAGTTTGTCGACGG
>PAXM01000041.1 GCA_002714485.1 Acidimicrobiaceae bacterium
TGTCTTGACTCGGCTCTACGACGGGTCAGAAGCAACTATCGATGCTTCGCTCGTCGCAGCAGAGGTACCGACATTTGTCCTTATCAATTGAGGCAACAAGGCTTGAGGTTTCAGTAGCGCGCATCTATACGTGGGGCTCCGATGCCGCCCCCACCCCCCTCAGGGCAGGGGGTGACAGACTCAGACCGTGAGGAAGTACGCGGTTGTCCTGACGTTCTCGTTGGTCGTCTCGGGGTGTAGCGGTAGTTCAGATACCGCCACGCCAGCAACGACCGTTGCCTCGGTGACAACACAGGCACCAACAACGACTGCTGCGGTGCCAACAACGACTGCTGCGGCACCAACAACGACTGCTGCGGCGCCAACAACGACTGCTGCCGCACCGACTGCGACTACGGCACCGAGCACCTCCACTGTCGCAAGCCGGCCGGTTGTCCCCGGCTGTACCGACATTGTTCGTCGGACCCCGGCATTCGAAGACGGAATCTCCGATCACGAGTTGTGGATTGGACGCCTCGTAGTCGACCAGATCACTGACCAGCAGATGCTGGGAGTTGGCTGGTCCGTAGGCGATGGGCTCATGATCGATGGCGTCGTGAACATCTGGGCTATGAACGCAGNCGACCACGTGTTACACCNCGCCACCTTTGCNGACGATGAGTTCACTGACCTGGGCCCGATCTCAGTTAATGGCGCGGTGTTCCAGGGNTTCATCGACCCGGACGTGTTCCGANTCCCGGACGGTGATATCGGCCTAGTTGCTGTCAATGGNATGCGCGTTGAGGGCACTCCCCGCCAGCCCGGGCCAATTTGCNTGATGCGTTCGGACGACGGGCAGAACTTCGAAATANCGCAGGTACTGCTGGATGTGCCCGGGGTCCAAGACCCGGCGGTGATAGTCGGCGACGAGTGGGTTTTGGCCGTCAAGATCCATGACCAGGACGTAATCCAACTCCTAGTCGGAACCCCAGACGATGGGTTCGAGACGACAGCCTCAGTGCCAGGTGGTGACCCCGATCTTGTCTTGGAATCAGATGGCTCCATCCGTCTGACAGTTTGCGGTGACGGAATGTTGAAGACGCACATCTCATCCGAGGGCCGCAGTTGGNAGCCCTCCGATCCGATCCGCAGCCAAACTTGCGGTCCTGCTTCGATCTCGGGCAGTGACTGGATGCTCCATTTACCCAAGCCGGGTCAGGGTGGAGCCATCCCTCATTCCGGAGGAGGAAGCGCTGGGCCAGTCAATCCGCCACCACCGACTACCANCGACGCACCCAGCGGCAACTACGACTACCGCCTCGACGACATGAACTTTCTCAACCACCTTCGGCCTGACAATGAGGCCTGCATCTACCANGCGTTGGGCGAGGCCACTCTCCAGGCGATACGGACTCGCCCCATGGACCGGGCCGAATCCGACCGGGCCATGCACTGCTTCGCTCAAGGAGCCGAACCCGGCCGGTCGGTGGACCCCCCGCAGCCCATGGCCGAACCGCAGCAACCGGTAGGCGCTGNCTGGGAAGGGCCGACCATCTGCACCAGCCACGGGGTCTTCTATCAACCTCCGGCCTTCGGTGTGGCGGTCGGACAGCCGATCGCCGATCCGACGGCGACCGTCCTCGATGACGGGCGGATTCGCCTNTATGCCTANGCCCAGGGCATCGGCATTGTCAGTGCAGTGTCCAATGACGGTCGGCTGTTCACCGAAGAGGAGGGGGTTCGGATCGCTGGGACTGAGGCGGGCCAGCCGCGGGTGTGGCGTCTTCCCGACGGCCGATGGCGGATGTACATAAGCAAGGTCAAGGAGATTGCGTCGTTTACCAGCGACGATGGCCTCGATTTCATCAAGGACCCGGGGGACCGGTTGACGGCACGGGCCGCTGGCCTGGCGGCCATCAGCAGCCCGTCCATCGTCGAGGTCGAGCCGGGTCTGTGGCGCATGTATTACTCCACCTTGGCGGTGCCGGGTACGGGACCGGGTGGCAAGCGTTCCGGTAGNGCTACCTCTACCAACCTCCTNGACTGGACCGTCGATCCCGGTTGGCGTCTGGGAGAGGGAGCGCCATACCTCGTGGACTCGGCTGAGCACCCGTTTCCGGTGGTTGCCGCCGATGGTTCAGTCTCGCTGTTCTATGGCAAGTTTCGTGCTGTGCCAGGAGGTGCGCCCGATGGCCTCTGGCGGGCCACGTCGGTCGACGGCTTGACCTTTACTGAAGAGGCGTATACCGGTCTCTACTTCGGGAACGACCCAGAGGTGCTCCTACTGCCGAGCGGCGAACGGATCATCTACTACGGGAACTTCGACCCGGCGGTCGGCGGCCAGCTGCTTTCGGCGTCTTGTGCCGAGTGGTGAGCAACGGTTCGAGATTGCCTGTTGCAAGACTGCAGGGATCTCCGACGTTGGCCAACCAGCACGCATCTATACGCAGGGGTCCTCCTCTTGTCTCAAGGGCCGCTTAGACGCGAAGATCTCCTGCTGATCGACGACCTTGACAAAGNTNGATACCGATGGCCCGAATCCAGGTGTGTGGGAAGTACAGCCCCNGAGCATGGGAGGGAGTCAACGCTGAAGGCGCTGTATCCCGGGAGGCCAACATGCACGCGATGTTCGAATCTCTGGGTGCCGAAGTCGAGTGTTACTACATGCTCCCAGGCTCCAACTACGACTTCACGATGATTCTCAACAACGCGGACGCAAGGCTGCTCGCAGCGATTAAGAAGATGGTGGGCCCGTCAGGTGCCGTAATCGAGACCGAGGCTGACGTGTTGATGACCGCCGAGGAATGGGATGCTGTGGAGGGCCAGAGCTATCGGGCCCCCGGGCACTAGTGCTGCTTCCCATGAGCAGTTGCACGTGGCTACAACTGGGGTTTCGTTCTTACCTCACCACCCTCAGGGGAGAGATGACGGGTTAGATGTGACATGAGAGAACAACCTGAGCGACCGATCTTCGGTCCCGAAGATCCACGTCTAGACCCACCGAACCCTCCGGAGATCTTGCCAGCGCGCTCGGTGGTCAAAGCGATCTCCTGGCGGATAGTCGGAACAATCGACACTTTGGTCCTGTCGTTTGTCGTCTTGAGTTTTCTTGGCCCGTTTTTCGGCCTAGAGGAATCAAGCGGAGCTGATAGGGCAAGAACGGCGGCCTTCATCGCACTCACCGAAGTGGTGACAAAGATGATGCTCTACTACCTGCATGAACGGTTGTGGCTGCGCATGCGGTGGGACCGGGCCTTGGATGAAGACGGCCACTACCGCGATGGTCGGCGACGTTCAGCTACCAAGACAGCGACATGGAGGGTGCTGGCGAGTGCAGACACCATGGTGCTGGGACTGGTGTTTACCGGCAATTTGGCGACAGCGATTTCCATCGGTGGCTTTGAGGTCGTAACAAAGTTGGTGCTCTATTTCTTCCATGAGCGTTACTGGGCGCGGATCCGCTGGGGGGTAGTCCCAGGACGTCCGTAGTTGCGAGTCGAAACAGTGAGACGCAGAACCCCTGCGCCTATCCGCGCCTGCGGTTCCAACACCGCCCACCCTCTCCTTTAGATGCCGGTGGCAGACTGACGTGGTGTCGGTGCGAATCAGTCGGGAGATCATTTCGGCAGCGGTGCTCACTGGCCTCCTCACAGGTTTGTTCGTTGCGTCGGCCGAGGAGTTCTTCTCGAGGGATGGAGTATTTGGCGGAGCCGAGGCTCTGGCCACTTTCGTTCCGCTTCCCCTGCTTGCAGCCCTCCTGGTGCCCATCGGACTACGCCGACGCCGCCTTACGCGAAGGATGGCTGCTGTCGCCTACCTCACACTTGCTATCCCGTTGTTTGGAATCGGCATAGGAGGAGCCAATGTTCTCCAGCAGATGCTTGGCGGCATCATCGGCGGCGGCTTCTGGGGGATTTTCTTCGCCCCCCGCCTATCTCGAACAGGCGTCATTTCGAAATAGATCTGAGTACAGAGGCTCGGTGGAGTCCATCTGCGCGGAACTACATCGGAGGTGTCCGAGACTCCCTCTCCTCCCTCAGGGGGTGCAGATCCTGGCTATTGGCCGACGGCGCGCAGTGGTGCTTCAGATTGTCCTGTTCGTTGCAGGTTCCTCTGGGGAGACGAGGCGGCGGAGCAAGACCAGGGTATGGCGAAGGCACCTGTCACGACTGCCGTTTGATTCCGTTGGCGCCCAGAATGATCAGGTACCAGAAATCTCATCCCCACGTTCCAAACAGTCTTCATCGAATCGACTGCTATCACTTGATTTGCGACCGTCCGTGGTAGGCATGTGATCGTGCGTCGCCGACTCATCGTGAACGCCGACGACTTCGGTCTCGCCAGTTCGGTTTCCCAGGGGATCATCGAGGCGCACCAAGCTGGGCACGTCACTTCCACCACCCTGATGGTGAACACGCCGGGAACAGTTGAGGCGGTTGGTTTGGCGGAAGCTAATCAAGGTCTTGGCGTCGGCCTCCATTTCAACCTCACTGAAGGCCGACCTCTCACTGACGTTCCGTCACTTGTTGATGCTCAAGGAAACTTCCTACTCCGCGGCTCTCTTCTTCGGCGTTCCGCCCTCGGTCGGATTGATCCGGCCGAGGTGGCCGGAGAACTGGAAGCTCAGCTCGACCGGTTCTCCGATCTCGGTCTCAAACCCACTCATTTGGACAGTCATGAGCACGTTCACATGGCGCCTCCCCTGTTTCGCGCCATGGAACCGGTCCTACGCGATCGGGTCTCGGCACTTCGGGTGGTGGAACCGGACGGTATTGGGATAGGCGCCGGCGGTCCGATCTCACGTGGTCGTGAACTCGCTCTCCAACTTTCTGCTCGCTTGGTTCGGCGACGCTTTGGTGGGCCAACCAATGCTCGTCTGGTCTCCGTCCACCAACTCGGGTTGAACCGGACCTGGTCTCATGACAGTTACCGGTCCCTCGTTGAATCAGTCCCAGCCAATGGGGTGACGGAACTAATGGTTCACCCGTTTGCTGAAGCCTCGGACCTGGTGGCCCGATACGCCAATGACCCAATACGCGATACCCGTCTCGCCTTCATCGAGAAATGTCGGATTGAACACCGGATACTTACATCCAGTGGAATCTTCGAAGGTCTGGACGTCGTCCTCTGCAACTATCGGGACTTGGTGTGAATCCCGCTCATTGTCGGACGACGACCACGAGGTGCCCGGCCAGTGGAGTGGTTGCCGGTATCTGGCTTATCAAGTCATCGAGAGGGTTGAGGAGACGAGCCATCTTTTGCCCCAACCTCTGGTCGATCTTGTAGGCCCAGCGCAACGGGAGGACGAGCCGGCCCAGAGTCTTGACCTCGGTGACCCCGAGCCCTGTCAGATATCTACGAATTCTCCCGGGAGTAGTGAATTCGCAGTGAGCCCGTCGAGGACCGCCTGGCCTAGAGGCTCGCCGGGTTTGGATCCACTCGTGGATGACGTAGCCGTCTATCGCCCAGCGATTTACCAAGGTGACGATTAGCGTGCCTCCGGGTCGCAGGACCCGAAGCATTTCCTTCCATGCCAGGTCGTTGTCGGTCTCGGGCAGGTATCGAAGCACCTCTAGGGCAATGACGACATCGAAGGAAGCGTCTGGGAATGGCATCGCCGTGATCGAGCCACTACCGATTTCGACACCGGGGTTGGCCTTGATTGCGATCCGCCGCATTTCGATAGCGGGCTCCAACCCAACCACGTCGAATCCGCGTCCGGCGATTTCGGCGAGTTGACTCCCAGTCCCGCAGCCAGCGTCGAGAACACGGGCGCCTCCGCCATGGCGGTCAAGTTCCCGGTAGAGGATGCGATCGATCTTCTCCCGCCCTAGGAGAAACGCCGTGGCCAGGTATCCCTCCACTGCCAGTGTCTGGTATTCCTTGTCGAAGTCTGAAGCCTCCCGATCGTGTTTCTCCACGGCAAGATCCCGTGCTCGCTGTTCCCCTTCGGATTCCGGTGATTGGTGATATGTCATTCGTCCCTACGCTCCACGACGCATCTTCGGCCTGTCGACCAGGTTCTGGATCCCATTTAAAGCCGCTAGTTCGGGCGCCGGAATTCGATTGTCCGGTCTACCCGCGCCACCTCGACCGTGTACTGGGCATACCACCGATCCCGGCCTCCATCTTGTGCCTTCTGGTGTTCCAAGTCGGTTCGCCATGCGGTGATGTCCTCTTCGGTCTGCCAATAGCACACGGTGATCCCTAGACCATCGTCTCCCCGAGCCGAATGCATACCTAAGAAGCCCTTACGGGCGCTAACCAGTTCGGCCATGTGATCAGCCATCTCGTCGTACCCGTCAAGGTCGCTCGTCATGCGGGTGGTGAAGATCGTGGCGTAATACGGAGCTTCACCTACCAACTCGAATTCGGCTGATCCATGTTCTTCGTTCATGACGAAACCATATTTCGACAGTGCCCCACACGGGTACCTGTACCTAGCGGCTCCCGTGCAGGGGCAGGGCCAGCGCCACCTCGCTCAATCTCCGGTCGTCGTGGTGGGGACCATGAATACAGCCACTTCGTCCCATGTGCCGCCGTTAACTATGTGGGTAGCAGCCGCAGCCCACTGGTCCGGGGTGAGATCGGGCCACTGACGCTCGGCTTCGAAGTACATGTCGACATACTTCGGGCCGTCACCCTCTTCGGCGTACTTCACGACCGGTTCGGTGGTGGTCGTGGGGAGCTCTGATTCGAGCTGGGGTCGAAGGTCTTCGGAATCGCCACAAGCCAATCCGAGGAGGAGCAGAGCGCCAAACGCGACGGAAGTGGGNATGAAGGATCGCATGTAGAGAGAATACTGACGGGTGAATCGGCTCTGGGTTTAGTCGTCCTCACGGCCGGGAGCGATGACCAGGAGGACCCCCTGTTGCACAGACAACTTGGCGGTCGGACCGGTCATTCGGTTGGACAGTCCGAGACCCGGACCGGATTCCAGCAGGGCACTATCGAGTGGCCAGGCCAGTCCCGATGTCGAGACACCGGTNGCCGGCCCGCCGATGGCCATCAGGCTCAAGAGNTCGTCTGGCGCGCCATCGACCACCANCCGGTCACGGACCA
Source organism: Acidimicrobiaceae bacterium (assembly GCA_002714485.1). Taxonomy (GTDB): domain Bacteria; phylum Actinomycetota; class Acidimicrobiia; order Acidimicrobiales; family MedAcidi-G1; genus UBA9410. The sequence continues at coordinate 7,042 of PAXM01000041.1, forward strand.
CCCACGCCCGGGCACTGTCGATGCGGGCATCGATGCNCAACGCTTGCCAACGATCGGCGGTCAACAGCAGCAGGTTTCCCAGAGCGTGGTCGACCCGGCCGGCCATTGTTCCCACCACCGTGACCGANTNCATCCCGGCCGCCAGAGCCGCNGCAAGGGCTAGCTCGAGGTCGGTCTGGTCCTTGTCGACCGGGTGACGTTGGACAGAGCCGGCGAATGCNTCTGAGCCGTCGCTGGCCGAGTCGAGGTCACCGACCAACAGGTCCACCGGCATTCCGAGTTGACGGGCGTTGTCGATTCCCTCGTCGGCTGCGATGACCATNTCAGCATCCGGAAGTGGGCCGAGTTNCAGAGGGAGGGGACCTCCGGTCAGGATGAGCGCGTGTCCACGTGCTGTNCCGGGACGGTGGTCTCCACTCATGGTCTGGGATCGCCCACTCGGACGGACCAACGACCGGCGTCTTGGCTGAGCGACAGGGATAGCCCGTAGCAGTCTGACAGCGCTTGGTCCGTTAGGACCTCGACGAGTGGGCCGGATTTGATGATCCGACCGCCATCCATCAGCAGGGCATGGGTAAAGCCCGGGGGGACCTCCTCCACGTGGTGGGTGACTTGGACCATGGGTGGGATGGNCGGGTCGCTCGCCATGTCGGCGAGGGTGGCGACCAACTCCTCGCGACCGCCCAAGTCCAGGCCGGCAGTCGGCTCGTCTAGCAGNAGTAGGNCNGGATCGATCATCANGGTGCGGGCCAGTAGGACCCGTTGGTGTTCTCCAGAGGACAGGGAGCCGAACCGGTGGTCGACCCTGTGGCCGCAGCCCATTCGTTTCAGGAGTTCTTGGGCCCGTGACCGGTCGGCCTCGGTGTAGTCGTGCCACCAGGGCTCGAGTGCTCCGTGGCGGGCCGTCATCACGACGTCGATGGCCGGGAGGTCCGGTCGGAAGGCGCCGGCTAGTGATGCNGACGCGTAGCCGATTCTGGTTCGTAGTGCCCGGATGTCGCTACGNCCTAGTTCCCCGCCNAGTACCCGGACCGTGCCGGTAGTGGGGTGAAGGTGCANACCGGCGATCCGCAGAAGGGTGCTCTTGCCTGATCCATTCGGACCCAGTACCACCCAGTGTTGGCCCTGGTCGATCCGCCAGTCAATCTCTTTCAGGATCATGGTTCCCCCGGTCCGGCGATGAACGTNGGTCAGTTCCAGGACGGGCTCCATGACGGGTTCAGCGGGCGTTGTGGGCATCTTGGTGACCATAGGGCTCCCGATCAGAGTTGTGGGTCGTGGTCTCCTGTCAGGTGAGGGACCGGATGACGAGCACCACCGCGACGGAACTGGACAACGTGTACACCATCGGGGCCAGCCAGACCTGGTTGAGTAGATGTCGGACACGATTACTNAATGNCACGCCGGTCAGCATCGAGGGAAGGAGGTAGAGCGCNAGAAGGAGGTCAGTCGCACCGAATTCTCCGGCCATGGCCAGTACCGCCAGGGAGATGGTCGTCCCGATGAAGAAGAAGGCGTTGAGAGNGGCCCGGAACTCGGGCCCCGACGAGCCGTCTAGCACGAGGGCGATGGGCGGTCCGCCAACGGCTACTGAGGTGCCCATGAACCCGCTCAGGCCACCGGCCCCCATGAGGGTCCANGGGGTCTGGGGGGCGTGCAGCCCGGAGACCTTCAGTCCCACGCCGGCCAATAGGANGGTGCCAAACAGTAGGCCCAGTCCATCTTCGGAGACGGCGGTGAGTGCCCAGGCGCCGAGCAGAACGCCAGGCACCCGGCCGACAAGTGCCCACCGGAGGATCTTGCGATCGATGGAGCCGTGCTCCCGCCAGGCNTANAGGGCGCAGAGCACCGGATTGAGCATGAGGAGCGGTCCGGGGACGAATTCGGGGGCAACCAGGGCGAGGATNGGCACGGCGAANAACCCTGCACCGAATCCCAGCACNCCCTGGATGGTGCACCCTGTGGCGAACACCACGAACCCGATGATGAGTTCCAACAGGCTCATCGGGCACCGGTCTCGTCGGAAGCATGGCCCCCGGGATCCTGGTTTCCCGAAGCTTGTCGTTGCCAGGTCTCGACCATGGTCGCGTACTGTCCGTCGAGGGCCAGCAATTCGTTGTGGGTTCCGTGCTCGATGATCCTTCCTTCGTCGACGACCGCCACNCGGTCGGCTCGCATGGCGGTGGCCAGGCGGTGGGCGATGAGGATGGCCGTGCGCCCATCTAGGACCTGGTCCAACGCCCGTTCGATAACCGATTCTGACCGGAGGTCCAGGTTGGAGGTGGCCTCGTCGAGCACCAGGACGCGTGGGCGGGCCAAGAAGGCCCGGGCTAGCGCCACGAGTTGGCGTTCTCCCGCTGAGAGCGAAGCACCTCGTTCGTGAATGGGGGTGTCGACGCCGTCGGGCATCCGGTCTAGGAGCGGGCCCAGACCGACGGCCTGACACGCCCCGACCACTTCCGAGTGNGTGGCTTCCGGGCGGGAAAACGACACGTTGTCGGCGATGGTTCCGTTGAATAGGAAGGGCTCTTGGGGNACTACGCCCAGTTGGCGGCGTAGCGAGGTGATACCGACGTGGCGGAGGTCGTNGCCGTCGATGGTGATGTGGCCGAACGTGGGGTCATGGAATCGGGTGACCAGTTTGGCGATGGTCGACTTGCCGGCTCCGGTCGGGCCGACCACGGCCAGAACTTCGCCGGGTTCCAGTTCCAGGTCGACGTCGCGTAGTACCAGATGGTCGGCGTCNTAGCCGAACGTCACCGAGTCGAAGCGGATCCGNCCCTCAATCGGTGGTAGGTCCGCGGCANCGGGTCGTTCCATGACCGTGGGTTCGGTACTCAGTAGTTCCCGCAACTTCAGGACGGCTGCNNTGCCTTGNTGGTACTGGTTATACAACTGGACCAGTGTCTGTACGGGNGCGAAGAAGGAGGTGAGGAACAGGAGAAAGGCGGTCAACTCGCCAATGGTNACCTCGCCGCGTAGCGCCATACGCCCACCGACCAGGAGCACCACCGCTTGAGCGATGATTCCAATGGACTCGGTGCCCGGCCCGAAGAGTGCCTGAGCTCGGCCGGTGTAGAGGTTGGCGTTCAGATGAGCGTCGATGATCCGCTGGTGGCNGACCACATCGTGGTCGCGACGACCGAAGGCTGTTATGACACGGATTCCGGCAAGGCTCTCGGCCAGGTTAGACAAGACATCGGCGATGCGGTCCCGTACTCGGAGGTATCCAATATGGGAGACCCGNCGGAACCACAGGGTCAGCACCACGTTGATGGGGACAACGGTCAGTAGGCACACCAGNGCCAGGCCCGGGTGCAGGACCAGTAGGTAGGTGGTGATTACNAGCAGTGTCATGCCTTGGACGGCGAAGTTGACCAACCCCTCNTGGAGNAGAACGGTCAGTGCTTCGATGTCGCTGGTCATTCGGGTCATCAGGACACCTGACTTCTCGCGGGTGAAGAAGTCGAGTGACTGGCGTTGGTAGTGGCTGAACACCCGGATCCGGAGCTCGTAGACAAGGCGCTCCCCGAGTCGTCCGGTGAATCGGGTCCTGAGGAAGGAGGCACCTGTGGAGAGTGCGACGGCGCACAGGTAGGCGAGAGCGATGGTCAGCAGGATGCTGGTGTCGCCTGCGAGCACGCCCTGGTCGATNCCCATTTGGGTCAGNAGTGGTCCNACGTGGAGTAACCCCGTCTCGATCACCACCAGGANGAGNGCNACNAGGAGGCCGCCGGCGTGGGGGACGAGGAAGGTNCGNAGCCCGAACGGGCGGCGGTCCCAGTNGGAGTGGGANAACGNCACCTCTGGGTCCGGGTGGTCNGGCTCGTGTCGGAGCACGTCGGTGATNCGATCCCGNAGTTCCTCGGGCACGTCGGCGTAGGGCAAGCCGGCCTGGGCGTTGGCTTGNACTGAGGATGGGCCGGCGAAGAAACCGTGACTNCCCATCAGNGCACCTCGNCTGTTTCGGNATCAGCCNGGGTGAGGATCGCCGNGTAGCGAGGTTCNGTGGCCAACAGGTGGGCATGGGTTCCGTCGGCNACCACCTTTCCNCCCTCCATCAGCACTACCCGGTCGGCGAGGTTGATGGTGGACAGCCGNTGGGCAATGACGATGGTGGTGCGGCTNGCCATNAGGTGCACNAGNCCCCGGTGGATTGCCTCTTCGGTTTGCACGTCGATGGCGCTGGTCGCGTCGTCGAGGATCAGGACGCGGGGATCGGTGAGAACGGTACGGGCCAGGGCGATGCGTTGGCGTTGGCCGCCGGAAAGGGTGTAGCCCCGCTCGCCAACCACTTCGTCGTAGCCNTCGTCCAGGTCGCCAATGAACNCGTCCGCTTGGGCGACGCGTGAAGCCGCTTCGACCTCGGACCGACGGGCNTCGGGACGGCCGAAGGCCACGTTGTCGTGCAGACTCTCNGAGAACAAGAAGGANTCGTCAGGCACTTGGCTGACCGCATCTCGGAGGCCGGACAGCTTGCGGTCACGAACGTCGATGCCATCCACCAGCACGGCGCCNGACGNAACGTCGTAAAACCGGGGGAGAAGGCGAGCGACGGTCGACTTTCCACAACCCGTGCGACCGACGATGGCCACCGTCTCGCCCGGCTCGATNACCAGNTTGAAGCCGTTGAGCACCGATGTCGGTTGTNCNCCGCTAAGGGTGCTACCGGTTGAGTCNCCTGACAGCCGGCTAGTCGACGGGTAGTCNAANACCACGTCACGGAACTCGACCCGACCCAGGTCGGGGGAGTNNAGNGNCGGCTCNCGNGCCCCAGGTCGATCCACGATGGCTGGTTCCTCNTCNAGNATCTCGTAGATCCGCAGGGANGANGCGGCTGCNCGCTGGGCNTGGATCAGGACGAAGCCGAACATCCGGAACGGCATGGCGATCATCGTCACGTAACCGCTGAANGCCAGCAGAGATCCCACCCCAANCTGTCCGTCNATNGCCAGGTGGCCGCCGTAGAGGAGCACGAGGGCCATGCCGAGGCGAGGGAGGGCCTCGATCACCGGGTTNAACCGNGCTCGCGCCTCGATNAGGGCGGTGGCCGCCCACCGCAGCCGNTCAGCCGCCCTAGCCANGAGGGCNATCTGGTCGAATTCNGCGGCAAACGACTTNACCACTCGAGTTCCGTTGACGTTTTCGTCCACGACCATGGCCACTTCGGCCATCCGGCCCTGTGTGACCCACGACAGGGGGAAGACCCGGTCGCGCAACTTCTGAGCGAGGACGAAGACCAGTGGCATCGTCGACACGGTGACCAGGGTCAAGGGCACGTGGATGCTCAACATGAACCCGAGGGCCATCAGGAGGCTGACGATGGAGAGCCCGGCGAGTGGCCCGAAGGCCAGCAGGAGTTGGATGGAACGGATGTCAGAGTTGGCGCGCGAGATCACCTCGCCGGCGGCCACTCGGTCGTAGAAGGAGAATGAGAGCCGGGTCAGGTGCTGGTAGATGGCGTCGCGTAAGTCGGTCTCGATCCGACACGCCGTGCTGAACAGTAGGTACCGGTAGGTGAAGCGAAGTGCGAACGCNGCGGTGGCCATGACCACCAGGAGGATGACGTGCCANCGCAGGTCGTCCAGGGCGGCCGAACCGTCGAGTNCNCCCAGNGACCGGTCNACGGCACGGCGCAGAACCATGGGTACTGACACTTGGAGGGCGAGGCCACNGATGCCGGTGGCCAATACCACGGCGAAGGTAGCCCGTCGGGCTGCGATGACGGGAAGAAGNCGGCNAAACCAACCTCTGGAGGTNTCGGGATGGATNCGAGGCGTGTTCCTAGCGNGACTCACCGGTTCAGGTGGCTCCGGCGGCNCGGGCCGCTTGGATGGCNTCGCCGAAGCGACTCAGGTTNTCGATGAGCGGCATCGGGTCGCCCGCATTCACATAGGCNCCGAGNCGCATCAGCCTGTCGGCCACCGCCCTNTCNGCCACTCCCANGGTNTGTCGGCCGGCGTCGGTGAGNTGGTGCACGACCCGGCGNCCGTCGTCNGGATCGNTGTGGCGTTCCACGAGTCCTCGCTCACTCAGTCCGTCCATCAGGGCGGTAATCGACGGTCGGCTGACCGATAGTCGTTCGGCGAGGTCCGATGGGGCGGCGCCGCCTTCGTCGAGGAATACCAGTACCCGGTACTGGGAGAGGCTGAGTTCTTGTTCAGTCAGGGGAATGGTGATCTGGCGCGCCANCTTGGCCGCCGCTCGCGCTGCCGANATCTCCTGCAACTCGGGCCGCTCGGAAGAAAGGTCACTCACGATGGTTAGAGTATCGAACTATCTCCGATGCTTCCCATCGGGTGGAAAACTCCGGCGGGATCACCCCGCCAGTCGTCGGTAGCCTTCCTCCAGATGTCCATCTCAACGGGTCTGCTGGCCATCGCCGCATTNTTGGCTGCCAACGCCTTCTTCGTGGCGGCCGAGTTCAGCTTGGTGGCCGTTGACCGGNCTCGGATGGAGGCGGCCGCCGCCGACGGCGACGCCGGGGCCCGGCGGGTCGTGGCGCTCCTCCGTCGCCTGACCGTCCATCTCTCNGGAGCCCAGTTCGGNATCACCCTGTCGGCCCTGATGNTGGGTTTCGTGGCCGAACCCACGGTGGCCAGGATCCTGACCGGAGAAACGCATCCGACCGGCCCGTCGGTACTGGTGGCCATCCTGCTGGCCACCGTCCTTCACCTNGTGGTTGGTGAGCAGGTGCCCAAGTACTTGGCGCTAGCGGCCCCGGAGCGTCTGGCGAGAGCCTTGGCCCCGGCCGTCACGGTGGCCGGCATGATTGGTCGACCGGTAGTGGCGGTCCTAAACGGGGCAGCCAACGTGGTGGTGCGTCGGCTCGGTGTCGCCCCGCGGACCGAGCTAGACCCGTCGCACACCCTCGACGAGATCGAGGACCTTATACGGACCGCGGCAGACGAGACGTTGGACCCCGAGGACGTGGCTCTGTTGACCCGGTCGATCCGACTGGCTGACAAGGTGGCAGCCGATGTGCTCGTGCCAAGACTGGACGTCCACACCATCGATGCGCGGTCGGTGGGATCCGATCTGCTGGCCGAGGCTCAACGGACCGGGTGTTCCCGGTTCCCAGTGGTGGAGGAGGACCTGGACCACGTTGTCGGTGTAGTCCACGTTAAATCCCTTCTAACCGTGTCCCGAGATGCCCGTGGCCAAACCCCGATTGCGGGGCTAATGGCCGAGGCGTTGGCTGTACCGGAGACCCGTTCACTGGACGGACTGATGGAGGACTTCCGTCGTGCTGGGAGTGCCATGGCCGTGGTGGTCGATGAACACGGTGGCACGGCGGGTGTGGTCACCGAAGAGGATGTGTTGGAGGAGTTAATCGGTGAGATCGACGATGACCTGTTGGACCTCACTGGGCAGGCGTCGCCGCTCTCGCGAACCCAGGTTGATGGTCCAGGAAACACCATCGCCTCCGGTCGACTTGGCCCAGATGACGTGTTTGAGGCCACGGGTTTCGAGATGCCTGATGGACCGTATGAGACGCTGGCCGGCTTCGTGATTCACCGACTGGGGCGTATCCCGGAAATCACGGCGATGGTGGAGTACGAGGGTTGGCGGATCGAGGTGCTGGCCGTCGATGGTCGCCGGATCGTGACCCTGAGGGTGGTGGCTCCCGGGCCGGAGGGCGGCCGGTGACTGTTCTGGCCCTGTGCAGTGTGGTGGTCCTCGTGGGGATCAACGCTCTGTTCGTGGCGACCGAGTTTGCTTTGGTGGCCGCTCGCCCGACGGTCCTGGCTGGTGCGGCAGAAGGTGGTTCGCGAGCCGCAGCCCGAGCCCTACGGGCCCGTACAGACCTTCGGTTGCAGATGTCGGGTGCCCAGTTGGGAATTACCTTGAGCAGCATTGCTCTCGGCGTGCTGGCTGAACCGGCCATTGGAGGCATGGCCGAGCGCTTGTTTTCGTTCCTTGGGTTTCCCGGCGGCGCAGTGGAATCGGCCTCGTGGGTGATGGCCATTGGCGTTGCAGCTGTCACCCAGATGCTATTTGGCGAGTTGGTTCCCAAGAATCTGGCCATCGCCGCTCCGGAACGGACCATACGCTGCACGGTGACCCTTCATGCTGCCTTTGTGTCAGTGGCTCGGCCAGGGGTGGTCGCCCTAGATCGCATCTCCGCCTTGCTGGTCCGGCTGTTTGGCTTGAAGGCCGTCGATGAGGTCAAGCGGGCGGTGGGCGCCCCCCAGTTGGCATCGATGTTGGACGCGTCAATGGAAGATGGGTTGATCGACGGGTTCGAACACGAACTGCTCTCCGGGGCGCTGGATCTCGGTCAACGGACTGTGGCGTCCGTGATGGTGCCCAGGGCAGAGGTGGTGACCGTTGGTCGGTGGGCGCCGGTGCATGAAGTGGAGCGGGTGCTGGCTGAGTCCGGCCACAGCCGTCTACCCCTTACCGGGGTGGACGGTGGCCTTTTGGGACTGGTCCACGCGCGGTCGGTACTTCGTCTGCCGGCTGGAACCGAGGACGACACCCTGACCACTGAAGAGGTGAGGACGATGGCCGTACTGCCGCCCGACCGGCCACTGGACGAGGTACTCCATCGCTTCCTCGGAGAGCGCATACGACTAGCAGCTGTGGTCGGAGCGACTGGTTGGGTCGGAATCGTTTCACTCGAGGACGTCTTGGAGGAATTGGTCGGAGATATCCGGGATGAGACCGACCCTGCCGTCGCCGACCCGAGTGTCCCGGGTCCGGGCATCTTTGATCCTGGTGAGGGAGGCACGTAAGCGACCGCTTTTGGTGGCCGTCGATCCAGCAGGCCTCGGAACCTCACCGATAGGATCCTCGGGTGCCTCGCCGATGCGGTGTGGTCCTCGCGATCGTCGCTCTGGCCACTGCCCTCCTTTCGACAGCAGTTCAGGCTGCTCCTCGAGGCTTCTTCTCGGGNACTGNTTCGGCGGGNGCCAGNGACTCTGTCGATGCATCGGATTCGGTGGTTTTTACCCGCGATCCGTCCCAGGACCTGGTAATCGACCGGGTGACCGGGCTGNTGCCCTTAATCGTGGCGGCCTCNGGTGTGCTGCCGTTGGCATCTGATGGCATCGCTACGGCCAACCGGCGACTNAGGGGAATGGTCGATCTTCTGGTCGNCGCCAGGACCCGACATCGGGCCGCGGTCCGGGCNCTGGCTGAGGCGAACCGCCTGNTCGCCGACAACGTGCGCGAGGCGGCACGACTCCAGTCGGGATACAACGAGTCCCTTGAGGGGATCTCCCGTAACCAGCGGATCCGCCTTGAGCGAGAGGCCCAGCAGCGCCGGAATCGGTCGGCGGTGGTTCGTCACTCCACCTCGACGGACTGGGTCTGTCCGGTTGCCGGGACGGTCAAGTTCTACGACTCATGGGGTGAGCGGCGGTCCGGCAACCGCCGCCACGAAGGTGTCGACCTGGTGGGGCTGCGCGGCGACCCCGTATTGGCCCCGGTGGATGGTGTTGTATCCCATCGGTGGGACACTCTCGGAGGCTGGTCGTTTGACCTCGTAGCCGACGATGGCGACTACTGGTTTGGTACTCATCTCTCGGGCCTTGGTCAGTCNGGNGAGGTGGAGGCCGGTGACGTGATCGGATTCCTTGGCGACACCGGAAATGCCNAGGGCGTCCACCTGCACTTCGAATACCACCCGGGCGGCCGGGAGAACTCGGTCAACGCTTTCCCAATCGTGGATGCTCGTTGTACCGATCGGATTCCGATGGGGACTTCCCTCTACGACTGATCGGGAACTACGACAGCCCAGAGATGGTTCGCAAGTCAGGCCCCGATGGCGTGGTACCCGCCGTCAACGTGGATCATCTCTCCAGTGGTTGCGGGGAACCAGTCCGATAGAAGGGCCACACATGCCCGGGCGACCGGCTCGGTGTCGTTGACGTCCCAGCCCAGCGGGGAACGGGTCTCCCATGCCGCCTCGAATTCGGCGAACCCGGGGATGCTCTTGGCGGCGATAGTCCGGATCGGGCCGGCGGCGACCATGTTCACCCGCACACCGTCTGGACCCAGGCCGCGAGCCAGGTAGCGCGACGCCGACTCGAGTGCGGCCTTGGCCACGCCCATCCAGTTNTAGGCCGGCCAGGCGAAGCGGGCATCGAAGTCGAGGCCTACGATTGATCCGCCGTTNGTCATCAGTGGCGCAACGACCTCGGCCACCGTTTTGAGCGAGTAGGCCGAGATCTCCATGGCCACGGAGACGTCGGACCACTGGGCGGCCATGAAGTCCTCGCCCAGGCAGACTTCGGGGGCGAAGCCGATGGCGTGCAGNGCTCCGTCNACNCGACCCCACCGNTCAGCGAGGTGGTCTCGGAGGGCTCCGGCTTGTTCGGCTGAGGTCACGTCGAANTCCAGGACTTCGGGTTCTACCGGTAGCTTGCGCGCCGTGCGTTGGGTGAGGCGCAGGCCCCGACCGGCTCCGGTCAAGACCACNTCAGCGCCCTGCTCCTGGGCTAGCCGGGCTACGGCAAAGGCCAGCGAGGCGTCGGTCAACACGCCGGTGATCAAAAGGTTCTTGTNGTCCAGGANGCCCACGGGGAATCTGTCCTTCTCGTCGGGGAACCGATTCGGAGGATACCGGACGGCTTCGGTAGCCTCGCCGGATGGAGATCGGACTACTTGGCGCGACCGGCCCAGCTGGGANCGCCCTGGCCGCACGCCTGGCCGACNCTGGACATGACGTGGTGGTGGGATCGCGCTCCANATACCGGGCNATGGANGTCTGCGACAAGATNTTCGANAGGTGGCCCGAGCGGTCGTTGAGCATCCGNGCGACNGACAACGCTGGAGCCGCAGACGCCGAGGTGGTGGTCATTGCCACGCCGTGGGATGCCGCGGCGGCCACGGCCCGTTCGGTCGCTGACCACCTGCACCGCAAGGTGGTGATCTGTATGTCCAATGCGATCGCGCAGGTGGCCGGTGAGTTCCAGCCACTGGTGCCACCACGCGGGTCGGTCTCGGCCAGTGTCCAGGCCGAGGTCGCCGACGCCTACGTTGCCGCCGCTCTCCATCACGTCCCGGCCACNGAACTGGGCAACCTCGACCACGAACTGGCCAGCGACGTGTTGGTCTGCTCGGACCACCGGCGGGCCACTGAGACGGTATCGGAGATCATNTCCGGCATNCCGGGCGCCCGACCGCTGGATGCCGGAGGCCTGTCGAACGCCACGGCCATCGAGGCGTTCACCGCAGTACTTCTGCAGTTGAACAGCCGGTACAGCACCCGGGTGGCTCTTCGCCTGACCGGCATCGACGACTGATATCCGCTTCTATTCGCCGGTTGGGTCGTTGGTCGGTCGCTAGCCTCGCGGTTGCATGTCCGATCTCACCATCACTCTTCCCGACGGCTCGTCGCGGATCCTCCCGGAGGGGTCGACTGGCCTGGACCTAGCGGCCCACATCGGCCCCGGTCTAGCTAAGGCGGCTGTAATCGTCAGCGTCGACGGCGAGGGACGTGACCTAAACCGGGCCTTGGCCGACGGTGATTCGGTTTCGGTGGTGACCGCCGACAGTGACGAGGGCCTCTACACCCTGCGGCACTCAACAGCCCACGTGCTCGCTCAGGCCGTGCTGGACCTGTGGCCGGGCGCCACGCACGCCATCGGNCCGCCGATCGAACACGGCTTCTATTACGACTTCGAACTCCCGGGAGGTGCAGTTTTCACGGCTGATGACCTGGAGGCNATCGATGCTCGGATGCGCGAGATCATTNCTGCCGATCAGGTNTTCGAACGCTTTGAGGCGGGAGCATCTGAGGCTCTCGAACTGTTTGCTGAGCATCGATACAAGCGAGAGATCATCGAGAAGGTGACTACGGGGGCGGCCGACGTTGAGATGGCCAGGGAAGCTTCTACCGACGGGACGGTGACCTGGTATCGCAACGGTGAGGGCTTTATTGACCTGTGCACGGGACCGCATGTTCCGTCGACCGGGCGGCTCGGACACTTCGCGTTACAGAAGGTGGCTGGGGCCTACTGGCGAGGCGACGAGAAGCAACCAATGCTGCAGCGCATCTATGGCACGGCGTGGGCTGACAAGAAGTCGCTGAAGGGCCACCTCCACCGTCTCGCCGAGGCCGAGAAGCGCGACCACCGCCGCTTAGCCGCAGAGTTGGACCTNGTGTCGTGGCCCGATGCTCTCGGTCCTGGCCTGGCTGTCTGGCATCCCAAGGGCGCCCTAGTGCGCAAGATCATCGAGGACTACAGCCGGGCTCGCCACGAGACAGGTGGTTACGATTTCGTCTTCAGCCCGCACATCGCCAAGTCGGTGTTGTGGGAGACCAGCGGCCACCTGGACTTCTACGCCGACGGCATGTACCCGCCCATGGAGCTTGACGGAGCCAGTTACTACCCCAAGCCCATGAACTGCCCGTTCCACGTGGCGGTCTATCAGAGTGGACAGCGGAGCTACCGGGATCTTCCTCAGCGGTTCTTCGAGCTGGGCGCCGTATACCGCTATGAGCTTTCCGGGGCCGTGCACGGCCTACTGCGAAGTCGGGGCTTCACCCAGGATGACAGCCACATCTTCTGCACGCCGGACCAGATTCCCGAAGAGTTGGCCTCGTTGCTTGAATTCACGCTCAGCGTGCTCCGGGCCTTTGGCTTTGACGACTTCCAAGCCAAGTTGTCGACCCGTCCGACTGAGAAGTCGGTAGGCGACGATTCTTTGTGGAACATGGCCACCGACGGGCTCCGAAACGCCCTGGAGTCGGCCGGCCTCAGCTACGTAGTCGAAGAGGGTGGCGGTGCCTTCTATGGTCCCAAGATCGACGTCGACATCACCGACGCCATCGGGCGGCCGTGGCAGCTGTCGACTATCCAGTTGGACTTCAATCTCCCTGAGCGCTTCGAACTCGAGTACGTAGGTGCTGATGGCGGGCGCCACCGGCCGGTGATGATCCACCGGGCCCTGATGGGCTCCATCGAACGGTTCTTCGGTGTGTTGCTGGAGCACTACGCCGGGGCGTTCCCGTTGTGGTTGGCGCCTGAGCAGGTGCGTGTCCTACCCGTGGCTGACGAGCACCAGGCCTACGCGGAGGTGGTCAGGGACCGCCTCGTGGCTGCCGGCCATCGGGTCACTGTGGATCCGGCCGACGAGCCGCTGGGCAAGCGGGTCCGGGCCGGCAAGGTGGACAAGGTGCCCCACGTGCTGGTGGTAGGTGATGACGACGCTGCCAACGGGACAGTGGGGGACAACGCGAGGGGAGCCGATGGTCCGGAGCGGGATTTGGGGATCGATTCGTTCTTGGGGCGACTGGCCGACGCTGAGGCGTCCGGAGCGTTGGTGGCTGGGCCGGCGGGGGAGTCGACGTCCTGACTGGGTTGGACCGCCTGTGGGCCGGGTGGCGATACGCCTACGTGTCGGGGCTGAACGAAGGCACCGACGTGAAGTCGTCGGATGTTCCTGTCGAGGGCGGGGATGGGCGCACGCTGTTCGAGGTGCTGGCTGATGGCGATCATGGCGACGAAGAGACTTTTGTGGTGCACCGGGGGCGCACTTGTTTCGCGGTGTTGAACGTCTTCCCGTACACCAGCGGGCACCTGATGGTGCTTCCTCGCCGTGCTGTGGCCGAACTCTCGGGTCTCACCGATGAGGAATACCTCGAGCTCTGGGCCACGGTGCGCGACGCGGTCGCGGCGGTGGAGACGGCGCTAGATCCGGGTGGGGTCAACGTCGGCGTGAACCTAGGGAGGGCAGCCGGAGCGGGGATTCCTGGCCATCTACACGTGCACGTTGTGCCGCGCTGGTCGGGTGACACCAATTTCACCACGACGGTGGCCAACGTCCGGGTGCTACCTGAGGCGCTGGAGGAGTCATGGCGTCGCCTCAGGGAGGCTTGGCCGAGATGATGGGGGTGGCCCCGGTCGGATGAGACCGCGGTGAGGCGTCGGTTGGTGCTGGTTGGCCTCCTGCTGATGGCGATCGGTGGGGCTTGCCAGGTCGACGATGGGGTCGGCTCCGTCAGTCGGACCGGTGGGACTGTTCCAGGACCGTTCGAGCCTGCACCACTGGAGTGGCACGAGTGTGGCGGCAAGGAGTGCGCCACGCTTGTCGTCCCGAGGGACCATGCCTCACCCGACGGACCGACCATCGAGGTGGCCGTGGCGAGGATCCGGGCGGTCGTTGAACCTCGGATCGGGATGCTGATCCTCAATCCGGGAGGCCCGGGCGGGTCGGGTATCGAGATGCTGGAATGGATGGGGCACTGGTTGGCCGATCCGATGTTGCTCGGACGGTTCGACCTCGTCGGCTTCGACCCTCGGGGTGTCGGACAGAGCACGCCGGTCAGATGCATGGACGGCCACGATGACGAGATGGCCGTGCTGGGGCCCGGAGAGGGCCTGGACGTCGCTGTAGCCGACGCTGAGCAACGCGTAGCTGGCTGCCTTGAACGCAGTGGTGACTTGGTCCACCACGTGGGGACCAACGCTGTGGCCCGCGACATCGACATGATCCGGCGGGCAATGGGGGAGGAGCAGATCTCGTACCTGGGTTACTCCTACGGGACACGACTGGGAGCGGTGTACGCCGCCCTGTTCGGGGACCGGGTGCGAGCCATGGTGCTAGATGGACCCGTGGACCCGAATGAACGGGTCAGTCGCCCCAGCAGAGTTCAGGCTGACGGGTTCGAGGCTTCGTGGGCGGCCTTCGCCGAAGCGTGCGACGCCGAGCCGACGTGTCCGCTACATGCCATTGGTGGCCCGGAGCAGGCGTTCGCCGACGCGGTTGCCGTCGTCTCGGCAGCGCCAGTACCCGCTGGAGAGCGGAGCCTCACCAATGGCGAGTTCTACCTCGGGGTGGTTGCGGGGCTGTACTCGCCGCTCTCCTGGTCAATGCTGAGCGAGGGGCTGGAAGAGGTCGTGGCCGAGGGGACGGGCATGGTGCTCCAAGACCTGGGGGACGTGCTAATCGGTCGTCGGGACGACGGCTCGTACGACGGATCGGTTGACGCACTTTTTCTGGTGGACTGCGCCGACGACCCGGAGCGTCCTCCACCGGGTGAGGTCTTCGACGCCACGGTGGCCATCGCCGACACTCTGGCCCACTTCGGACCGGCGTACGCCGGTTCCGTTGGGTGTTATCCCTTGCCGATTGCAGTGGATCCCCTGCATATCGGTCCGATCGATTTGGCCGTCCCGGCTCTGTTGGTCTACCTCGAGGGGGATCCAGCCACACCGCCCACATGGGCGGGTGCGCTGGCCGACGTGCTCGCTGATGTTGTAGTCATTTCGTCGGACGCTGAGGGGCATGGTGCGTACATGGCCAACTCCTGGTGCCTGACCGGGCCGGTCACCGACTACCTCGTAGATCTGGTCGTACCGACCGACGGTTGGTCCTGCGTCGAGCCCGACTGAGAGAGGTCCCGGTCTGGCGGACTACGGGGTCGTGTCCATGGAATTGGTCGGTGGTCAAGTCGCCGAGGAACTGGGATCGGAGGCACTTGGCACGCCGGTTCCCTCGGCGGTCGCGGCGATGTTCTTCCCTGTGCTTGAGGCTTGGCAACGGCCTATGCATTCGGTGGCAGACTGACCGTAGGTCTCCACAGCGTGAGCAGCGACGTGGGCTCTAGGTGGCGAGCAACCCTGCCTGGTCGGCGGTGAGGTGACCGGCGGTGTGCATCCAGTTGATGGTGTCGGCCAGCGTCTCGGTGACGGATCGGCTCGGAAAGTCGAAGGCCTCAGCAGCACTGCCTTGGTCCACCGACTGCAGGCCTCCGGCTCGGGCGTTGCCCACGGTCAAGCGGGCCGTCTCGCCGGTCAGCGGCATCTTGTTGCCGGTGGCTCGGCCGACTAGATCACAGACCATGCCCCCTAGTGTGATGGTCCACAAGGGGCTACCCATGACCCGAACCCGGCGGCCGGTGAGTTCGGCGGCCATTCCCAGCATGTCGGCCATGCTGTGGATGTGGCCGGCCAAGAGGTGGCGTGCCGGCGCACCACCTCTGGAGAGAGATCCCACGCATACCGCGGCGACGTCGCGAACGTCGACGAAACCAAAGCGGATGGAACGGGGAATGGCAGTGGTCCGCATACGAACCCAGTCGCGCATCATGGCCATTGAGTCGCTCAGGTCGGGGCTGGGATCCAGCGGTCCGAGGATGCCGCCCGGGCAGACCACCACCACCGGATGACCGGCCTCTTGGAGGGCCACGGCGACGTCATCGGCGGCGATCTTGGATCCGGTGTAGGCGCCAGACTCCGGACCCACGGGACTCTCGGGGACGATGTCGACGAGAGATGGTGCGTAGACCCCCATGGACGACACGTGGATAATCCGGTTCAATCCCTGATCAGTGGCTTCCCCGAGGATGGCCGCTGTCGAAGCCGGGTTCACGTCGCGCATCGCACGTGCGTGGCGGAGGTCGAGGCTGAACACCGCTCCGGCGTGGATGAGGCCGTCAACCCCCGCTAACGAGGCTCGGAGGCGATCGTGGTCGGTTAGGTCAGCCTCGAACACCTCGGCGGCGTCAGTGGGAAGGCCGTGGAGGGCCAGGGCTGATCGGGCCTTGCTCGGATTGCGGACCACCATCCGGACGTCGTGCCCGGCAGCCAGTGCTGTGGCGGTGCAGTGTGAGCCGACTAGCCCCGTCGCTCCCGTGATAGCCACTCGCACGGCATGCCTCCTGCCCCTTGCCCGAAGACGATTCTAGGTTTAACCGTGCATGGGAACGGTCTGGCAACATGTCGCGGTGGCACGCTCCGGGAGGTCCTCACCGATCCTGGTATCCGCGCTGGTGGTCGTGGTCTTGGTCGGGGCAGCGGTTAGCGGGGCGATGGCAACCAGTGCCGTGGTGTTCTTGCTCGTCCTTGGGGGGTTCATGGCGATCATGGCCGTTGTGGCTGACCGGTATCAGAAGCGCTGACGACATGTGTTGATATGGCAGGAGACGGCGTGCCTGACCGGTCCTGTTACTGTCCACAGACCATCCGCCAGATAGGGGAACATCCGATGTCACACAGTGTCCGGGCCGTTGTCGCCCGAACCCAAGGGGAACCGGTCACCATCGAGACCATTGAGGTGCCGGATCCCGGCCCGGGCGAGGTCTTGGTGGCCGTGAAGGCGTGTGGGGTCTGTCACACCGATCTTCACTATCGGGAGGGGGCTATCAACGACGAATTTCCGTTTCTTCTCGGTCACGAAGCTGCCGGCATCATCGAGGAGGTCGGTTCTGACGTCACCGAGGTTGCCGTGGGGGACTTCGTGGTTCTCAACTGGAGGGCCGTGTGCGGCCAGTGTCGGTCATGCCGGCGGGGCCGCCCGTGGTACTGCTTCGCCACCCACAACGCCACCCAGAAGATGACCCTTGATGGGGTGGAACTCTCCCCGGCACTGGGGATTGGTGCGTTTGCCGAAAAGACGCTGGTGGCTGCTGGGCAGGCCACCAAGGTGGATCCGGCGGCTCCGCCGGAGGTGGCGGGTCTCATCGGCTGTGGCGTGATGGCCGGCTTGGGCGCGGCCATGAATACCGGCAACGTGGGTCGGGGTGACTCGGTGGCCGTGTTCGGCTGTGGTGGAGTGGGCGACGCGGCTATCGCTGGGGCGCACTTGGCGGGGGCCCACACCATCGTGGCCGTTGACCTGGATGACCGGAAGCTTGAGATGGCACGGGAGTTCGGGGCCACCCACACGGTCAACTCCTCGATAGAGGACCCGGTGGAGGCCATACGGGCGGTCACCGACGGTAACGGGGTGGACGTGGCCATCGAGGCGGTCGGTCTGCCTGTTACCTACCAGCAGGCCTTCAACGCTCGGGATCTGGCTGGCACCGTCGTTTTGGTTGGCGTACCCAATCCGGAGGCCACCCTTGAACTGCCCATGATCGAGGTGTTTGGTCGGGGAGGCGCGTTGAAGTCGTCATGGTATGGCGACTGCCTGCCCAGCAGAGACTTTCCGATGCTGATCGACCTATACCTGCAGGGGCGTCTGGATCTGGATCGCTTCGTGAGTGAGACGATCGCCCTGGACGAGGTCGAGGAGGCCTTCCACAAGATGGAACGCGGTGAGGTGTTGCGTTCGGTTGTGGTGCTCTGACTCGACGATGACCCTTCGCATCAACCGGGTGGTGACCAGCGGCATCTTCTCACTGGACGGTGAGGACTTCGAGGTAGACAACAACATTTGGCTGGTCGGCGACGACCACGAGGTGGTGGTGATCGATGCCGCCCATGACCATCGACCTATCGTTGATGCCGTCGGGGGTCGGAGGGTTCGTGGGGTCCTGTGCACCCATGGCCACAACGATCACATCAACGCCGCGGTGGAGCTGGCCGACGCGGTCGACGCCCCAATCTGGTTGCACCCTGACGATGGGATGCTGTGGGACGTCGTGAACCCCGATCGTCGGATCGACGACCCCCTTCGGGACGGCCTGACAGTCCCGTTGGGCGGTGACGACCTCACGATCCTGCACACGCCGGGCCATTCACCGGGTGGATGCTGCGTTCATGTGCCCACCCTGGGCGCGGTGTTCTCGGGGGACACACTGTTCAACGGTGGGCCGGGGGCCACCGGCCGGTCGTTCTCGGATCGCGCGCTCCTCGTCGAGAGCATCCGCTCACGGTTGTTTGTGTTGGATCGCGAGACCACCGTTCACACCGGGCATGGCGATTCCACATCGATTGGCGTCGAGGCCGATCGCCTAGATGACGACTNCTGATCGGGGTGCCTGAGTGNGGCGTCGTGACGGCCTCACCATGGCTTTGNCCATGGGATCGATGCCCCGGCACAGGAGACTGACGGGACATCTCGAGGCTGCCGNTGGNGTGGCCTGCCAGNGTGCTGGATGTTTAGCGTGNGGATGGTCATCCTCAGCCGGTCGAGANCCATCTAGGCGCTAATCGAACCCCAATCGCTCGGGGGCCTCGCCAAGGAAGCGCAGCGCCGCCTCGGCTCGTTCCGGATGTGGACTACGGGAGATGTCCCGGAAGTCGTGGACGAGGATCATCCGGTCAACGCCGAGGTCCTCGTAGCGGTGGACCAGGTCACGGTCCACCGATTCGGATGGTGACACCGAAAGGCCGACTGGGCCGAGGTCGACTGGACGGTCAAGGTCCACTTCGACAGCCCGGATGCCAGCTATGGCCTTCGCCGTTGACTCCAGGGTTGTGAGGAAGCCGTACCAGCCGNGGGCCCTGCGGACCACCCGCCCCCAGGTCGCTGGGACACTGCCACCCACATGCACTGGGGGGCCGCTGGGCGTGGCCGGGCGAGGTGAGGCCTCCACCCCGTCCCAGGAGGTGAAGCGGCCGTCGAACGTGGGATCGCCCCGCCAGAGCGCCCGCATGGCATCCAGGTATTCGTCGGTCCTGGCGCCTCGTTCGGAGAATGACACGCCGATGGCCTCGAACTCNGCAGGCACGTAGCCCACGCCAAACCCGGCTTCGAGGCGGCCACCCGACAGCACATCGACCGAGGCCAGTTCCTTGGCCAGAACGATCGGATTCCGTTGGGGGAGGATGACGATGCCGGTACCGAGTCGGATNGTCGATGTGTGGGCGGCCAGGAACGACAANGAGGCCACCTGATCNACGAAGTGGGTGCCGGGTGTGACTGGTGAGGGTGGNCGTTGGGGGTCGGAGACCACCAGATGCTCTCCGGTCCAGATCGACTCCCAGCCGGCTTCCTCGGCAGTGTGGGCCACNCGCACCATGGTGTCCGGGTCAGCGAGGACTCCGATGTTGACGCCGAAGAATCCGAACCTCATTGGTCGTACCGGGAGGTTCGGCCGGCNGNTGCCCGGAAGGCATCGACGAGTTCAACGAGGGTTTCCTCGGCGGCAGCACCGTCGTCGGGAAGCGGAACGGAGATTCGGCAGTCGGTGACGCCGGCNTCCANCAGATCGGGGACGGCAGTCATGGTTCGGGCCACGTCCACGGCCCCTTCGNCAGTTTTGGCGACCGGTACCGANCCCTGGACCTCGTACGGGCCAGCGTCGAGCCCCATCTCGGTTTGCATTTCCCGCATGCGGANGATNCCGCAGGCTACGTCGATCCGGTCAGGNCCCCAGGGGATCCAGCCGCAGCCGAAGGTCGCCAGGCGGCGGGCCGTCCGCCGGTTGACGGTGCCGCTGACCCAGATGGGCACGCCGGCCGGGTTNACGGGTGCGGGCATGGCATGGATGCCGTCGAAGGCCAACTCGCCGGCGGCGTAGGTGGCCCGGTCCTGCGACCAGAGGGTGCGGCACACTTCGAGGCTGTGGTCCAGGAGGCGTCCCCGAGCGTCGAAGTCGAGCCCGGCGGCCTCGTATTCGGCGGCCTGCCAACCAACGCCGACGCCGAGGTCGAGTCGGCCACCGGACAGGACGTCCAAGGTGGCGGTCGTCTTTGCGAGGACGACCGGTCGACGGAGGGCGGCCAGGAGGATTCCCGTCTGGAGGCGGATCCGGTCGGTCCGAGAGGCCAGCCAGGTCAGGGTGGTGAGGGGCTCCAGCCAGGCTCCGTCCGGCCCGGTGGGTTGTCGGCCCCCGACGGTGCCTCCTCGGGNCGGGTCGGCATAGGCGTCGAGGTCGTCGCCGAAGGCAACGTGGTCGGCTACGGCCAGGCGATCAACCCCGGCCCGGTCGGCGGCCACCGCGTGGTTCGAGAGGCGTTGCCAATCGCCGGGAGACTCGGCGGCGAAGTTGACGACCTGGATCGACAGATGCGGGGTGGGAGCGGAGCTCATCGGCGGAACCGCCGGAGNGCAGCTCGGCGTCGGACCCGGAGCGTCGACGTTCGCTGGTTGGCGGTGACTCGGTGCCACCTGTCGTCGAGGTGGTCGTCCAGTGTGGCCAACGGAACGAGTCGGCAGGTGGGGACGGGCTGGCGGTCGGCCTGGTTCCACCGGTAGGTGATGCATCCCTGGGTGGATCCGGTGGTATCCAGCCAGTTGGAGACTCCAGGGTCGTGGTGGGCNATCACGGCCCGAAAAANGCCGTCGTCGGAGATCACGGCTTGGTCGCCGTTCAGNCTGGACTGGCGGTTCCACCAGTCCAAGGACTGGTACCAGACGTCACCCAGTTGGATCTCCCAGTAGGCGCAGTCGGGAATCTCTACCTCCAACAAGAGGGCCTCGCCTTCGCCTACCCGGTACCAGGCCTGCCCGTAGCCTTGGTCGACGCTTCCACCCAGATTGGAAGCACTCCCTTGGGCNGACTGGATGTGGNCGAACCCGTTCACCTCCTCGCGCGCCAGGTGGGAGGCNCCGAACCGGGCCCAGAAGGCCGTCATCTCGACTACCTGGTCGCCGATGCGGGCCAGGTAGGGCGCCAACTCGCGAGGTTCCAGTCGACTAGTCGACGGCCCGGGGTCGATGCACTCGAGGTGCAGGTCAGCGGGAACTTCGTCTTCCCAGTCGGAGAAGAACTGNCGAACGAGGAGGCTGCAGNGTCGGGGGGGGAGTTCGAACCAGGCGCNGTCGGATGCCTCGCCGATGGCCGGCTCGGGAGGAGGGCCGGCNCCAAAGGCGATGGAGAACNGTCCGTCGACGTCGGTAGGCAACTCGTCTCCGTTGAGGGTCAGGAACTGTTCGATTGCACCNGNCGAGAAGTCGGTCGTCATGGCGGTGATACCGAGGTACCGGACCGAACCGACAGTTCCCGATAGGCGGTAGGTGCGGGACAGGTCGAGCGAAGCCAACTGGTACAGCCCGTCGGGGTTGTCCTGTCCGTTCTTGAAGGGATGCACCCACGCCAGTTCCGGATGGGAGGTGCCGCCACCCTCCAGNTCCCGNCTCACNTCGCTGGACAGCCGNCNNAGCAGGGCCCGGAGACCCTCGGCGCGATCCACCTCGTCGATGGGTAGGTCGGGGTCCAGGACTACGTCAGCACCATCCTTGAGACGATCGCAGAAGCTGGTCCAGACACCGTGGAGGTCGACGGTGTCAGGCATTGTCAGACTTTAGTGATCTGCCGGTTGGACATTGGATCGCTACCAGCGGGTTGGTATCGCTCGGGCACTACCGTCGGTGCATGGTTCGATTGCGCTTCCCAAAGAGTTGGCGGCGGTCGGGCGCGCCCAGAGTCACAGCCGACACTGATCCGTCCAACACCGTGTTCGTTCTGTCGGGCGGGTCGGTTCGGGGGGCGGCACAGGCCGGGATGCTGCGGGTCCTCATTGAGCACGGGATCGTGCCCGACGCCGTGGTGGCCGTTTCAGCGGGGGCGCTGAACGGGAGTTTCCTGGCTGCAGGGCCAACGGTTGAGCGGGCTCGACGTCTGGAGGAGGTGTGGCGCGACGTCGCCGACCGGCGTCCCATCCGGGGAAGCGTCGTTCGCAACGTAGCCGCCATCGTGCGCGGTCGCCCCAGTTTCGACACCGGCGACCGTCTACGGGCACTGATCGCCGACCATGTGCCGATGGAGGATTTGTCTCAGGCTGCCGTGCCATGTCACGTGGGCACCACCGATGCCTCCACCGGAGAGGTCACGTGGTGGACCGCCGGGCCACTGGTGGACCTCTTGTGTGCGACTACCGCCGTTCCCGGAGTGCTGCCAGCCGTAGACCTTGGCGACGGCACGCTGCACCTCGATGGTGGAGTGGTGTCCAACATCCCACTACGGCGGGCTCTTTCGTTGGCGCCGACCCGGATGGTCGTGCTCGACGTTGCAGCCAAGTTCACCCCGGCCACCAAGCAGACGGCTCTCTCTTTGATGATGGTCGGCTTCCGGGCTGCTGCGGCTGAACTGACCCGTCAGCAGTGGTTGGACGTGCCCCGCGACCTCGANGTTCTGCACGTGGAGTTGCCGACGGTGGACGATGCTCCCGACTTTGAGTTCGAGTTGGTGCCTGAGTTACTCGANCAGGGGGCCCGGGTGGCCGAGGAGGCGCTTGCCGCGGCTCCCGGATGGGTATCTACGGGTTGACTGTCACCAGTGTCGGGACGTTTGCCGTGAACGTGGCGGCATCTGTTGTACCGCTGGTGCCGTCATAGTCGANGGTCTCCACAGTGCCGACGACCGATGCTGGCAGGTTGGCGTCGTCCCACAGGGCATGGACGACTCGGCCGTCTGGCATGTCGAAGCGCACCGAACTGTTCGAGGTCCATGTCGTTGACGCGAAGTCCGAGACGGTGCGGGCCAGTAGTAGGTATGCGGCGTCCGACTCGGGGCCTGGTCCGCCGGTGGGGTCGTGTGGTCCGACGTTGAAGATCCGGGATGCCCCATCGGCCAGTGCTGTGACGAAGCCGGTCAACGTGTTCTGGGCTAGTTCGTCGCGGGTAGGCGCCATCTGGCCGGGGTCGGCTCTTGTAGGTACTAGTGCTTCGGTAACCCAGAAGNCCTTGTCCGAGTGGCCGGTCTCATCGAGGAAGCCTCGGTAGTCGTCACTAAAGAAGGATTGGTCCGATCCGATGGAGTGGATGTTCCCCACATCGAACGTGTTTCCTGCGGACTCGAGGATCGGACGCCAGAAGTCCACGAAATCAACCTGCATGCCCGCCTGGCCTCCGGTAAGGACGACTGCCTCTGGATCAGNCGCCCTGATGGTGNCGGATGCCAGACGCAGCATGGCGAGGTAGTCGGTCGACGAGCCTTGGAAGAAGTAGCCGTGACCTTCCTCCTGCATCGCCGGTTCGTTGGCCACCTCCCAGTGACGTATCGGGTAGGCGAGGCCGGGCATGTCGTCGATACCGTCGCCGTCNTAGCGCTCGACTACGTCGGCCAGCCAGGCTACGAAGGCTCCGTCGTCACACGGTGCGAAGAGTCGGNTGGGNAANTCCCAAAGTACGGGTCNNACCTCGGGGTCTGNTCCNTGACAGATNTGTTGGTCCCAGTCAACGAATGGCCAGATCGTGCCAATGATGGCCAGGCGATCTGCCTGCCAACGCTTCACGTGCCAATCGGCCATGCCCCAGTTCCGGCTGCTCCGGGCGCCCTCGATTTCNGANCGCAGGAAGATCCCCGGATGGGGTCGGATCCAACCCCCGGCAATGTCGAAGGACTGCCCGAGGACGCCGAATCGACTGGTGCCGACGTCGGAGGGCCAGAGGAGTGGAACTGGCTTGGTGGTCGTCGGGGGGGNGGTNGTNGGNGNGGTGGTGGTTGNTGCCGTGGTGGTGGTTGTCGGGGGGGTAGTGGT
>PAXM01000042.1 GCA_002714485.1 Acidimicrobiaceae bacterium
CACCGGGAACGGACCCGAGCGTTGGGCATCTGGGCGGCCGTGGTCGCCCTGTCACCTGCTGTGGGCGTGGTCACCGGCGGGCCGCTCATCGAATGGCTGGGCTGGCGGATCCTATTCGTGGTGCAGGGGGCCACTGTCGGGCTGGCCCTGCTGGCTGCGTTGTTCGTCGCCCCAGAGACGCCCCGGCGTACCGGCATCCGCTTCGACGTGCCCGGCGCCGTGACCCTGGGCGTGGGGGTCAGCGGTCTGCTACTGGCCGTGAACCGGGGCATCAGCTGGGGATGGACCAATCCGCTCGTGCTGGTGGCCGCCGCGCTGGCCCCCGTTGGGCTCGGACTCTTCATGGCCATCGAGCACCGGTCCGACGCACCGCTCCTCCCGCCGGCCCTACTGCGTCGACCATCCTTCACCCGACCCATGACCGCCCAGGCCGTCCTGCAGTCCGGCTACATGGGGGCGCTGGTCATGGCGCCCTTCCTCCTGGAACGCCGCTGGGGGTTCCGGCCCACGGTGATCGGCCTGGTGATGCTGCCCCGACCCCTGTCCTTCGCCTTCTGCGCCCGCCTAGGCGGCCACCATGACCCGAAGCACGGTGCCCGTCGGGTGGCCGTCACCGGGATGCTGGTGTTCGTGGTGGCCATGGGGCTGGCCGGAGTGGGTGCCCAACAGCGATGGTTGCCCATGTTCTTGGGCGGGGCGATGCTCGCCGGCGCCGGGAGCGGTTACATCCGGCCGACGGTGGCCAACTCGGTCACCGCGGCTGCCGGAGACGCCGACATCGGAATCGCCGGCGGGTCGATGAACATGCTCCAGCAGATCGGTGCTGCGGTAGGCATCACCGTGCTCACCGCGCTGATGGCCGACTCCCTGAGCGGCACCCGGTTCCTGTTGTTACACCTGGCGGCAGCCGGCGCGGGGCTCGTGGCTGCCTGGCTGGCGCTGGGCATCGAGGACACGCCGGCGGGCAGTGACCCCGACTGAACCGCGTCAGCCGTAGTCGTAGAAGCCGCGACCGGTTTTGCGGCCGAGGTGCCCCGCAGCGACCATGCGACGCAGGAGCGGGGGCGGCAGATAGAAGTCGTCGCCGTACTCGGCAAACAGCGTCTCGGCCACCAACATCATGGTGTCCAGGCCGATCATGTCGCTGAGTTCTAGCGGACCCATCGGATGGGCGGCACCCAACTTCATGCCATTGTCAATGTCTTCGGCGCTGGCGTGACCGTCGGCGTACATCCGCATCGCGGCGTTCAGGTACGGCACGAGCAGCATGTTGACCACGAAACCCGCCCGATCCTTGGCGGCCACCACGACCTTGCCCAGCACGTCGGTGGCGAACACCGTGATCGACGCTGTTACCGCCTCGTTGGTCCGCACCGACGGGATTACCTCGACCAGCTTCATAACCGGCGCCGGGTTGAAGAAGTGGAGGCCGATCACCTGCTCGGGCCGTCCGGTAGCCATGGCGATGTCGATGATTGGAATGGATGACGTGTTGGTGGCCAGCACGGCATCCGGCGAGGTAACCGCCTCGTCCAGTACGGCGAAGATCTCCGCCTTCAGGTCGAACGACTCGACCACCGCCTCGACCACTAGGTCAGCATCAGCCAGGTCGCCGTAATCCGTAGTGAACGTGAGGTTGGCCAACGCCGCAGCGTGGGCCGCCTCGTCGAGCTTCCCCCGCTCCAAGGCTCGGTCCAGAGAACGTCGGATCCCGGTCTCGCTGTGCTCGGCGGCTTCGGCAGACACCTCCTTGATCACGGTCGGGAGCCCGGCCTTGGCCGTGAGCTCGGCCACACCGCCGCCCATCTGGCCACCGCCAACCACGGCGACCCGCTGGATGCCCATCACTCAGCCTCTGTGACGGTGACGGACTCAATCACCACGTCGGTCACCGGTCGATCACCGGGGCCGGTGGGGACCTCCTGTATGGCCGTAGCCACCTCGACGCCCTTGATCACCTTGCCGAACAGGGCGTAGGCAGGGGGTAGGCCGACCCCGCTGGGACCGGTAACGACGAAGAACTGGCTGCCGTTGGTATCCGGACCGGCGTTGGCCATCACCAGCGAACCGACCTCGTAGCGACCGGGCTTGGGCAACTCATCGGCAAAGCGGTAGCCGGGACCGCCGCGGCCCGAACCCTCGGGGCATCCACCCTGGATCACGAAGCCATTGATGACCCGGTGGAAGATCAGCCCATCGAAATAGTGCCAACGGGCCAGGTAGACGAAGCTGTTCACCGTCTGGGGGGCAGCGATGTGGTCCAGGTGGATGGTCATCGAACCCATGGAGGTGACCATCTCGGCGGTGTAGGTCTTTTCCGTGTCGATGACCATCGGCGGGGCGGCCGGGAAGCTGGTCCGCCGCTCGCTGGAACCGTCGGCTTCGGGGATCAGGTCGGACATTGGGCCTCCTCGGCCTACGGGTTGCTCTTCATCGGTGCTTAGCCGGTGTGCAGGCTACGGCGACTCGGCTTCACCTCCGACCAGCCGCGGCATCACCCAGTGACGCGCGGGCCTTCGCTACGGTGCCGCGCATGGCACCCCGGTCGACGCCGAGGACTCCGGACCCCCGTGTCCTGGACCCCTCGTTGGACCATCCACTGCGGAACGGACCCCTACATCGGCGTTCCGCCTTCCGCAGGGGGACTCCGTCGGAACCGGCCAACTGGGTCGGCCTGGTCTGCCCCTCGTGCGAGGTGGCGTGGCGAGGAGACCCCGTCGAGCCGTGCTGGTCCTGTGGATCGGTTGGCCGGCGCCCGGCCGGCACCACCGTCGTCAGCGAGTAGGTACGCCCGGTCAGAGTTCCCGGGCATACATCCGAACGGTCTTGCCGGTTGCCTCGTCGGACTGTTCCCCGACGTCTGAAAACCCCATGGCATCGTGGAAGGCCAATGACCGTTCGTTGCGGGGCACCGTGTTGACCTCGGCGCACAGGTGGGTGTGTCCGTCCGAGGTAGCCATGAACGCCTCGTAGAAGGCACGGCCTACGCCAGTGCGGTAAGCCGATGGATCGACCACCACCCTGTCCACATACAGAAACCTGTCGAAACGCTCGCTGAACCACCCATAGTTGAGGCTGTCGTAGCCAACCCCTGGGCCGTCGAGGCCTACCAGCAGGGCCGCTGGTCCCGGGACCGTGNAACTGGGCACCTCGGCCACTAGGCAGCACCGAGCCACGGCGAAGAACCATGCCATCTCATCCGGTGTCAGTTCATTGACCGCCGGGACCGCGGCGTTGTTCAACTCGAGCATGCGACCTAGGTCGTCGAAGGTGGCGGGCCGGATTAGCACGGGCAAATCCCACCACGGATCAACGATGAGGTGCCACCCGGCGATACTGGGATCACGCCGGATCCAAGGACTTGGTCTTTACCCAGCGTTAATGCTTTGGCTGCTGATTCCGACTGTTTGACCCGTATGGTTCGGCTCCATGACCTCCACGGGAACTGCTGCTGCCCGCATGGTCGGCGGCTCGAAGATCTATGGAACCGGGGACACCGAAGTTCGTGCCCTCGACGGCGTGGACGTCGAATTCGAACGAGGCCGTTTCACCGCCATAATGGGTCCATCGGGGTCAGGCAAGTCGACGCTCATGCACTGCTCGGCGGGACTNGACGACCTGACCTCNGGCACCGTCCACATCGGCGANGTTGAACTCGGTGACCTCTCCGAACGAGACCTCACTCTCTTGCGACGNGACAAGGTCGGGTTCGTCTTCCAGGCGTTCAACCTCATCCCNACCCTGACGGCTGAGGAGAACCTCACACTGCCGCTGGATCTGGCAGGACGGAAGCCCGACGCCTCCTGGATGGTCAACATCATCGAGACGGTTGGNCTCCAGGACCGTCTCCGACACCGGCCAGATGAACTATCCGGGGGTCAACAGCAACGGGTCGCTGTGGCACGGGCCCTGGTGAGTAGACCCGAGATCGTCTTTGCTGACGAGCCGACCGGCAACCTCGACTCGATAACTGGAGGCGAAGTCCTCGACTTCCTGAGGGGTGCCGTCGACAATCTGGGGCAAACACTCGTAGTGGTGACCCACGATGCCGGTGCCGCCGCNATGGCCGACCGCGTACTGTTCCTTGCTGACGGTCAGATCGTCGACGAGATGTCAAACCCCGACGCCGACCGNATTCTCGATCGCATCAAGGCCATCGGCGGCTGACCGGGTGCTCCGACTCACCTTCCGGAACATCACGCGCCGCAAGTTGCGGTTTGCCCTCACGACCCTGGCAGTTGTGCTTGGCGTCGCATTTCTATCGACGTCGTTCTTCCTAACGGATCGGCTCCGCGACAGCTTCGACGAGCTCGCTACCGACATCAGTGGGGATATCGACCTCGTCGTAAGAACGTCGATCGACGAGGGNGCCGAACGGATCAACCGTCTCCCCTTCCCCGAAGAGGTTCTCGACCTCCTGACGGACGTCCCTGGTGTCCGAAATGTGTGGCCGACGGTCCANGCGTGGAACGTGGTTCCCCTCTACATCGACGAAGAGGGCGACCTCAAAGCGATCGATACCAACGGTGGGGCACCACAGTTCGGCTTCAACGTCACGCCTCCGGACGGATCCGACTACGGAGACACGACGAGTGTGGGCGAAGGGAGCCAACTCTTCCTCACGGATGGTCGCCTCCCACGCCGCACCGAGTCGGTGTTAGACCCCACCACCGTCGGCGAGTTCGCACTCGACAACAAGACCGCTGATGATTTCGNGTTCGTCATTGGCGAGACCTACACCATCAGTGCACCTGGCGGTAACCGCCAGTTCGTNCTNGNNGGNACGGCCAACTTCGGCGACCCGGACGAGAANAAGAACCTTGGCGCCAACCTCAGCCTTTTCGACGAGGAAACCACNCAGGAGATCGCCAACAAGGTCGGNCTCTACGACGAGATNTCGATCTACCTCGAGGACGGAGCGGANGAGGCCGCGGCAATGGGTCAGATCCAGGAACGCCTCGACTTGGCGACAGACGAGTTCAGGGCCGTCCTGGCGAGCCTCCCGGAAGNTCAGCAGATCCANCTGTCGGCTTTCGGCCAAACCGAGTTGGAGGTGGTCACGGCTGCCACCAAGATCGCTGAAGACCAGAGCGACTTCGACCAGTTCATAAACATCATCTCTTCGGTGTTGCTGGCGTTCGCCATCATCGCCGTGGTGGTCAGTGCCTTCATCATCAACAACACGTTCTCGATCGTGATCGGGCAACGGGTGCGCGAACTGGCNCTACTGCGAGCACTGGGGGCCACGGGTCGCCAGATCAGCAGGTCGGTGAAGCTGGAAGCAGTCGTGATCGGCGTGGTTGCCACGGCCCTCGGCCTCGTCGCCGGCTACCTGCTATCGACGCTGCTGGTCTGGGTCCTCGTGAACATCGGCTTCGGCGAGTTGCCTGGGTCGATTCCGGTCCGNNCTCGNACCATTGTGGNTGCCTCGATAGTCGGGGTGGGCGCCACCCTCATCTCCGCGATCGGACCCTCACGCCGAGTTAGACAGATTCCACCGGTTGCGGCCCTCCGAGACGACGTTCGGCTTACCCCCACCGGTCTAAGGCGACGCCTCATCGTGGGCAGTGCTGTCGCCCTGGTCGGCATCGGAGCCCTCGCGGGGGGAATGACCATCGAGATGTCCACCCGCGCGGTACTGACTGCAATCGGCGGAGGGGCTCTTGCGGCATTCATGGGCGTCTACCTACTGAGCCCAGCAGTGACCCGTCCGGTTTCGGCAGCGCTCGGGTGGCCCATCCGCAAGGTGTACCGGATACCTGGACGACTGGCGACCGACAACGCCCGTAGATCTCCGCGCCGCACCGCCGCAACTGCCGCAGCCCTGACGATCGGGCTCGCCCTGGTGAGCCTCGCCGCGGTGGTGAGCGACTCCATCAAGGCGACATTTCTGAGCACCCTCGACCAGAGTGTCGAAGCAGATCTCTTCGTCTACCCAGGAACGTTCAATCCACAGGCGGGCTTCTCAGCCGAGTTGGGAACCGACCTCCAGAGCCTCGCCGCCGAACAACCCGACCTCGTCGAGTCGGCCATGACGATGCGTTGGACCATGGGCGCAGTGAAGATCGGGGGTGACTTCAAGGACCTGGTGGCCGCCGAGTTGGACATTCTGGCCGACCATATGAATGTCCAGGTGATCGAAGGCTCTGAGTTCGGCGCCGGGAACAATGGAGTGCTGGTCCACGTCGATCCGGCAGGCGACCTGGAACTTGCAGTTGGCGACCCGGTCCCCGTTGATTTCCCGGGTGGTCGGACGAGCGAGTTGACCGTGGCGGCGATCTTCGAGGACTCAGCCCTTCTTGGGAACTGGGTGGTCGATGTATCGGTCTTTGACGTCTATCTACCGACCGCTCCTGTCTCGTGGATTTCAGTTCTGTTCCCTGATGACGCTGACAACATCGGCTCCCGCGCTGCTGTCGAGGCGTACACCGACTCCTACCCTCAGGTCGCCGTTGAGGACCAATCCGAGTTCCGCAAAACCCAAGAGGACCAGCTGGACCAGTTGCTGTCCATCATCCAGGTATTCCTCGGCCTTTCGCTGCTCATAGCCGTTCTGGGCATCACAAACACCCTGGCCCTGTCGGTCTACGAACGGACCCGGGAACTAGGCCTGCTTCGAGCGGTCGGCATGACCCGGCGCCAACTACGGCGCATGGTGCGGTGGGAGGCGGTCATAATCGCCCTGTTCGGTGGCCTCCTCGGCGTGGCTATGGGCGTGCTATTCGGCCTAGCCGCCATAGCGGCGATCCCTCAGGAGTTCGTCAACATCGTGTCGATCCCCTACGGCAGCCTGCTGAACTACCTAGTGATCTCGGCAATCTTCGGCATGGTGGCTGCCATCCTCCCCGCGCGCCGGGCCGCCAGGCTCAACGTGCTTGACGCCATCTCCCACGCATAGGCACTACCCCCGCTCCAGTGATGGCTTACCGGCCCACATCAGGCTCAAATTCAGTCACATAGAGCGGCCGGAAGCGGCTCGACGTGAACCACAGCCACCCGCTTGGTGGCCCGGGTTAGCGCCACGTACAACGCCCTCATGCCCTGGGCCTGCTCCCGTAGGATCCGGACCGGTTCAACGACTATCGCCCCGTCGACCTCCAGCCCCTTGACCAGGCCCACAGGCACCACGGTCACTCGGGCGTCAAGCCCGCGTCGGGTAGGCCGGCCAAACTCCACGCCAGCCCGCTCGAGAGTTCCTTCGATGTCTTCGGTCTGGGAGTCGGCGGCAATCACCGCCAGATTTCCGGCCCCGACCGCGTCCAACTCGCTCCTCACCACCTCAGCCAGACCATCCAACTTCTCAGACTGCTCGTCGGTCATGGCTATGAATCGCGGCGATTCCCCGTCGCCACGAACCGACCGTGGCGGAGCAAGATTGGGAGCAGCCACGGCCAGTACCCGGGCCGCCACGTCCATCAGCGGCCCGGGGATGCGATAGCCCACGGTCAACTCGTGGCGGACCGCCGGCTTCCGGTCGGGCAGGTGGGCGAGGATGCCCTCCAAGTCGTCGTGGGCCCACGACCCCGTGGCTTGGGCGATGTCGCCCACCACGGTCATCGACCCGTTCAACGAACGGCGATCCAGCATCCGTAGGTCCATCGGCGAGAGATCCTGGACCTCGTCGACCACGATGTGCCCGTAGGTCCGTACCTCGTCCTGTGTCTTCCGTCCCGGTCGGGCACCCAGAACAGCGCGGGCTTCATCCAGCAGGGACGCGTCCGACGCCGACCAGTAGACATCGTCAGCCGAATCGCATCGGGGTCGGAACAGGGCGTCCACCTGGTCGGGGGTGAGGCTCCGATCGGCAGCCCGTATCAGGGCCCTCGACCCGAACAGGTCGTTCAGCAGTTGGGCCGGGGTGAGGACCGGCCACATCCACTCCAACGCCTCGCGTACAGCCACCTCGCCCCGGACCCGCTCGCGCACCGCCTCGGGATCGAGGTCAACCCGACCTGAGGCGACCAGCGCCTCGTAGAACCTGGCCTCCACGAACCGGCGGGCCGCGTTGTGGGTCCGGAATCGACGTCTGGCTTCGACCACGATGCGATGAGACTCTTCGACCGAGAGAGTCAGCCACTGCAGGCCGTACCCCAGACGGAGGTCGGCGCGAATCGCACGCTGCCGGGTTCGCACGGCCCGGGAGATGAGCCCGACCATCCGCAGATCGCCCTTGAGTCGCCCCATCTCGGCGATCTCCCGACGGTCGTCGATGCGGACGCCGCCCACCACGTCTCCCAGGGTGGCCAGCGCGACCCCGGCCTCGCCCAGTGATGGCAGAACCTGTTCGATGTAGGCGAGGAACAGCCGATTGGGGCCGACGACCAGTACGCCCTGGCCCTCCAACGGGAATCGGTGGGTGTAGAGCAGGTAGGCGGCCCGGTGCAGTGCCACCACGGTCTTGCCTGTTCCCGGCCCACCCTGGACGGCGTGCACGCCGGTCATGGGGGCACGGATGATGTCGTCCTGCTCAGACTGGATGGTGCCGATGATGTCGCCGAGTCGCCCTGTGCGGGATGTCTCGAGGGCGGCAATGAGGGCGCCCTCCCCTTTCAGCCGGGTGCCGTCCCCGTTTCGGAACCGTTCGAGGTCTCCGAACAACTCGTCCTCGAGGCCCAGCACGGTGCGCCCTCGGCTCACAATGTGACGCCGACGCTGCAGGCCCATGGGTACCGGACCGGTGGCACGGTAGAAGGCCTCGGCCACCGGGGCCCGCCAGTCCACCACGATCGGATCCTGCTCTTCGTCCCAGACGCCGACCCGGCCGATGTGGAATACGCCACCCCCAGCCTCGGTCTCCTGGTCAATCCGACCGAAGACCAGCGAGGCGTCGCCCAAGTCAAGGTGGTCGAGGCGGGCCGCCACCGAGTCGATGATGGCCTCGCGCTCAAAGCGCGCCTGATTGGTGCCACCCTGGCCGACCTCAACCATCCGCGTTAGGTCAAGGGCCCGTTCACGGGCTGCGTCTAGGCACGCGTGGGCATGATCGACGTGAGCCTGCTCGGCCTTCAACTCGGGATGTTCGTAGACGTTGTCGCTCATGATGCTCCGGGCCCACCGGGGCGCCGTGCGTTGCTCGGAGACGGTGGATTTGCCGGTCGAAATCGAAGGTTGAGGCGAATTCGGCCGAAGAACGATGCTACCGGCAGCCGAGGATGCGACCTCAACATTCCACCGGCCCGACATGAGGTCCTCCAGGGGCGGGAAACCTCGGTCCACGTGCGACGATGGGACCGTGATCGTGGTGTCCACATGACGACCGTTGGGCTGGTACTCGGGGCTGGAGGCCTGCACGCCGCAGCCCAGCACGCTGGTGTCTTGGCCGCCCTGTCCGAGGCCACCGGCTGGGATCCGAGGACCGCTGACGTGGTGGTAGGCACCTCGGCCGGTGCCACCACGGCGGTCAGCCTCCGGGCCGGCGTCTCAGCCACCGACCTCCACGCCTCCTACACCCGTACCCCCCTGTCCGACGAAGGTCAGGACATCATGAACCGCGTCACCACGCCTCTCGACCTGGGTTCGCCCTCAGACGGGGAGCCCCTCAATGTTGCTCACAGCAGCTCTCGCCGACCCGCGAACCTGATGCTGCTGCTACGTGACCTTTGCTCAACAGCCAGGCCCCGGCCCGTGATGGCCCTGGCCGGCCTGCTGCCGGTCGGCACCCGGGACGGCTCGTCGCTGGGTGCCCGCAGCACCGAGATCCATCCCGAACCATGGCCCGATCATCCGACTTGGATCTGTGCCGTTGACCTGCGCTCGGGCAAGCGGGTGGTCCTGGGTCGTGACGACGTGGCCGCGCCCATCGGCCCGGCCGTGCAGGCCTCCACTGCCGTCCCGGGCTGGTTCCGACCAGTCGAGATCGATGGGCGACGTCTGGTGGACGGTGGCGTGCACTCCACCACCAACGCCGACCTGGTGGCCGCCCTGGGCCTCGACGTGGTCGTGATCTCGTCATCTAAGACCGTCGGCGGAACGTCCGGACCCACCGACGATCCAGGCACCCTGGCACGGGCGTGGCACACCAGAACCCTCTACAGGGAGGTCCAGGCCATCCGACGCCGAGGAGCCGCGGTGCTCGTCCTGCAACCGACTGCCGGAGAGTTGGCCGGCCGCGCCGCTCTGGCCGACCGCGACCCGCAGGTCCATGGCCCGGGCGCTTCAGACCGCAGTGAACACGGGCTGGACGAAATCGCCGAAGCAGCCCGGGTCTCGGCACTGGCCCGTCTCGCCCTACCCGAGGCCACCCGAGCCCGCCGTCTTCTGGCGAGCGCTTCGGACCCCCGCCGCTAGCGTCGGACCGTGGTCGACTCCCCGCCCAGTTCGGACCCGTTCCTGGCCGCCTGCCGAGGCGAACCCCATGACTACACCCCGGTCTGGTTCATGCGCCAGGCCGGACGGTCGCTGCCTGAGTATCGGGCCGTCCGGGGTTCGGGCAGCATCCTCGACGCCATCGCCGACCCCGAGCTGTCCGCCGAGATCACCCTGCAACCGGTCCGCCGGTACGGCGTGGACGCGGCCATCCTCTATTCCGACATCGTGGTCCCTGCCTCCGCCGTGGGCTTCGGCGTGGACGTGAAGCCCGGCCTGGGGCCGGTTGTCGAGCAGCCGTTCGAGCGGACCTCCGACCTGCAGCGCCTCCGACCACTAGAACCCGAGATCGACACCCCGTACGTGCTCGAGACGGTCCGCCGGGTGGTCGCCGAAGCCAGCGTGCCGCTAATCGGCTTCGCCGGGGCACCTTTCACCGTGGCCTCCTACCTGATCGAGGGTGCACCGTCCCGTACATACGGGCGAACCAAGGCGCTCATGCTGGGCGACCCGGACCTATGGAACGACCTCATGGAACGCCTAGTCGACATGGCCATCACGTCGCTGAGGTCCCAGATAGTTGCCGGGGCCTCAGCCGTTCAACTCTTCGACAGTTGGGCCGGGGCCCTCAGCCCACTGGTCTACGAGCGCTGTGTCCTGCCTCACAGCCGGCGGGTGTTCGAGGGAGTGGCCGACACCGGAGTACCGCGCATTCACTTCGGCGTGGGTACCGGCGAGATTCTCCCATTGATGGCCAAGGCGGGTGCCGATGTGGTTGGGGTTGACTGGCGGGTGCCGTTGGACGAGGCCCGGCGTCGCCTCGGACCCGACACCATTTTGCAAGGCAACCTCGACCCAGCGGTCTGTCTCGGGCCACCCGAGGTTGTCGAAGCCGAGGTGGCCGACGTGTTGTCCCGCAACGGTGGACATCCGGGCCACGTGTTTAACCTGGGCCACGGCGTGCTGCCCGAGACCAACCCGGCCGTCCTGGAACGGGTGGTCGCCCAGGTCCACGCCCACTCCATCGGTGGCTGACCCGTGTCCCGTCGGTTGCTGGTGGTCGGGGGTGGCATCACTGGACTGACCGCTGGATACCGACTGGCCGTGGACAACCCGGAGCTCGACGTCACGGTGCTTGAGGCGTCGCCCCGAGCTGGCGGATACCTGCAAACAGGGCTCCTCGAAGATCCGGTACTCGACGAACTGCCGATCGACGCTGGGGCTGACGCCTTTCTGGTGCGGGTGCCGTGGGCCCGGGACCTTTGCCACGAACTGGATCTGGCCGACGAGTTGGTGTCCCCATCGGCCCGGCAAGCCTCTCTGTGGCTTGATGGGACGCTGCGACCCCTTCCGACGCCCAACGTGCTGGGAGTTCCGCTGGACCCTGCCACGGTGGCCGATGGTCTACTCGAACCCGAGGACCTAAGGCTGGTTGCAGGTGACGGTATACCGGCGGTGGCGCTGGATCCCAGCGCCGACGCCAGCGTGGGTTCAGTGGTCCGGGCTTGCGTAGGCAACCGAGTGTTCGAGCGCCTCGTCGACCCCCTGCTGGGTGGGGTCAACGCCGGACGGGCCGACGACCTGAGCTGTGAGGTCATGGCTCCTCAACTGCTGGGAGCGGCCCGGTCCCCGGACGGGATGCTGGCTGGCCTTCGGCGCTCCGTCGCCGGAACCGATCCCACCGCCCCGGTGTTCCACTCCCCGCGGGGCGGCATGGAACGCCTAGTCGATGCACTGACCTCCGTGCTCGGTGACCGGTTCCAGACCGGTGTAACAGTGACCGGGCTGAGCCGTGGCGATGGACCCAACGCCCGCTGGCTGGTATCCACGTCGACGGGGACTCAGGCCGCCGATGCCGTCGTACTGGCCGTTCCGGCCCATATCGCCGCTGACCTCGTAGCGTCCATCGACGCCGGCGCCGGCACCCTGCTGGCCGAGTGGCAGCACGCCTCGGTAGCCCTGGCCACCATCGCCTACGACCGGGCCGACCTCGAAGTTGACCCCGCCCAGAGCGGCTTCCTAGTAGGCCGCAGCGAAGGCCTGCTCATGACGGCCTGTTCGTTCGCCGGGTCCAAGTGGGCCCATCTGGACCACCCCGAGCGCACCGTGCTACGGGTGTCGTGCGGCCGGATCGACGATACGCGGCCCAACGGGTTCTCCGACAAGGCGCTGCTCGAAGCCCTCCGGGGTGACCTGGCTACCACTCTCGGAGTCGAGGCCCCGCCTACGGCGGTCCGTCTCGGCCGCTTCCCCGATTCACTGGTGCAGTTCCCGGTGGGCCACTCCGACCGGATCAACCAACTGGACGGCCTACTGGCCGATTCCGCACCCGGCGTACTGGTTGCCGGAAGCGTCCGGACTGGGGTGGGCATCCCTGCCTGCATCCGGTCGGGAACCGAGGCCGCCCGTCAGGCAACTGAGTTGGCCACAGAACTGGCGAACTGACACAAGGTCATCTGGAAAATTCGGCAATCCAACGCCCTCGCAGACATCTCCGCGTGGTTCGATGGGGGGATGACCCCGGAAACCACTCCCGCACGCGACGCTGCCGACGCCCGCCATGGCAGTGGAACCCAGCACCCGAACGAGTTGGCCAACCTGGACGAGCACACCTCGGTGCACCTCTCGGTCGAACGCACCTTCTGCTTCGCTGACCTGAGCGGCTTCACCCGCTTCACCGAAGAAAGGGGCCCCCACGAGGCAGTCGAGATCCTCGAAGAATTCCGAAGCATGTCTCGCCGGGTGGCAGCCTGGCGGGGGGTTCGGGTAGCGAAGTGGTTGGGCGACGGCGTGATGCTGGTCGGCACCGAACCCACCCCCACCATCTCCTGGGCCGGGCACCTGATCAACCACTTCGCCACCGCACGGAAAGTCAAGCTGCGGGTGGGACTGGCCACCGGCGAGGCCCTGCTGTTCGAGGGCGACGACTACATCGGCAAGCCGGTAAACCTGGCAGCCAAGCTCTGCTCGGTAGCCGCCCCAGGCGAGATCCTCGCCAACTGTGAGGTGGCTGACCTACCACCCTGGATCAGGGTCGAGTCGGTTGACGACCTGGAGATCCGAGGCGCAGGAACCTTTGAGGGCATCCAACGCCTGGCCGTAGTGGCCCATTAACGCGGTGGGTCATTGAGCATGGGCCGTTGGTCCTCAGTGGCCGGTGCGGTGACCGCCGGACTGCTGATCGCGGCCTCGGTCCCCCCGTGGGGCTGGTGGCCGGCCGCCTTTCTCGGACTGGCCCTGCTGGACCGCTCACTAGCCAACCGCTCCGCTGGCTCACGCTTCCGACAGGGGCTACTGACCGGTGCGGCGTGGGCCTTTCCGTCCACCTTCTGGATGCTGGACCTGACCCCACCTGGCTGGATCATCGCCGGACTACTTCACGCCCTGTGGATGGGCCTAGCTGCGGCGGCCGTCCCATCCAACCGATGGCGCCGGCTCGGGCTGGTCGGCACGATCACTCTGGCCGAGTTGGTCCGGTGGAGTGTGCCGTTCGGGGGCGTTCCACTGGCCAATATCGCCATCGGCCAAGCTGACGGACCCCTTGCCCCGGTGGTGCGACTGGCCGGCCCACTGCTGCTGGTAGCACTCACCGTGGCCATCGGTATGGGCCTATCGGCGGTGTGCGACGGACGTCGGGCCGACGGAGCGTCGGCGGCGACCGGCATCGCAGTCGCCCCCGCACTGGCTGTGGCCGCCGTTCTGGCCGCCGTGGCCCCCACCGGCCAACCGGTGGGCTCATTGGACGTGGCTCTGGTACAGGGAGGCGGACCCCA
The DNA here is from genome assembly GCA_002714485.1 of Acidimicrobiaceae bacterium. GTDB lineage: Bacteria > Actinomycetota > Acidimicrobiia > Acidimicrobiales > MedAcidi-G1 > UBA9410. The sequence goes on from PAXM01000042.1 coordinate 14,079, forward strand.
GCGAACGCGGGCCACCCCCACCGGGGCTGCCCGCGTATTCGCTAACCAGTTGGAGGCCAACCAACTGGTGGAGACCCCGGTGGACCTGGTCCTATGGCCTGAAAACGTTGTGAACCCGGTCCCGTTGCCTGCATCAGGGTGGCGTCGCGAAGATCGGCTCTACGCCGACGAGGCTGCCGAAGCCCTTGCTGTCGAAGCGACCCGCCTAGACGCCGTACTTGTGCCCGGTTGGTTCCACCGGGCAGCTGACGATCTGGCGGCCAACCGCAACTACCAGACGGCCATCGAACCCGACGGCACGGTGGCCGACCGGTACGACAAGGTACGAACGGTCCCGTTTGGCGAGTTCGTCCCGCTGCGTGGCCTGATCGAACCGTTCGCCGCCGACCTGCTGCCATCCCGGGACCTTGAGCCAGGGACCGGCCCAGCGGTTCTGGAAACCTCGGTGGGGACCATGGGGGTGACAATCTCCTGGGAGGTGTTCTTCGACCACCGGTCCCGCGACGCGGTACGCGACGGGGGTGAGGTGATCCTGAACCCGACCAACGGTGCCAGCTACTGGCTGACTCAAGTGCAGACCCAGCAGGTGGCCTCCAGCCGCCTACGTGCACTGGAAAACGGACGGTGGGTGCTCCAGGCCGCGCCCACCGGGTTCAGCACTGTGGTGGATCCGCAGGGCCGGGTGCTGCAGCGCACGGCGGTCAGCGAGCAGGCGGTACTCCACCACCGGATCGAACGCCGAACCGGACTGACGTGGGCTACTAGAGCCGGAGCGTGGCCCATGGTCATGCTGGCCCTGGCGCTTTGGTCAGGCAGCCTGATCGGCAGCCGATTCTCGACAGAACTCGCCTCAGCCGGGCGATTGAGCGACTGACGCCCAGACCCTGTGCGGTGCAATCAGGTAGTCGCCCGGGAACCGCTCGGCCAGCAAGTCCGCTAGTTGGGCGTCAAAGGCAGTTGCCGCTTCAGCACTGAGGTCCAGGATTGCAGCGCTTGCGCCGATCCGCCGACGCCAGGAATCCGCGCTGTAGGGGACGTCCAAGTCAAAGATGAAGGTTTCGAGGACCACGAAGCCAGCACCACCTAGTTGGCGTCGGACCTCCGGACCCGGGTCTCTAACACCTCCCAGAGTCCACGACGGATTGTGGGCCTGGATAAGTGCCTCCGTGACCCCTGAGACTGTGTCAGGTAGAGGCAGCCAATCAAACCCGCAGACCCCTACTCGTCCACCTCTTACCAGCAGGCGTCGCACTTCGGATGCCACCGCCTCGCCGTCGAACCAGTGCCAGCACTGAGCCGCAGTGACCACGTCGTACGACCCCGATGGGAGGCCCGTCTCCTCTGCAGAGCACTCCAACCACTCGATCTGCATATCCCCAGCGGCAGCTAGGCCACGGGCCGCGTCGAGCATCCGTGCATCCACGTCGGCGCCAGTAACCGTGCAACCCCGCATCGCGAACTGCCTAGCGAGAGTTCCGGTACCACAGCCCAGGTCCAGAAGCCTCTGCCCGGGAATCCCGACGCCGAGGGCCACCAACCGCTCAATCCCGGCTACTGGAAAGTCGGCCCGGTGGAGTGCGTAATCCGAAGCTGCCGACCCGAAGTGGTGACCACTGACACCCCACTTTTCAGGCATCTCAGGTCTCCAACATCAGGGTGGCTGGCCCCTCGTTGACCAGATCGATGGTCATATCAGCCCGGAATCGGCCCGTGGCCACCTGGATTCCCTGCTCCCGCAGGTTCGTGACCACCCGGTCGATCAGCGGTTCGGCCTGGTCGGGCTTTGCCGCGGCCAGCCACGTAGGCCGTCGCCCCTTGGATGCGTCCCCGTAGAGGGTGAACTGGCTGACGACCAGCATGGCCCCGTCCACGTCGACCACCGAGAGGTTCATCACCCCGTCGGCATCGTCCATGATCCGCAGTCCAGCCAACCGATCGGCCAGCCGATCAGCCTCAGCAGGACCGTCATCGTGGGTTACCCCCACGAACACGCACAGGCCGTGGCCGATGACGCCCACCAACTCATCAACCGAGTTACCGGCTGATGCCGCGGGCACCGTGACCGACGCCCTCGAAACTCGCTGCACCAACGCTCTCATGGCATGAACCTAAAGCGCGAGAAGCGAATCCCGTAACCAAACATCCCGATACCGGCTGTCACTGCGCCCGGTAGAGGGATCAACGTCCAACGCCGCCAGACTTGACGGATGTCCGATTTCCCCGGCGACGCCCCCCCGGGCCATACAGACGA
>PAXM01000043.1 GCA_002714485.1 Acidimicrobiaceae bacterium
CGCCACTGACGTGCTCGGCAAGAGCAAGATCTTCACGCCCGAGGTCATCAACGACATCCACGTGAAGGCCGAGCTGGGCCGCTACCGCATGCGCGGGTTCTCGCTGTTCAAGAAGATCCCCCACTGGGATGAGTTGGTGTTCCTGCCCGGAACGCTGACCCGCTTCGTGATCGAGGGNTACCGCGAGAAGTGCGAGACCAAGACCACCATCGGTGGTCGGTTCGCCGCCAAGCCCCTGGAGTTGGACATNCCCGTCTACATCACCGGCATGAGCTTCGGTGCCCTGTCGATCGANGCCAAGCANGCNNTGGCCAAGGGGGCCTCGATGGCCGGNTCGGCAACNTGNTCNGGTGAGGGCGGCATGATCCCGCCCGAGCGGGACCTATCGACGAAGTGGTTCTACCAGGTCATCCAGAGCCGCTACGGATTCAACCCGCACCACCTGATGCTGGCCGATGCCATCGAGTTCTTCATCGGCCAGGGCTGCAAGGTCGGCCTGGGTGGTCACCTGATGGGCCAGAAGGTCACTGAGCAGGTAGCCGAGATGCGCTCGCTGCCCGCCGGCATCGATCAGCGNTCCCCAGCCCGCCATCCCGACTGGATCGGTCCCGACGACCTGTCGTTGAAGATCCAGGAGATCCGCGAGGCCACCANCTACCAGGTGCCGATNCAGCTGAAGCTGGGTTCGTCCCGGGTGTACGACGACGTCCGGATGGCCGCCAAGTGCGGTCCCGACTCGATCTACCTCGACGGAGCCGAGGGCGGTACCGGTGCCGGTCCGCACCTCGCNACCGAGGAGACGGGTATCCCGTTGATGGCCGCCATTCCTGAGGCCCGACGGGCGCTCGAGGACGTCGGCCTGGCCGACGAGGTCGACCTCGTGGTGGCCGGCGGCATCCGCAACGGTGGTGANGTGGCCAAGTGCCTGGCGTTGGGCGCCAAGGCCGTGGCCTTGGGTACCGCCGCTCTGATGGCCCTGAACTGCAACAAGCACATCGAGGGTGTGACCGACTACGAGGGCACCATCGGCGTACCGGCTGGCGAGTGCTACCACTGCCATACAGGCCGCTGCCCGGTGGGCGTCGCCACCCAGGACGTAGAACTGCGTGCACGCCTCGACGTCGAGGAGGCGGCACTTCGGGTCTACAACTTCCTCCACACGCTGACCATGGAGGTCCAGNTGCTGGCTCGTGCCTGCGGAAAGACCAACATCCACAGTTTGGAGCCCGAGGACCTTGCCGCCCTCACCCACGAGGCTTCCGCCATGGCCAAGGTGCCGCTGGCCGGTACTACCTACATCCCGGGCGTCAGCGAGGAACGGGCCCTGCAGGAGATGAAGGACATGATGGCCAAGCAGGTTGCAGAAATCGGAAGGATCTGACCATGGGCGTGAAGCACACCAGCGCCATCGACGCCGANACCCTTGCCGGGAAGCGGTTCGAGTATCAGGAGGACATGTCCCTGGTCGAGGATCTCGACCTGATGGAGTTGACCCCGGGCGGTGACCTCAACTGGCTTGAGGACATCCACCTGCTGGTCGAGGACGGCACCCCCGCGGTGTTCGATCGGAACTCCAACTCGTTCCTCAAGATCTACTTCGACATCCCAGAGGGGCGCGAAGACGAACTGGCCCGCAAGGTCCTCATGAAGCACCTCATCTCAGGCAACTCCTACGGCATCCAACTCAAGGAGAAGCACTGCAAGTTCCACCAGGTCGAACTCGGCCCTTGGGTCGCCAACTCCAAGTCGGTGGGAGACAATTGGACCCCGCCGGTGCTCGAGGGCTGGGAGCCGCCGGCCCACTAGCGGTCGGCACCAACTCCGGGCAGCCCCGACGGACTCGTTGATCGTGGAGAAGCTTTTTCGGTGATTCCGTGTCGGCGGGTTCGACCACGTTCCCGTTGCAATCCCTGAACCCCGGGTCTCTCCAGAGCCCGGGTCCTCCCAGAAACAGGAGTACCCCATGACCAACCCCGGGACGCTTCCCGAGTCGATCCGGTACTGCGTCGTCGGTGCTGGCATCCATGGTCTGTCCACCGCGTGGCACCTGGCCCGCGAACTGAAGGCCCGCGGCACGGGCAGCGGCGACGACATCGTCGTCATCGAGAAGTCGGCAGCTGGTGCTGGTCCGTCGGGCATCGCCTGCGGGGTGGTGCGCAACAACTACTTCCAGCCCGCCATGCGTGAGCTCATGGCCCACTCCGTCGAGGTNTGGGACGCCAACGCCGAGGCCTTCGAGTACCACCCGGTCGGCTACCTGCAGATCTCCTACGACGAGATGCGNGACGACGTGCTCACTATCCATGAGCAGCAGAAGGNCATNGGTTACGAGTCAGAGTTCATCGACGGNGAGGCCGAGACCCANGCCTACATGAAGGGNATCTTCGACGACTGGCGGGCCACCGGGGTCAGCAGCGTGCTCCACGAGAAGAAGGGNGGCTACGCCCACAACATGGCCACCGTCAACGGTCTGCTGGCCAAGGTGCAGGCCGAGGGNGTGACCGTCGTGTCCGANACCCTGGTCACNGAACTAGTGGTCGANGGGGGNGCGGTGACTCACGTGGTGGCCCNACNGGGTGCNGANTCGTCNGTCATTGCNGTGGANCANGTGATCGCGGCAGCCGGACCGTGGGTTCCCAAGTTGTGGGAGATGCTGGACCTGCCCGACACCACCGACATCGTCTCGGGGGGAACCACCCACACGGTGCCGACGTGGAAGTTCTGGGCCCTNCAGGAGGGGACGCTGGACGTCGACCCCGGCTACCTCATGAACAATGACGGCGACATGCCGCCGGTTGTGCACGTGGACGCCGACGCCACCCTGTGCGATGAGGACGGCAATGTCCTGGTCGATGGCAAGTGGGGCATCTACTACAAGCCTGACTTCAACTTNGGTGGCGTGCAGGGTGGGTACATGCCNTACCCGGTCGAGAAGCCNTGGCGCGACGTGGCCATNGANCCGTACGGTCCGGCCAGCCCCGACTTCGTGGTCGGCGAGGACTTCCGGGCCGTGTGGGCCGCTGCGCTTTCGCACTGCCAGTCGCGGTTCGAGGGTAAGGCCCACCTGATGAGTCGGGAACCGTCAGGTGGCATCGGGGCGTTCACGCCGGACAGCTTCCCGGTGTTCGACACCTTCTGCGACAACGTCTACGTGATTGCCGACTCGAACCACGGATTCAAGATGGTCGGCGTGGGCGCATTGGTGGCCAAGGAACTGGTCGGTGACGTGCAGGGCCTGCTGGAACCGTTCCGTTACAGTCGCTACTCCCTGGGCAAACTCCATCCGGAGAGCAACTCNCCNTANCCCTGGAGCTGACCTGGTCACGGGCCTGGGCCCCTGGCGAAGTCGACTGGATTCGGGCCGGCCTAGTAGNTGTCCGGCCTGTGGTGGNAGCACCTCACGGCATCACGCGATCGGCGACGTCGACGTCTGCGGCATCGACCCAACCGGCGGCCACAAACTCGTTCACGATGGCCCGGGCGTANCGCCATGCCCCGAGGGGCTCGAGGTGGCCGCCCGGAAACGGTGACCGCAATTCCCCCANTCCGTCGACGCACCCGGGCTCGATGTCTTCACAGGNNGACGCCTGGAGGAAGTGGCCGCCCGGTGANACCGCNGGCCAGGTCGATAGAAAGCGGACGTGTCCGCCGGGGTGGCGTTCCGGCATGGACCGGAAGACGAAGTGGGTCCCCGAAAGATGGTCGCCNCGGCCCACCGGCTGGTCGACGAAGAGGACCCGGCTGTNGGTCNGTGCGGCGACCTCCAGGAGGCGCTCACTGTCGGCNAGGTACTTCGCCTCGTAAGCAGCGCCGGNCAGGGGTGNGCCNTCCATGTCTGCCATGCACGGGGTCAGGGCGTTGCCACCGTGGTCNACCACGTACACGTGGNGCGCCCATTGCTCGAGGTTCTCGAAGCCGAGGTCGTCGCCCCGGTCTGCGAACCAGTCGCACAGCGCAGTGCCCCCGTGATGGCGTCGTTGGACATCGGCCACCCGACCGAGGATCCATTTCAGGTAGGGCGAGACCTGGTCGGTGATGGAGTCGCCGGTGAGCACCAGCCGAAGCCGCTCACCTGACTCCAGGTGGATGGGCGTCGGTGGCGGCCCGGCCGGCACGGTGGTCGGCGGGACCGTCGTAGTGGTGGTCGACGACGTGGAGCTGCTCGTGGTCGGTGACTCAGCCGCTGCGTTGGTGGAAGCGGTGGTGCTGGATGGCGTCGGCGCGACTGTGGTCGGTGGGACCGTGGTCGGTGGGACCGTGGTCGGTGGGACCGTGGTCGGTGGGACAGTGGTTGCCCTCAGGCCTGTGGTGGACGAAGGTGGTCGTACCGGCTCCGACGCGGTCGTGGGCGCCGGCGCGACGCCCTCGACTACGGATAGATCACCGCAGGCCGCAACGAGCAGGACAACGGTCGCCCACCGGATCCACACGGCCCGATCCTCTCAGAGCCGAGCACGTTCTGGAACCGTCCCCGTTAGTTGTCGTGGGGGAGCGTTGACGGACCCACTGGGGAGCCCGGCGGTAGCACCGCTGCTACCGTCCGCCCCGTCGCCGGGGTCCGACGCCCCGGCCTGAGCCGAACCTGGGAGCTGGCCGATGAAGATCGTCGTCGTCGACGTGTTCCAGCACGACCTGCCCGTGAGGGGACCCGTGGAGGGCGCGCCCTACCGGATGGCCGTGCAGGACGTCTGGCATCTGGACACGACCATCGTTCGTCTCCAGTGCGATGACGGCACCGTGGGTTACGGAGAGACCTGCCCTCTAGGACCGACCTACCAGCCTCAGCACGCCTTGGGGGCCCGGGCCGCACTGGCCGAGTTGGCCCCTCACCTCGTTGGACTGGATCCGACGGCGGTCGGCCGGGTGGGGGCGGCCATGGACACCGCCCTCATGGGACACCGGTACGCCAAGGCGGCCGTGGATGTGGCTTGCTGGGACGCCACCGGCAAGGCGTACGGGGTACGGGTGTGCGATCTGCTGGGTGGGGCTGTGCGCGAGAGGGTGCCGTCTTACCATGGGGTGCTGATCGCCTCACCTGAGGACTCGGCCGCCGATGCCGACGCCCGCCAGGCTGAGGGCTTCCCCCGGATCCAACTCAAGGTCGGTGGTCGGCCGGTGGAGGAAGACGTCGCCGCGCTTCAGGCTGTGGCCGCCACCCTGCGACCCGGTGTGCGTCTGTCCGCGGATGCGAACAAGGGATGGGCTACCCGGGACGCCATTCAGGTGTCACAGGCCTGCATGGACATCCCCATGGTGATCGAGCAGCCGTGCGATAGCTATGAGGAGAATGCCTCGTTGGTCGGGAAGGTCTGCCACCCGATCTACCTGGACGAGTCGGCCACCGACCTGGGGGCGGTGGTGACGGCCATCGGCCAGCGGGTCGCTGACGGCTTTGGCATGAAGGTCAGCCGGGTAGGTGGCATCACTGCCATGCGGGCAGTACGCGATGTGTGCGCAGCGGCTCGGCGACCCCACACCGTGGACGACACATGGGGCGGTGACCTGGTGGCCGCAGCGTCGCTGCACGTCGGGGCGACCGTGGACCCGGCCAATTTCGAGGGCACCTGGATTGCTGAGCCTTACGTGGACGGCCACTACGACGTCGAGCACGGTATTCGTCTGGACGGAGGGTGGATGGACCTGCCTCCGGGACCCGGGTTGGGGATCACCCCCGACGAGTCACTCTGGGGAGATCCGGTACTCAGCGTGTCCTGACCGGGGTTGCGGGAAGGCCATGGGCCGGCGTCTAGTCCGCAATGTTGCGTCCGTCGGCATCGAGTCGCCACCCGAGGGCAGAGGAGAGTCCCCGGAGTCCATCGTTCAGGTCGGTCCGCTGATCGGCGCTCATTGGGCCGAGGTCGCGGTCCAGGCGGGTGACTAGGTCGGTCACCACGACGGCGGCCAGATGATGGCCGTCGGCAGTGGCGTCGATCAAGGTGCGGCGGCCGTCGTCGGGGTCGGCCACCCGTCGGACCAGGCCGCGGTCGACGAGCCGTTGGATGGTCTTGGTGGTGCCACCCGAGGTCTGGACGGTCCACCGGGCCAGGTCGCCGGCGGTGAGGGTGTGTTCTCCGGCGAAGGCCACGCCGGCAAGGGCCCCGAACTCCGAGGTGGTCAGGCCGGTGGAGCCCAGGGCGTCGGCCAGCCAGACGTCCAATTGGCGACCCGCCAGGTAGGCCCATACGAGGGTGCCGGCAGTAGCGGCCTCGGGAGCGTCACCGGTGGGAACCAGCCGTTCGACCGCTCCGTCGACCAAGGCGGCCTGCTCGGTGGAGCGTTCTTGGGGGCCGGGAGGGCTGGCGGTTTCGGCCACGGGTCGATCGTACCGGCCGACCTTGCAAAAGCCTTCCCGGGAAGATATCTTCCGGGGAAGGAAAGTTGCGAGAGGAGCATCGTGTCCACGCTGGCCGATATCGACCTGACCGATCCGGACGTGTTTGCCGAGCGGATGCCCCATGACTGGTTCGACCTGCTCCGCCGGGAGGCCCCGGTCTGGGAGCACCCGGCGACCGATGAGCATCCCGAGCCGTTCTGGGTGGTGTCGTCCTACGAACACATTGCCGAGGCTCACCGGTCCGGCACACTCTTCTCCCACCAGACGGGCCCGGGCCGTGATGGCGCCGGGGGCATCGCGCTGAACGACATCGCCGAGGGTCGCGGTCCAGGCCTCCAGATGGTGATGACCGACCCGCCGCAGCACACCCGCTATCGCAAACTTGTCAACACGGGTTTCACCCCCCGCATGGTGAGACGCATGGACGAGGTGATGCGGCTGCGGACCGACATCATCCTGGACCGCATCTGCGAGCGGGGCAGCGCCGACTTCGTCCTAGACGTGGCCGCCGAACTGCCGTTGATGGCAATCGCCGACATCATCGGTGTGCCCGATGAGGATCGGCACCGGCTTTTGGACTGGTCCAACCGGACCATCGGCGGCAGTGACCCCGAATATCAGGACCCGGTGGACGCCGATGGCACGGAGGGCGACCACAGCAGCACCTACGAGACGGCCATGGTCGAGATGGCCATGTACGCCCACGGGCTGACCGACCAGAAGCGCGCCGAGCCCGAGGACGACCTGTGGACCGTCCTCACATCGGCCACGGTGACACTTGACGACGGGACGGTCACCGAACTGACCGACCTCGAACGGGACCTTTTCTTCACCTTGCTGCTGGTGGCCGGCAACGAGACGACCCGCAACGCCATCTCGCTGGGCCTGATGGGCTTCATGGACCACCCCGACCAGTGGGCCACGGTGGTCGAGACCCGTGAGATGACTGAGGAGGCGGTGGATGAGATCCTGCGGTACACCAGCCCGGTCAACTACTTCCGTCGGACCGCAACGGCCGATACCGAACTGGGCGGCCAGCAGATCCGGGCCGGAGACAAGGTCACCCTCTGGTACCCGTCGGGGAACCGGGACGAGAAGGTCTACGACGACCCCCACCGTCTCGACCTGACGCGGACCGACAACCACCATCTGGCTTTCGGTGGCGGTGGGGCCCACTTCTGCCTAGGGGCCAACCTGGCCCGGCTCGAGTTGAAGTTGATCTTCGAGGGCCTGGCTACTCGCATGCCCGACATGGTCGTCACCGGGCCGGCCGATCGACTCCGTATGAACTTCGTCAACGGCATCAAGCACCTGCCGGTGGCCTTCACTCCCGGCCAGCCGGTGCTTGCTGTCTGATTCCCAGCGGCCAGTCCCTCAGCGACTGGTGCCCGGGGCGTTGCGGAAGCGCACCCCCGGTGGTCGAGGTTCGCCACAGCGCTCCAGGGCAGCTGCCCATGCCGGTGAGCCTCCGAGGGCGGCCCGCAGCGGGCGGATCAGTAGGCGTCCCCGAAGGACTGCACCCGGTTTGCGGCGGATGCCCAGAACGTCGAGTACGGGGGTGGGCACGGTGGCTGCGGCGGCGTCGTGGATGATCCGGTAGGCGAATCGGACTGGCGAGTCCAGGGGTGGTCCGGCCAGGAAGCGGACGGCNTCGGCTCCGGCCGGCGACGGGCCCAACGAGGGGTGGTCGACCAGCCAGCGGGTNAGGTCAGCGGAGGTGGCGGGCAGTGGGTCNGCTCCCATGCGTTCACCGAGGCGGACCTGTTCGGCTACGTAGACATCCGCGTCGGCATCGCTCATGGGTGCCGACNCGTAGGTGCGGTGGGCCACCAGGAACGAGTCGACGAGTGCATTGTGCACCCAGGCTGCCATTTCGGGCTCGGCGGCCGAATAGGCCAGGCCGCGATGTGAGGTGCCCGACACGGGACCGTGCAGGCGTCGGACGATTGCGACGGCATCGTCCACCTCGGGCAGGGATCCGTAGGCGGTGGCCGTCACGTAGGCCGCTGTCCTGGACAGGCGGCCCAGAGGNTCGCTCCGGTAGGAGGAATGGTCGCTNACCCCGGCGGCTACCTCCGGGTGGGCGGCCTGGACGAGCAGGGCACGAACGCCGCCTACGAAGGTGGAGCAGTCGCACATGACCCGCCANGTCATCGATCCGGGTCCGAACAGCCCGGGGNCTCCGGGGTGGTCGAAGGTCGAGGCCAGTGGGTCTGGGGCATGGCTGAACAGCCCCACCGCCGCTCCGGTGACCCGCTGGCGCCAACCGGTCATCGACTGGATCGCGGGGTGCCCGCTCCTGTGGAGCGGATCGAGATCAGGTGTGCAGNGTTGTCTGCTTTATGCGGCAATCCGTGCACACGCCGGTTGGTTGGGCCGAGGCGCCGAACCGGTCGCAGACCAGTCCCACCACCTCGACCGCACCGGTNCGGCGACATTCGGTGCANAGACCCATTGGCCCTCTGTGGCTGGTCTTCATGCGAGTCCTCCCCGTTGAGTACCCGGTCTCCGTCCGCTGACGNCGACCCTCGCTGACCTNTCNCNGTCATTTTCCCTCCTCGTCGGTGTCCGAATCGGGGATGCNCGGGTCGGGAGGTGGTGGGAGGCCCTCTTCGCCGGGNCGGAGCAGNAGGAATTCGATGCGGCGGTTGGCCGCTTTGCCCGATTTGGTCAGGTTGTCGGCNATGGGATCGGNGTGACCCATGCCGAGGGTGACCAACCGGNCGGGCTCGACCCCGCGGGCCAGCAACTGGGTGCGCACNGCCTCGGCCCGCACCGCCGANAGGTAGAGGTTGTCCCCGGGGTTGCGCTCGTCGCTGTCGGTNTGGCCGATGATCTGGACCCGGATGGCCGACTCGAACCCCAGGAAGTCGGCCAGNCGGTCCAAGGTGGGTACCGACTCGAGCGTGATGCGGTCGCCGCCGCTCTCGAACTGGATGGGAGGATGGGCGGCCACCGCGCTCAGGCGGGCCTGCAGGACCAGATCGGCCAGTGAGGCTGGTAGGTCGGGNACCGTGGTGGACGTNGGAACCAGATCGTCCACCGGCGGCGGCACGAACAGGCGGTTCTGCACGGCGATGACNTCNGCTTGGGCGAAGGCCACNCGTCCGGCGGCCTCCTTCAACTCCGCGGTGGCCACCCTNCCTTCGAGGATGACCGTCCAGTCCACGACCTGGACCTCCACGGTGGGNAGGCCGGCCTGGACCATGGCCCCCTGGACGGTGGCAGTCAGGTCCTGCTCGCTGGCTCGTTCGGTGGCCGGCTCGTCACTGCCCAGAAGGACCACCGCGAAGAACACCACCAGCACCAGCACCAGGAGCCACGTGCTGAGGCTGCCGGGCAGACCTCCGGGCGAACGACGGTTTGCTCCCCGTGGTGATCGACCACGGCCGCCCAGTCCGAAGGCCGGGCCGAACTCGCGACCGCGCGACGAGCGGGGGTCGCGCATCATGCCGGTCACCGGTGGACTCCCGACTGGTGGTTCCCCGAGGCGTGCACGCCGTCAGGGTAGAGCCTTGCCTGCTGGAGTTCGGCTAGCAGGGCTACAGGTCGGCCAGCGGGGCGACTACTTGCTCGCCGAAGGCGGCGAGTTGCTCCTCGCTGTTTTGCCAGAAAAGGAATGAGGGGATCAGTACCCGACCCACACCCTTGGCGGCCAACGCCTCGGCNGCGGCCATCGGTTCGTCCCCGGTCGTCAGGTCCCCGGCCCATGTGACCTCGATCGCGTCAGGGTCACGGTCGTGGGNATCGGCGGAGCGGCGCATGACGTCCAGCAGGTGGTCGAGGTCGCCCGTTCCCGGCCAGAAGCCGTCACCCAGTCGGCCGGCCCGTCGGGCGGCGGCATCGGTGTGGCCACCGACGATGATGGGCACGGTGCCACCCACCGGNTTGGGGTTCGACGANACGCCGGAGAACGAGACGAAGTCGCCTTCGAACGTAACGCTGTTGCCACTCCACAGGGTGCGCATGGCCGCCACGTATTCGTCCGTGCGGGCACCCCGGCGCTCCCAAGGGATTCCCAGGGCGTCGAACTCCTCACGGAGCCAGCCCACGCCAATGCCCAGATCGATCCGGCCGCCGGTCAGGGCGTCCATGGTCCCCAGCTGCTTGGCCAAGACCACCGGGTTGCGTTCCGGGAGGATGAGGATCCCGGTGGCCAGACGGATGGTCGAAGTCTGGGCGCCCACCCACGTCAGCCACGTCAGCGGGTCGGTCAGGTCGGTGTCGGGCGCCATGGCCATCCGGCCTGATTCGTCGTACGGGTAGGTGGAGCCGTAGTCGTCGGGGTACACCACGTGCTCGACGGTCCACAGCGAATCGATGCCTGCCGCCTCGGCGGCCCGGGCCATTGNCACCCCACCNTCGGCGGTGCCGAACGGTCCGATGTTGGCGAANCCGATTCCTACCTTCATGGGACCCTCCCGGGCATTGACNATTGGCGACTGTGGAGCGGGTTGAGTCTGGCAGTCNGCTCAGCGACCNTCCCATTCGGGAGNNCGCTTCTGCCGCCAGGCGGTCCGGCCCTCGGTGGCGTCGTGGGTGGCGCCGGCCACCCGGCGCATTGTCTCGCCGAACCGCACGGCCTCGGTCCAACCCATGTCTCGGGTGCGGACCGCCACCTCCTTGGTGGCACGCGCGGCCAGCGGAGCGGCCTGGCACAGGCGGTCGGCCAGGGCCCGGGCCTCGGCCATCAGGTCGTGGNNGGGGACGACCCGCCACGCCAGGCCGATGTCCAGTGCCCGCTGGGCGTCGATGGCCTCGCCGGTGAGGAGCAGTTCCATGGCGTCGGCCCACGCCACCTTTCGGGGGAGGCGGATGGCCCCCACGATGGTNGGGATGCCGATGGTGACCTCCGGCCATGAGAAGGTGGCCCGGTCCGAGGCCACGACGAAGTCACACGACACCACGGCGGTGAGGCCGTAGCCCACGCACGCCCCGTTGACCGCGGCGATGGTCGGCTTGAACACCTCGAGACCCGACTCGAACGAGTTAACCGTGGGGACCTCCCAGAAGGTGCCGTTGAAGTCGCCGGTGGAGCCTTCGGGGTCACGCAGGTCGGCGCCCCCGCAGAAGTGGCGGTCACCGGCCCCGGTCAGTATGGCCACCCAGGCATCCTCGTCGGCCATGAACCGTTCCCAGGCGGCGTTGAGGTCACGGCGCATGGCACCGTTTACGGTGTTGGCCGCCTCGGGCCGGTGATAGGTGATGGTGGCCACGTGGCCGTCGCGTTCGTAGGTGGCGGCCGTGCCCGANGGTTCGGCCCGTTCCCCGTGACTCATGGGGGCGACGGTAGTCGTCGGTCGGTGGGGTCCCATGGGGTACCGGGCCATNAGAGNGCCTAGAATCTGACGGACCGTCAGAAACTNNCAGGAACNGGACCANCCATGCCTACAGGGAAAGAGCTTCCAGAGCCCGCCCCTNCNACGAACGAGTCCACCGAGATCCCGCCGATCATCAGCGTGGACGACCACATTGTCGAGCCGGCCCACCTGTGGCAGACCTGGCTCCCGGCGAAGTACCGCGATCGTGGTCCCCGGGTGGAGCGCCGCCGCCTGGGCGAGATGAAGTGGGTCGGTGGGGCCAAGATGTACGAATACGAACTGGACGTGCCCGACGCGCCGTGGTGCGACATCTGGTTCTACGAGGACCTGGTGCACCCCAACAAACGCCACGTGGCCGCCGTCGGGTTCGACCGCGACGAGATGACAATGTCGCCCATCACCTACGACGAAATGCGGCCCGGTTGCTACGACCCCAAGGCCCGGGTCCAGGACATGCTGGCCAACCACGTCGAGGCCTCGCTGTCGTTCCCCACGATGCCTCGGTTCTGCGGCCAGACCTTCTACGAGGCGTCCGACCACGACTTGGGTCTGGCCTGCGTGAAGGCCTACAACGACTACATGGTCGAGGAGTGGTGCGGGGACTCCGACGGAGCCCTCATACCGCTCATCATCATCCCGCTCTGGGACGCCGACCTGGCTGCCGCCGAGGTCCGTCGCAACGCCGAGCGGGGCTGTCACGCCGTCTGCTTCTCGGAGATCGCCCCCAACCTCGGCCTGCCTTCCATCCACACCGGCTACTGGGACCCGTTCTTCGCGGCCTGCCAGGACACTCAGACCACCGTCAACATGCACATCGGCTCATCGTCGAAGATGCCGGTCGCCTCGCCGGACGCCCCGCCGGCCGTGGCCGCGTCGCTGAGCTTCAACAATGCCATTGCCTCGATGAGCGACTTCTTGTTCTCCGGCGTGTTGGTGCGCTTCCCGGACCTGAAGTTGGCCTACAGCGAGGGTCAGATCGGCTGGATCCCCTTCATCCTGGAGCGGGCCGACGACGTCTGGAAGGAGCATCGGGCTTGGGGTGGTGTAGCCGACATTGTTCCGGAGCCCCCGTCGACCTACTACTACCGGCAGATCTACGGCTGTTTCTTCCGGGACAACCACGGGCTGCGGTCCCTCGAGGAGGTCGGTGTGGACAACATCACCTTCGAGACCGACTACCCGCACACCGACACCACGTGGCCCCACACCAAGCAGGTGGCCACCGACATGATGGGCCACCTCCCAGCCGATGTCGTATGGAAGATCGTGCGGGGCAACGCGGCACGGATGCTCAGCCTCGATATCGAGGACTGCCCCGTCGCCTGACCCGGCCAAGCCCCACGGGGCCGCGCATCGGCGCTCCCTAGACTTGGAACATGACCGAGACGGCCTCGCGACCGGACGCGCCCTGTGGCGAACCGGAAATGGATCCGGCAGCGGGCGAGCGCCTGAGCGCCATCCTTCTCGAGCCCGACTGTGTGCCGGGCTTGTGGGCTTCGGTGGACTCTGGCGAGATGGACCGTCTGGTACCCGAACTATTGGCACTGCGCATGGAACAGGACCCCATCCACCGACACAAGGACGTCCTCAGCCACACCATTGCCGTGGTGGCCAAGACCGAACCCGAGATCACCGTTCGGCTCGCCGCCCTGTTCCACGACATCGCCAAGCCCCGGACCCGCAGCTTTGAGCACGGTGGGGTGACCTTCCGACACCACGAGGTGGTCGGGGCCCGCATGGCCCGCACGCGCCTGACGGCCATGGGCTATTCCGACGGGGTGGTCGACGACGTGTGCGAGATGGTCCGGCTCTCCGGCCGGTTCAAGGGGTACGCAGAGGGCTGGTCGGATGCCGCAGTTCGCCGCTACGCCCGCGACGCCGGACCGTTGCTGGGGCGGCTCAACCACCTCATCCGGTGCGACTGTACGACTCGCAACCGGGACAAAGCCGCTGGCATCCAGGCCCTCATGGACGATCTGGAGGCCAGGATTGCCGAGTTGGCCGAGGAGGCGCGAATGGCCGCCGAACGCCCGGGCATGGACGGGGCCGCCGTGATGGCCCACCTGGGTATCGGACCGGGACGCGAGATTGGTGAGGCTCTGGCCTTCCTGCTGGCCCTCAAGCGGTCCGAGGGCGACCTGGAGCGGTCCGAACTGGAGGCTCGCCTTGACGTCTGGTGGGCCGAGCGGGGCTGAGCCCGGTCAGTCGATGATGGCCTCACGGGTCTCGTCGAACACTTCGTCCACCAGCCACTGGCTGACCTGGGCCATACCGGCATCGGACAGGTGTACTCCGTCGTCCCGAATCTCGCGCTCCCGGGCCGTGCCGTTTAGCCCGGTGAAATCCCGGTAGCTGACCATGGTCACGAAGTCGAGGTCCGAGGTGGCTTCCCGCACCAACTCGTTGAGTCGGTCGATGCGGTCCGGGTGGTTCTGGGGTCGGATCTCGCGCCGGATGTGAGCCCCCTCCAACCAGTACACATGGGCCCCGTCGGCGCCCAGCACCTCGCTGCCCAGCCGGTACTCGGCTGAGATGTACTCGTCGTAGGCTGGGACGCCCACCCATACCCAGTCGTCGCCCAGCGATGGCACCAGCCGGTCGGTGACGTCCCAGGCGGTTACGTGGCCCAGCACGACGTCGGGCTGGAAGGCGGCCACGGCCGAAGGCCATGACACCACCTCGGAATCCATCATCACGTGGGTGGGTACGGTCTCGTTCCACGCGGAGCAGATCTCGCCGACGGGCCCCTCGTCACCCTCGGGGATGCGCTTGAGGCCGTGGCGTCCGACCACACAGCCCAGGTGTGACTCGTTCAGAACCACTATTCGGCCTGGGTGTTCCACGGCCCAGCCACAGAGGGCCTCGCCGATCTGGAGGGCCACTGAGTCGCCGACCACCAGTACCCGGAGTTGGTCGTCGTCGGGCGGGGGCAGCAGCCCCTGCTGGACGCACGGGCTGGTCGTCGGGGTGAAGGCCCCGCCCTCGGCTGGACGGGTGTTGACCCAAAGCAGGCCGATGAGGATCAACACCACCGCGGTGGCGCCGGCCGCCGTGCCGCTGACTGCCGTTATCGGCCGGTCAACGAACGGGAATCGCCGTTTCATCACCGGTTGTTCGACCAGATAGAAACTTCCCGCCGCCACGGCGAAGGTAAGGGCCAGGTGCATCCAGACCAGGTTGTTGCCCTCGACCACGGCTACGCCGGGGATCAGGCGGCCGGCCCGAGTGGGCGTCACCAGCAGGTAGATGGGCCAGTGGTACAGGTAGAGGCCGTAGCTGATCTTGCCCACCCAGCGGATGAGCGTTGATTCCAGGAACCAGTGCAGTGGCCCGACTGAGGCCCGGGCCGCCCCGTACCAGAACCAGCCAATACCCACTCCCAGCAGGTACGGCCAGTGGTCGAACGGAGCGTTGCCCCGGATCACGCTGACCACCGCCCAACCGGCGGTGAATAGTCCGGCGTACAGGGCACCACAGGTCAGGCGTCCAGACCACGGGGCGTCGTCGGCCGACAGGAAAGCCGGGAGCCGACGGTGCCACGGCGCCTCGCCGGGCTGGGCCACGCCGTAGATCATCAGGCATGAGATGCCGGCCACCATTAGGAAGCCGCCGTACTCGAACATCCAGGCATCGCGTTCGGAGATCTCGAAGATGGCCCACGCGAAGAAGAAGGTGGCCCCGTAGGCACTTGCCACCCATGCCAACTGGCCGGCTCGGCTCCGTACTGGCCCGTACATGCGGACGGCCACGGCCAGGATGATCCCAGCGAACAGCGAGTGGGCCCGGGTGTCGGTGCCGTAGTACACCCGCGACGGGTCACCGTGGCCCGGGTAGAGGTGGCTCATCCACCAGGCCGAGGCTGCGGTGCCCACGATCATGGTGACCAGTAGCGCCATGTTGGCCCTTCGCTTGAAGAGCATGAGTACGGTGATCAGGTACAGCGGGGCGAAGATGTAGAACTGCTCCTCGATGGAGAACGACCACACGTGGCGCAACGGCGAGTGGTGGAAGTCCTCGAAGTACGAGACGTCGGAGAAGATCTCGTACCAGTTGGCGCTGTAGGTCAGCGTGGAGAAGATCGCTCCTGTCCAGCGGGCGAATTCGCCCGGCGGTACGACCAGCACCAGGTAGAGGGTGAGTAGGCCGAGAGCCACGAACAGGGCGGGGAGCAGGCGGCGAGCTCGCCGGCCCGCATAGGCCTTGAGGTCGATGCGTCCGGTCTTCTCGAACTCGTTCAGGGCGATCGAGATGATCAGGTAACTCGAAAGCGTGAAGAAAAGGTCAATGCCCAGGATGCCGCCGGTGACGGTGTCTGTGGCCGCGTGGTACAGCAAGGGGCCGATGACGACCCAGATGCCCCGGATGCCGTCGAGGCCCGGAATGTAGGAGAAGCGGGGGCGTGCCCCGTCGTCGGCCATGCGTCGTCGACGCTACCGGTCACCCGGAGCCGCGCACGGCGTGAGGACGCGCCACGTGGACGTACCGCCGACGTCGCAGAACCGGTTAGCGACCACCGCAGCCGGCGCCGGGTCGCCCGGTTCGGTCGAGGCGTTGGGTTCGGACCAGCCGTCGAACCGGTCGGTGAGGATCAGCACGTCGGCGGTCGCCAGGTCGGCGGCCAGGCCGCTGCCAGGACGGTTGGCCAGGCCGGGGTTCATCTCCACGTGGCGGCTAGCCGGGACCAGGTCGGGGAGCAGGAAGTAGAGGAACGTGTCGGAGTAGTTGGTCCGAGTCAGGTCAGTCGGTCCGACGAAAACGCGGTCGCCGGGCCGGGTCAGGGCGTCGACGAGGTCCACCACACGGTCGATCTCGTCGGCCACCGCGTCGGCGCCAGCTCCCCGGCCCACCGGCAGGGTCCGACCGTCGTGGACCACGGTGGCCGTGGTGCCGTCCATCGGGCCGTCGGTGAAGGCGTCGACGGTGAAGCGTCCGATGTGGTGGGGGGCCACCACGGCCAATCCGCCGAGCACGGTGATCAGTGCCAACGGTGGCGCCAAGTGACCCAGTCGGCGGCCCGTTGCGCGGCTCGACGGGCGACCGGTGAGGGCACCCAGGGGAGCGGCGATGGCGACCACGCACACGGCCACCGTCCAAGCCCCGACGAACTTGAGGTGGTTGGGGCTGGGCCGCTGCAGCACCATGGGCACCAGTGCCACACCGACCAGGGCCATGGTGGTCAGACGGGACCGGCCCGACCCCCGCCACCGCCACGCCACCACCAGCAGGACCACGGTGGCGGCCAGCAGCAACCAGAAGAGGGCGGCAATCTGGGCGGGACGGTCGAGGCCCGGTAGATGGTCGGGACCGCGTACCAGGTCGTCCAGACGGGCGAAGAAGTCGCCGCTGTCGCCGGGGTCAGGGGGGAGGGGAAGGCGTCGGCCAGCCCGGAGCCGTACCACCGGGTCCACGACCATGCCCTCGACCATGGCGCGTGGCCCGACCAGCACCATGTGGAGCAGGAATGGGAAGAGGCCGGCCACCAGTCCGGTGCCGAGGCGGGCCCGTCGTTCGTCGGTGGCGGTGGCGAAGGCGGTGACCACCACCAGCAGTGCGGCGGGGGCCAGCACGACCTGGTGGAACACCGCCAGACCGCACAGGCCGGCACCTACCGCCGCGGTTCGGCGGTCCTCGCCGTCCAGGACCAGAGCGGTCCCGGCGGCCAGCAGGCCGAGGCCGGTGACCCACGGATAGGCGATGAGTCCGAAGGGGGCCAGTACGGCCCATGTGGCCAAGGTGGCACAGGCCGCGGTCGACAGCCCCCACCGNCGGGCCAGCCGGTGGACNCCCCACAGCAGCAGCAGTCGGTAGGCCAGCCCGACCAGGCGTTCGGTGACCACCGAGGCGCCGAACACCGAAAAGGCCCCGGCCACNGTCCACACGCTGCCCGGGGCATAGAGGTAGGCAACGTCGGCGTGCGGTAGTCGGCCGTCGAGGATCCCGGAGGCCACGACGAGGATGTTGCCCTCCTCCATGGAGGTCGCTGCCGTGCCCAGCATGCGNGCCAGNGGGAACAGCACNGCGACCAGCGGNACGAACANCGATGCCNCCTCGCCCCATTGAACGNTCTTCANATGGGAGAAGGCACCGACGAGGGTGACNAGTTGTCGGCTAGGTCCTGTCCGACTNGATGTCGGCTGGCCACGGGAGTCCATGGCCGCCGATCCTACGGAACCGGACTCTGCCGCTCGGNNGTGCCNACCGGACCCACTGGTTGNGGCTNCGACTGGNNGNCNGGGCCGGGTCTGANGGGTTCNGTCTCGAGTAGGCCAGCGACTGGACCGGCCACTAGCCATGGGCGTTGTACAGGGCTACGGTTTCGGCCCACGTCGGACGGAGCCGGCGGCGAGGGTGACCGACCCGCTGGCGGAGGAGGTGTGCCGTGAAGGCCTTCGAGCCGGATCGCATCCGCAACGTGGTCCTCGTGGGGCCGCCCGGATCGGGGAAGACGTCCCTGGCCGAGGCGATGCTCTACCGGGCCGGAACGGTGTCCCGTGCGGGACGGGTCGAGGACGGGTCGACGGTGTGCGACCACGAGCCTGACGAGAAGGAGGTCGGCCATTCGTTGACCACTGCCCTGGCCACCCTCGAATGGCACGACCACAAGATCAACCTGCTGGATACGCCGGGCACTTTTGACTTCGCCGGTGAGGCGGTGGGGGCCATGGCAGCTGCTGACCTCGCCGTGTTCGTGGTCGACGCATCCAGCGGGCTGGATCACGCCACGGTGGACCTCTGGCGACAGGCCGCCGACCGGGGACTGCCCCGTCTGGTGTTTGTGAACAAGCTGGACCGCGAGCACACCGACTTCGAATCGGTGCTGAGTGAACTGCAGGAGGCCTTCGGGGCCGGAGTGGCTCCGCTGGAGATCCCCATCGGTGCGGCCGAGGGGTTCCATGGCATTGCCGACCTGCTGACCGACACGGCCTGGATATACGACAGCGGCAGTGCCGAACTTGGCGAGATCCCCGCCGAGATGGAGGAGCGCGAGCACGAGATCCACGACTCCCTGGTGGAGAACATCGTGGTGGCGGACGATGCCCTACTGGAGCGGTTCTTGGAAGGGGAGGTGCCCTCTTTCGAGGAGTTGGAGAAGGTACTGGGTCGCGGCGTGGCCGGCGGCACGGTGTTCCCGGTGGTCTGCGGCTCTGCGACCATCCCCATCGCCGTGGACCGGTTGTGCAACTACATCGTGGAGGTGGGTCCGGCACCCACGGACCGGCCGCCGGTGCCAGTAGTCGTCGGCACATCCACCATCGACGTGGCGCCCGATCCGTTGGCCGACGCCCTCGTCCACGTGTTCAAGACGGCCGTCGATCCCTACCTGGGGCATGTGTCGTACTTCCGGGTACTTGCCGGCACCGTCCAACGGGACCTCCACCTGTCCAACGGGCGTACGGGTGACGACGAACGGTTCCGCAACGTGATGAGCCTCCAGGGTGGGGAGTCCGTAGACGTCGAAGCGTTGCTTGCCGGGGACATCGGTGCGGTGGCCAAACTGTCGGGTACCCGCACCGGTGACACCCTGTCGGCGACCGGGCGAGCGGCCGCTCCGGCCATCGGGTTCCCGACCCCGGTTCTGTCTGTGGCCGTCACGGCACGGAGTCGCAACGACGAGGACAAGCTGGCCAACGCCCTGCACCGCCTGGTCGACGAGGATCCGGTACTGACCGTCACCCGGGACGACGAGACCCACCAGACGCTGCTCGGGGGGCTGGGAGAGACCCACCTGCGCCACGTGGTGGCCCGCTTGGAGCGCAAGTTCCACGTGGAAGTCGACACGGCCGAAGTGCGGGTGCCCTACCGGGAGACCATCACGTCGACGTCGACGGCCGAGGGGAAGTACAAGAAGCAGAGTGGGGGGCACGGCCAGTTCGGCGTCGCGTCTATCCGCATCGAACCCCTGCCGACCGGATCGGGCTACGAGTTCTCCGACGAGGTAACTGGAGGGGTCATCCCGCGCCAGTTCATCCCGGCCGTGGAGGCCGGCATTGCCGAGGCCATGGCCCACGGTGGGTCATCCGGCTATCCGGTGGTCGATGTGCGGGCCGCGGTCTTCGACGGTCGCCACCACGCGGTGGATTCGTCGGAAATGAGCTTCAAGATGGCCGGTCGCCTTGCCTTCCAGGAGGCCCTCGGAGGTGCCAGGCCGGTGGTGCTGGAGCCGGTATCGGCCGTCGAGGTGACCGTGCCGTCGGACTGCCTGGGCGACGTGATGGGCGACCTGTCGTCGCGGCGGGCCATCGTGCAGGGTTCGGAGTTGGACCGCTGGGGGGATCAGGTAATCAGTGCCCAGGTCCCGTCGGCTGAAATTCTCCGGTACTCGATCGACCTACGGTCCATCACCGGTGGCCGGGGTCGGTTCACGGCCATCCACGACCACTACGCCAGGGTTCCGGCCGGCGTGGACGTCCCGCCCCCGCCCGGGGACTGAGCCGGTTACGCGTCAGCGGGAATCGACACCGTCTCGGTATCGGTACCCGAGCGCAGAACGCTGCCGGGCAGTGAGCCGACGGGCTGACCGTCGACGATGGTGCACGTGCCGTTGACGTAGACCCGGTCGATGCCGAACGCATCGGCATACAGCCTGGGGCTGTCGCCGGGCAGGTCGTGCTTCAGGAGGAACTCGCCGGCCCCGACCGTCTCCGGGTTGAAGACGACGAGGTCAGCGTGCCAGCCCTCGGCGATCCGGCCGCGCTCCACGAGGCCGAAGAACCGGGCTGGTACGTCGGTCATGTGGGCGATGGCACCCTCCACGGTGGCCAGCTTCTGGCCGCGCAGGCAGTCGGCCAGCCACTGGGTCGTGTAGCTGGCGCCGGCCATCCGGTCGAGGTGGGCACCGGCGTCCGAACCGCCAATCATCACGTGGTCGTGGTCCCAGGCCGCCTGGCGCATGATCCAGCTAGCCGGGTCGTCGTCGGTGGGGCCCGGCCACAGCACGGTGCGCAGGTCGTCGGCCAACACGATGTCCAGCAGCGTGTAGAAGTCTCGCTGGCCCCTCTCGCGGGCAATGTCGCCTACCAGGCGACCCTTCAGCCCCTCGTTGGCCTCAGAGTAGGTGTCACCGATCCGGTACAGCCTCCAGCCGGTGAGTCGTGAGAACACTCCGGCGTCCGGTGAGGCAGCCCGGGTCTCGAGGTGCCGTCGGGTCTCCGGGTCGGAGAGGGCGGCCACCTTCTCGTCATGGGGGAGATTCATGACTTCGCCCCAGTCGGGCAGCGAGTAGAGGGCGCAGAACGTGTGGAAGTGCATGTTCATGCCCACGAGGATCGGCATGGTGAGGGCCATGGCCTTGCCGCCGGCCTCGGCCACCTGGTCGCAGGCCTCCAGTTGGCTGCGGTAGTCCTCGGGGCGGGCGGCGTCGATGCTCAGCACGTTCCAGTTGACGGGACGGTGGCCGGCCAGGGACATGCGGGTCATGAGGTCGACCTCGTCGTCCCGGAAGCCGTTCAGACAGCCGTCGGCCACCCACTCCAAGGTGGTGCCGGGGTGGTCGGCCACAACCGCGCAAAGGGCCTCGACCTCGTCGGCGGCAGCGGTGCGCGATGGGACGGGCGCGCCGTCGCCGTCGCTGTGCGTGAACGACCGGCTGGTCGAGAATCCCAGGCCGCCAGCGTCCAGCGATTCGGCCAGGAGGGTCTTCATGGCCTCCAACTCGTCGGGGTTGGCCTCACGGCTGGTGGCGTCGTCCTTCATCACGGTCCGCCGAATGGCGCTGTGGCCGACCATGCCGGCCACGTTGACCCCGAGGTTGCCTTCGAAGCGGTCCAGGAAGTCGCCGAATGTCCGCCAGTTCCAATCCAGGCCAAGCGACAGCGCGGTCGGGGACATGCCCTCCACCTTGACGAGCATGGCGGCCAGGTAGTCGGCGTCGGTCTGGTCGCCGATGGGGGCGATGGTGAAGCCGCAGTTGCCCATGACCATGCTGGTGATGCCGTGCTGGCTGGACGGGGTGGCGTGCGGGTCCCAGAACAGTTGGGCGTCGTAGTGGGTGTGGGGATCGACAAAGCCGGGACAGACGACCCTGTCGCTGGCATCGAGGATCTCGGCAGCCTCGGCTCCGGCAAGTTCGCCTACGGCGGCGATTCGCCCGTCGGTCACGCCAACGTCGGCACGCACACCGGGCGTTCCCGTTCCGTCGACCACCGTGCCGCCCGTGATCAGCAGGTCAAACATGACGGCGAGGCTACTCGTCGCCCCCATTGAAACCTGACGGAGCGTCAGGTTGACCGGATGTCTGTCGAGCCCCCCCTATGGGGGAGGATCGGCGGATGGGAGGACCGTCGACATCACGCATCGACACCCTCCTGGCGGACCTCACCCTCGAGGAAAAGGCCGCGCTGATGACCGGCCGCGGCCTTTGGGACGCCAATCCCGTAGAACGCCTCGGAATCCCCGCCCTCAAGGTCACCGACGGCCCCAACGGCGCCCGTGGTACCGGCCTGTTGGGTACTGGTACTCCGGCGCTCTGCATCCCATGCGGCTCGGCGCTCGGCGCCACCTGGGATCGGGAACTGGTCGAGGAACTCGGCGCAGTTCTGGCCGCCGAGACCCGTGCCCGCGCCTGCCACGTGCTTCTCGCTCCGACCGTCAACATCCACCGGACGCCCCTCGGTGGCCGCAACTTCGAGTGCTATTCGGAGGACCCGGTGCTCACTGGCCGAATAGCGGCTGCGTTCATCCGGGGCGTCCAGGGCGGCGGCGTTGGCACCACCATCAAGCACTTCGTCGCCAACGACTCGGAGTTTGAACGCAACAGCATCGACTCGGTCGTGCCCGATCGGGCCCTGCGCGAGGTCTACCTGCGGCCCTTCGAGATCGCCGTGTCCGAAGCCGAACCGTGGGGGCTCATGGGCTCCTACAACCGGGTGAACGGCACGTTCGCGTGCGAGAACCGTTGGCTGCTCACCGAGGTGCTCCGTGAGCAATGGGGTTTCGACGGCGTCGTCGTCACCGACTGGTTCGCCGCCAAGTCCACGGCCACCATGGCCGGGTCCGGACTCGACCTCGAGATGCCTGGTGTCGGCCGCTTCTACGGTCCGGTGCTGGTGGCGGCGGTCGAGGCCGGCGAGGTCGACGAGGCCTCGCTGGATGCATCTGCTCGCCGGCTGCTCACCCTGCTTGAACGGACCGGGGCCTTTGACGACCCACTGGATCGCCCCGAGCTCGAACTCGACGAACCGGCGCACCGTGCCCTCGCCAGGCGGGCCTCGGCTGGATCGATGGTCCTCTACCGGAATGAGGGCGTGCTGCCGTTCGACGCTGGATCGATCACGACTCTGGCGGTGATCGGACCCAACGCTGCCGACGCCATGCTCATGGGAGGCGGCTCGGCGGCGCTCGTGCCACAGCACGCGACTTCTCCGCTGGAGGCGATCACCGACCGGCTCGGCGGGGACTGCGAGGTGCGCTACGAGCCGGGGGCGTTCACTGAGCGCACCACCCGTCCGGTCCGGCTCCGGCAGTTGACGGGGGCGGACGGATCGCCGGGCTTCACCGTCGAGTACTTCGACGGCCCGGCCTGGGAGGGCGCACCCCTGCGGGTCGCCAGAGGTCGCGACGGGCGCCTGCTCGAGAGTGGTGGAGAGCCGTGCTCGTTCCGGGCCGTCGCCCGGCTCACTCCGGAGGAGACCGGCGAGCACGCGCTCACGCTGGTGCAGGTCGGACGGGCCCGGGTCCTGGTCGATGGTGTGGTGCTGCTGGATGGTTTCACTGAACCGCCCCCGCTGGGTGAGGCGTTCTTCGGGATGGGAAGCGTCGAGGTCGAAGCCGGCGTGACGCTGGTTGCAGGCGAGACGGTTGAGGTCGTGGTCGAGTACTCGAGCGCCGACGGCGCCTTCCTCACTGGTGCCCAGGTCGGCCTCCGCCCACCCGAGGTCGGCGACCTCGTGGACCGAGCCGTCGAGCTGGCCGCCGGGGCCGATGCGGTCGTCCTCGTCGTCGGCACCAACGACGACTGGGAGACCGAGGGCCGCGATCGCGAGTCCATGGAACTACCGGGAGACCAGTCGGAGTTGATCCGTAGGGTTTGCGCCGCCAATACCCGGACCGCGGTGGTCGTGAACGCCGGGTCGGTGGTCACCATGGACTGGGACGACTCTGCGCCGGCTGTGCTGCAGTCGTGGTTCGGTGGCCAGGAGATGGGCGACGCCCTCGTTGACGTCCTGTTCGGCGACGCCGAGCCCGGCGGTCGCCTCCCGACGACGGTTCCACACCGTCTGTTGGACACGCCGGCGTTCACCAACTACCCGGGCGAGGCGGGTCGGGTGCACTACGGAGAGGGCGTCTTCGTCGGGTACCGCTGGTACGAGGCCCGTGACGTCGACGTGGCCTACCCGTTCGGCCACGGCCTCGGTTACACGACGTTCGAGTGGGGAGCTGCCCGGCTGGGTGCCGCCCCCAGCGCCACGGCACTGCTCGCCGGGGAGACCGTCGCCGTCACCGTCGTCGTCACCAACACCGGTGACCGGCCGGGTAGCGAGGTGGTGCAGTGCTACGTGGCCCACCTCGACCCGGCGGTTGCCCGACCACCCCAGGAGCTCCGAGGCTTCGCCAAGGTGCACCTCGAGCCCGGCGAATCCGCCGAGGTGGTCATAGAGCTCGACCACCGGGCCTTCGCCTACTGGGACCCGGCCGATCCCGGCTATGCCGACCGCAACCATCGCGTTCCCGTCGCCGCCGGCGGTGGCCACGTCGGGCACCGTGCCGAGCCGGGCTGGTACGCGGACCCGGGGGACTACGAGGTGCGACTGGGCGCCTCGTCCGCAGACATCCGGGCGGTGCTCGCACTCACGCTCGAGGGCTAACCTCCGTTTCGACAACCGACCGGGGAGCTCGGACCTGATTCCGGGCTGAGAGGACAGCGGCGGTCGCCAGTGCGACCGGAGGTGCTGTCGACCCGAAACGACCTGAACCGGGTAATGCCGGCGGAGGGAGCTTTGATGTGCAGGACCCTGACCAGAGCGCTGCCGCTCGTGGTGGCCATGTATGCGGTCGTCGCCTGTGGAGCAGACGGAATGGAGAGCGGCGGCCTCTCGGGGAGTGCCCCCACTGGAGGGTCGGAACCCGTTGCGGGCCAGACGATCACGCTGGTCACCCACGACTCGTTCTCGATCTCGGAGGGGACCCTGGAGGCCTTCACCGCCGAGACCGACGTGACCGTCGTGGTCCAGAGCGCCGGAGACACCGGCCAGATGGTCTCGTCGGCCATCCTCACCGCCGGCGATCCACTGGGCGACGTGATGTTCGGGGTGGACAACACCTTCCTGCAGCGGGCGCTGGACGCGGGGCTGTTCGAGGCCTACGAGTCGCCGGCCCTGTCAGGCGTGCCCGAAGAACTGAGGCTCGACCCGCAGCACCGGGTCACCCCGATCGACTTCGGCGATGTGTGCGTCAACTACTGGATCGATCACTTCGGCGACGACGTGGCCGTCCCCACCACGCTGGACGACCTGGCCGACCCGGCGTACGCCGACCTGCTGGTCGTGCAGAACCCCGAGACCTCGTCGCCAGGCCTGGCATTCCTGCTGGCCACCATTGCCGAGTATGGCGACGGCTGGGAGGACTACTGGGCCGCCCTGCGCGACAACGGAGTGTTGGTCACCTCTGGCTGGGAGGACGCCTACTGGGGCGAGTTCGTGTCGGGCGGCGGTGACCGACCCATCGTGGTCAGCTACGCATCCAGCCCGCCAGCCGAGGTCGTCTACTCCGACCCCCCGATCAGCACGCCGCCCACCGGTGTGGTCACCGACACTTGCTTCCGCCAGGTCGAGTTCGCCGGGATCCTGGCCGGGACGGAACACCGGGGGGCTGCCGAACTGCTGGTCGACTTTCTGCTGTCTCCGACCTTCCAGGAAGACATCCCGCTGAACATGTTCGTGTTCCCGGCGCTTGCCGATGCCGAGATCCCCCCGGTCTTCGTGGACTTCGTGGAACTGGCCGGGGACCCGCACAGCCTGGACCCGGCCGAAATCGAGGCCCACCGCAACGAGTGGACAGACCGCTGGACGGAGATCGTGCTTCGGTGACACGCGTTGGCCGGCGTCTGACCGCTGCGGGCTGCGTGGCCGTCCCGGCGGTCTTCCTCGCAGTCTTTTTCCTGTACCCGGTCGGGTCGATCCTGGCCCGGGGGTTGGGCGCCGACGGCCTGTCCCGCCTAGTTGACCTCCCGGCTAGGTCGTCCTTCCGGTCGGTGGCGTGGTTCACCGTGTGGCAGGCCGTGGCCTCCACCGTGCTGACGGTCGTCGTCGCCCTGCCCGGCGCCCACCTTCTGGCCCGACGTCGGTTCCGGGGCCGGTCGCTACTGCGGGCCGCGGCCACTGTGCCCTTCGTGCTGCCCACCGTGGTGGTTGGCGGGGCGTTCCTGGCCCTGTTCGAACGCCTGGGACTGGCCGATGGGCCGCTGCGCCTGACCCGCACCGCCGGGGCGATCCTGGCCGCCCACGTGTTTTTCAACGTGGCCGTCGTCCTGCGCACCGTGGGCACGTTCTGGGAGGGCCTCGATCCTCGGGCCACAGAGGCGGCCCGGGTGTTGGGGGCCTCTCCCGTCCAGGCCTTCCGGTGGGTCACGTGGCCCCGGCTGTGGCCGGCAGTGGCCGCCGCGTCCTCCATCGTGTTCCTGTTCTGCTTCACCTCGTTCGGCGTGGTGCTGGTGCTGGGGGGGCCGACCCGGGCCACGTTGGAGACCGAGGTGTGGCGCCACGCCGTGTTCCGGGGCGACCTGGCGTCGGCGACCGCTCTGGCCATCGTGCAGATGGCCGCCGTGGTGGCCATGGTGGTCGTGACCAACCGGCTACAGCGGCGGCGGGCCGTGGGCCAGCGGGTGGTTCGGCGGGTGGCGGTGCCCCGGGCGTCTGGTGGCCTGCTGGCCGGCAACCTCGCCCTGCTAGTCCTGGTGCTGGGCCTCCCGATTGCCGTGCTGGTCGAACGGTCGCTGGCCCGTAGCCAGTCCGGCGGATGGTGGGGTGGCCTCACCCTGGACCACTACGTAGCCCTGGCCGACCGGGTGACCCTTCTGCCAGTTTCGGCGTTGGAGGCGTTGGGCAACTCGCTGGTGTTCGCCGTGGTCGCGGCCGGGCTGGCCGTGCTCGTAGGCGGGCTGGCGTCGCTGGTCGTGGTGCACGGCCGGAGCGCCGTGGCCCGAGCCTTCGACCTGGGGATGATGCTGCCCCTGGGTGCGTCGGCGGTGACCGTCGGGTTCGGCATGCTCATCGCTCTGGACGAGCCCCCGCTGGACCTCCGGTCGTCACGGTGGTTGGTGCCTGTGGCCCACGCCCTCGTCGGCGTGCCCTTCGTGATGCGGATTGTGGTGCCCACCCTGCGGGGCATCGACGTTCGGCTCCGGGAGGCAGCGGCCGTTCTGGGGGCGGCCCCGGCCCGGGTACGTCGGGAGATCGACCTGCCGATCGCGGCACGGGCCCTGGCCGTGGGAGCCGGGTTCTCGTTCGCAGTTTCGCTGGGCGAGTTCGGGGCCACCTCGTTCCTTCCCCGGCATCCCGACCGGCTCACCGCACCGTTGGCTCTCTTCCGGTTGCTGTCCCAGCCTGGCGATGCCCTACGTGGTCAGGCCATGGCCCTGGCCGTGTTGCTGATGGTGGCCACCGCGCTCTCAGTGCTGGTCATCGAGGGATGGGGCCGCCGCGGGTCCGTACGGGGGGACCTGTGAACCGACCCGTGGCCGGAGACGCGGCTGCTCTCGGCTTGGAGGTCCAGGGCCTGTCGGTGGCCTTTGACGGGGTACCGGTGCTCACCGGCGTGGACCTGGCCGTGGCTCCCGGCGAGCTGGTGGTGCTTCTCGGCCCGTCAGGTTGTGGAAAGAGCACCCTGCTGCGCACCGTGGCCGGTTTGGAACAGCCGATGGCTGGCGGGGTTTGGTGGGGCGGTGTCGACCTGACGAGGGTGCCCACCCACGAGCGGGGGTTCGGTTTGGTGTTCCAGGACCACGCCCTGTTCGGCCACCGGGACGTGGCCGGCAACGTGGACTTCGGCCTCCGAGTTGCTGGCATGTCGCCTGATCAGCGGGCCCACCGGGTGGCTCGGGCGTTGGCACTGGTCGGCCTCGACGGNTTCGAGGGCCGGAGGGTTGACACCCTGTCGGGTGGGGAGGCCCAGCGGGTTGCCCTGGCTCGGTCGCTGGCCGCCGCGCCCCGACTGCTGATGCNGGACGAGCCATTGGGGTCGCTGGACCGGTCATTGCGGGAGCGCCTCACCGCTGAACTGGGCGCGTTGATGCGGCGTCTGGGGTTGGCTGCGCTGCACGTCACCCACGACCACGACGAGGCATTCGCGCTGGCGGACCGGATTGCCGTGATGGGTGGCGGCCGCATCGATCGGATCGGCACCCCCGACGAGGTGTGGGCCGATCCCGGCACCGTGCATGCCGCCCGCTGCCTCGGTCACGAGAACCTGGTGGTCCTCGATGCCGACGGGGAGTGTGCGCTGGGGCGCCTGGGGTCGGGGCCGGGCACCGTGCTGGTGCGGGCCGACGGCCTGTCGGTGGCCCCGGTCGGCGGGGGCGTGGATGCCACCGTGGCCTCGGTGGCTCGTCGGGCTGGTCGCCNGGTGGCCACCGTCGTCGTCGGCGACCTCTCGGTGCGGGTNCCGCTCGCAGACGGGCACGACGCCGTCGTCGGCTCGACACTGCGACCNGGTGACCGGGTGGGCCTGATGGTCGCCGCTGACGTGGCCGTGCGACTGGTCGGCTAGTCGGCNTCGAAGGCCGGTNCCAGGTCGTCCTTGANCACCTTGCCCATGGCGTTGCGGGGCAGGACGTCGAGTACCAGCATTCGGTCGGGCACCTTGTAGTGGGCCAGGCGTTCCCGGCAGAACGACCGGACNTCCTCGACNAGTAGGTCCGGGTCGCCGCTGGCCCATGGGCCNGCCTCGGCCACCAGGCCGGCGGCCACCAGCTCGCCGAGCCGCTCGTCGGGTATGCCGAAGACGGCCACTTCTCGCACGGCCGGGTGGTCGACCATCACCCGCTCGACCTCCGCCGGGTAGACGTTGGCCCCACCCCGGAGGATCATCTCGGTTCGTCGGCCCTGAATGACCAGTTGCCCGTCCTCGTCGACGAAGCCCAGGTCGCCAGTGTGAAGGACTCCNCCTCGCAGGGCNTCGGCGGTGGCCTCCGGTCGGCCGAGGTAGCCGAGCATGGGCGTCCACACCCCGGCCCACGGACCGTCGGTGNCNGGGCCGAGNCACACCTCGCCGGTATCGCCGGCGGGCACCGGATGGTCTTCCTCGTCGACGATCACCACCCGGACCGGTTCGAGCGGATAGCCGGCACCGTCGGGTCGCNTCGGNTTGTCGACGTGCTCGCGGGTAACCCCGGTCGGGGCCTCGGTGAGGCCGTAGCCGACGATGGCTCGGGTGCCGAACTTCTCGGCCCAGGCGTTTCGCAGGGTGGGTGGCGAGTGGCCGGCTCCGATGATGGTCTGGGTCAAGGAGGCGAGGTCGTCGCAGGTGACGTCGGGGTGGGACACCAGGTCGTGGGCCATGGCCGGCACGAGGGTGAGTCGGCTGATGCGCTGGGTGCGGACCTCGGAGGCCACGCCNACGGCGTCGGTGTGGTCCATCAGGTAGGCGGAGGNGCCTCGGAGGAACGCCCANAGGGGGCCGAGCACCAGCATGTTGAGGATGGTCANCGCCAGGGCCGCGCCGTGGCGCTCATCGGGGATGGNGGGGTAGGACCGNCGGCTGGAGATNCCCGGCCACAGCAGGTTGTGCTGGGAGTGCACGGCGCCCTTGGGGCGACCGGTGGTACCCGAGGTGTAGGCAATGGCCGCCGGAGCATGTGGATCTATGGNCGTCGTCGGCGCCGGGTGGCCGGCTTTGACCAGATCGGACCAGGAGCCGGATCCGTTGGATGGGTCGACCATCAGGATCGGTCGACCNTCGGGAGGCTGCGGGAGGCTAGCGGCGCGCTCGGGGGTGGTCACCAGCAGGGCGGTCCGGGCGTCGTCGAGCTGCCAGGCCATCTCGTCGTCAGCCAGGTTTNCGTTCACGCCCAGCCAGACGGCACCCAGTCGTTGGGTAGCCAGGAAGGCCTCGACGAGGGCGATCCGGTTGGGCAGTGAGCAGGCCACCACATCGCCGGGTCCCACGCCGCTGGCCGCGAGGCCGCCAGCCGCAGCGTCCACCCGGGCGTCCAGTTCGGCATAGGTGAGCCAGATGTNGCGGTGNCCGAGCGCCGGGTGGTCGGGATGNTCACGGACGCCNGCCACCAGGGNCTCGGCTGTGGTGGNCGGTCCCTCGGGGAGCGCCGCTGGCGGGTCGCGGACCACGAGGCCGTCCNGGTCCACGGCCGGTTGGCCGTCCAGNTGCTGGTCAGTCNGGTGCAGGTCGGTCACCTGNTCGAGGCTANGAGGGCGCTCCGAGTGGGNCGCGATCGGCCTAGCACCCGCNGTGGTAGATNATCTATACCAANAGGAAAACTACCGGTCCGGGGTTTTTTGGACCCTTGGCTAGATATCGGTGGGAGGGCTGCCCTACGGTCTGCTTCCTTGGTCATTGGTGACGCGCGTCACCGTGGNCCGGGACGTGANATCCACATCTGGAGGGATTGGTTCATGAAGACTCGAGTACGTTGGTTGATGGCGCTNGTGGCGGTGTTCGCGCTGCTGGCTGGTGCCTGTGGATCCGATAGCGCGGACAGCAGTTCGTCNGNGAGTGCGTCGGCAGTNGNGACTNCGGCNGCTCCGGCAGCCCCGGCAGCTTCGGATTCTTCGGATTCTTCGGACGCGCCGGCTACGACGGC
>PAXM01000059.1 GCA_002714485.1 Acidimicrobiaceae bacterium
CGGTTGTCGTCGGCGGGTGGGGGTGCCGGTGACGGGAGGTCGGGGCTTGCGGGTCCCGGCCTCCCGCCGTTTTCAGGGACTCTGCTTTCGGAGCGTCCGAATCAGGGAAAGCGGGGGACCAAGCGGGGGTAGGTGTAATCGACTCCGTAGAGGAGTACCTAGTTGGTCCAATGCATAGCGACTCGACATGGCCTCGAATCCCGGCGCTGACCCACCTATTGGAGATTGGCTGACGTTTGGGGTTAAAACCTGAGCGTCATTTCTTGCCAGTGAGACTTTGGTCGGTGCTACCGTCTCCCAGGTAACTGCAGAATTCAGGCTCGACCGCGAGGCGCATCCCCGGGAGGGCCGATCCTTACCAGGAGAACGCCATGCCTCGAGCGATCGCCTATCACCGTCCCGACTCCGTCGAGGACGTCGTGGCCCTTCTTGACGACGAGTCCCACCGGCCCCTAGCTGGGGGAACAGTCCTTAATGGTGACGACGACCCGACTCCCGTCACGATGGTTGATCTTCAGGGTTGCGGACTCGAGGGCATTGGTGACGACGCGGGTCGACTTCGCCTAGGTGCCATGACCACCCTCCACGACATGTTGGATGACGACCGCGTTCCAACCGGTCTCGCTGGTGCCGCCCAGGCTGAACTACCCAGCACCCTGCGGACCCTGGCCACTGTGGGTGGCACAGTGGCAACCGGTGACCCTGACAGCGTCTTGGTTGCCGCCCTACTGGTCCACGATGCCAGAGTCGAACTCGTTGGTCCCGATGGTTACGAGATGCTGCCCCTGGCCAATCTGCTGA
This sequence comes from Acidimicrobiaceae bacterium, assembly GCA_002714485.1. Classification (GTDB taxonomy): domain Bacteria; phylum Actinomycetota; class Acidimicrobiia; order Acidimicrobiales; family MedAcidi-G1; genus UBA9410. The sequence goes on from PAXM01000059.1 coordinate 802, forward strand.
AGGCGGGGGTAGCCGCCAGCCATGTGATTACTGCGGTGGAAGTCGACCTATCAGGAGATGGAGATTGTGTAAGACAATCCACGGCCCGTACTCCGTCTGACACGCCCATCGTCTCCGCCACAGCCAGGACCGCCGGCGACGGCGTCCGGTTGGCCCTCACCGGCATGGCCGCCTACCCGGTACTCGTCGACCCACTAGACCCGACGGCCGGGCTCGAGCCAATCAGCGATTTCCGGGGAAGCGCCGACTACCGAAGAACACTGGCCAAAGTCCTCGCCAAAAGAGCCGCCAGTGCAGTCGGGGGTGTCACCTGATGGAGGTCACCTTTGAACTCAACGGCACGAACCGCACTTTTGAATGCGCCCCCTATGAGACGCTCCTCACCTTGCTTCGCCGGGAGGGGATGGTCAGCGTACGCTTCGGATCCACCTCCGGCGAAACCGGCGCATCAGCGGTCCTCATCGACGGCCGACTAGCCAGTTCCGAGGTCGTGCTAGCCGCCCAGGCCAGCGGTCACTCGGTCACCACGGTCGAGTCCCTGAACGTCGACGCCGACCTTCACCCCATCCAAGCTGCGTTTGCCGCCACTGGCGCCATGCAGTCCGGCTATTCAGTCGGAGCCATGGTGCTCGGCACCCTCGCGCTACTGGAAAGCAACCCTGATCCGGACGAGGACGCCATCCGGGACATGCTCTCAGGGATCCTCGACCGCGAAACCGCCTACGTGAAGCCGGTCATTGCCATCCAACAGGCTGCGGCGGTCCTGCGCGGTGAAGAGGCTGAGCCGTTCCGACCACTCATCGTCGCTCCTATGACCGACGGCGTGCACGCCACCGATCACGATCCCGACGACCCGCCACCCGAAGGGTCCCCGGCCGTTCCCCGACTAGTCCCTTCGCGGGACGTGCCCTCAACCTCTGTAGTGGGTCAGCCTGAAGTCAAAGTCGATGCGCTGCGTCTAGTGAAGGGCAATCCGGCATTCACCGACGACTTCGAAATGCGGGGAATGCTCTACGCGAAGGTGCTGCGCAGCCCCCACGCCCACGCTCGGATCGTGTCCATCGACGATTCGGCAGCCAGGGCGCTGCCCGGGGTGCACGCCGTGATCCACCATGGCAACGTGCCGCGAATCAAGTACGCCTCCGGCGGCCAGTCATACCCGAACCCCAAGCCACACGACCAGGTTTCGTTTGACGACAAGGTCCGACACGTCGGCGATCGCGTAGCCGCCGTGGCCGCTGAGACCGTCGAAATCGCCCAGGAGGCCTGCTCCCTGATCGAAGTGACCTACGAGGTGCTCCCGGCCGTCTTCGACGAGGTTGACGCTATTTCAGGAACCGCCCCGGTGATCCACGATGAGGACGACACCACCGACATAGCTGATGCCGCACGCAACCTCGTTCACCACATGACCGCCGAGAGGGGCGACGTGGAGGCGGCTTTGGCGGCGGCCGACCATTGCTACGAACAGACCTTCCGCGTCCACCAGGTCCAGCAGTGCCCCATCGAGCCTCACATCTCGGTGGCTTGGCTGGATTCCGACGAGCGGCTCGTGGTGCGGACCGCCACCCAAGTCCCGTTCCACACCCGCCGCATGCTGGCCCCGTTAGTCAACCGGGATATCAAGGACATCCGGATCATCAAGCCTCGCATTGGCGGCGGATTCGGCGTCAAACAGGAGATGTTGATCGAGGACATTGTCGCCCACCTCACCATTGCGACTCGCCGGCCCGTTCGTCTCGAGCTGACCCGAGAAGAGGAGTTCGTCTCCAGCCGCACTCGCCATCCACAGACGATGACCTACCGGACCGGCGTCAACGGCGACGGAACACTGGTTGCCCAGGACATGAAGTTGATTGGCAACACCGGCCCATTTGGCACCCACGGCTACACCGTTCAGACCGTGGCTGGCCTGCGCGGCCTGACCTCGTACAACGCTCCAAACAAGCGCTTTGACTGCGAGGTCGCCTATACCAACATCCCGGTCCCCGGCGCCTACCGGGGCTATGGCGCTCCACAGGCCCTGTTCGGGCTGGAGTCCCACATGGAGGACATCGCCACCGACCTAGGAATCGACCCCATCGAGTTCCGTCGACAGAACTGGACCAAGACCGGCGACGAGATGAACATCGCTCCGCACCTTGGCGAACAGGGCGTGATGGAGGAGGAACTTGACGAGTACCCGACGGTCAAGTCCGACGGGATCGAGGAGTGCGTAGCCCAAGGAGCACGGGCCATCGGGTGGCACCGGCGTGACGACCGTTCCTGGCGAGAGCCGACCGACCGGCCTCATGTGCGGCGAGGCATCGGTTACTCGCACGCTATGCATGGCACGGCGATCCCATTCCTTGACATGGGCGGTTGTTCGATCAAGCTGAACGACGACGGTTCGTTCAATATGCTCGTCGGCGCCACCGATCTAGGGACCGGCGCTGACACCGTGCTGGGCCAGATTGCTGCGGAGGTCCTTGGCGTACCGCTCGAGGACATCCAGGTGTACTCATCAGACACCGATATGACGCCGTTCGATACTGGGGCCTACGCCTCGAGCACCACCTACATTTCGGGGACCGCTGCACTCCGAGCCGCCGAGGTGGTGCGGACGCGGCTCAAGGAGCGCGCGGCGATGCTCCTCGGCATCGACATTCCATGCTCCATCGAGCTACGTGATCGACGCGCCTACGCTCCGGACGGCAGGTCCGTCAGCCTCGAAGAGATCGCCTTGGACTCGCTCCACCTCAACGAGCAGGAGCAGATCATGGGCACCGGTTCCCACGTGTCGCCGGACTGCCCCCCTCCGTTCGGAGCCACCTTCGTGGAAGTCGAGGTGGACATCGAGACCGGTCAGGTCACCGTCGGGCACATGGTCATGGCCGTCGACTGTGGTGTGGCCATCAATCCAGTGACAGCGAGCGGACAGGTCGAGGGTGGAATGCTCCAGGCCCTGGGCTACGCCCACTGCGAAGAGTTCGCCCTCGACGAGGATGGGCGGATGCTCAATGCGGCGTTTGGCCCTTACTGGATCTATAGGGCCGACGAGATGCCTCGCACTGACGTGTTCCTCGTGCAGACCATGGAGGACAGCGGCCCATTCGGCGCCAAGGCGGTCGCTGAGATCCCCAAGGATGGAGTAGCTCCGGCGATCCGGAATGCCCTAGTGAACGCCGTCGGCGTCCGTATCGATCAGTTGCCGTTCACCCCGGAGCGGGTGTTCGACGCCCTTCAAAGGGGCTGAGTATGGTCCCGGCCGCGTTCGCGGGGTCGACCACCTCCGGAACGACCACCGGGACCATCTTGTGGCCCAGCTGGCTCCTGGCCGACGCGTTAGCTCCCCCGGTTGCCGGCCACGGCGTCCGGGTCATCGATGGCCTAGTCGACGCCGTTGGACCAGCGGATTCCCTCATGGCCGATTATCCGGACGACTCCGTCCTGGAGTTCCCCGACCAGGTGGTCATCCCGGGTTTCGTGAACGCCCATGTCCACATGTACGGCTTGCTGGCTCACGGAATCCCGCTGGATGCTGCACCCTCGGGCTTCTGGCCATTTCTGGAAGACTTCTGGTGGCCGAAGGTCGAGGACCGTCTCGACCATGCGATGCTTGCCGCCGCCGCCGATTGGGCTTGTACCGAGATGCTCCGATCTGGCACCACGACCTTCTTGGACATCCTTGAGGCCCCCAACGCCTTGCCGGGGGGCCTAGATGTCCAAGCCGACGTGGTTCGACGAGCAGGGATACGGGGGATTCTCAGTTTCGAAGCCACTGAGCGGGCGGGGTCGAAGGCTGGTGTCGCCGGCCTGGAAGAGAACCAGCACTTCGTGGAGGCCTGTCGAAGGGGCTCCGGTGAGGACCTGCTGTCGGGCCTGATCAGCATCCACACCTTGTTTACCTGTTCGGACGAATTCGTCCGTGAAGCATTCGGCCGGGCGTTGGAACTGGGCGTTCTGGTCCACGCCCACTGCAACGAGGGCGTCCACGAGGGCGAGTGGTGCGAAGCACACCATGGACACCGGACTCTTGAGCACTATGCGGCACTTGGGGTGGCCGGACCCAACTTCCTGGCCTCCCAGGTCGTGCACCTCTCCGATGTCGAGCAAAGGATCGTGGCCGAACATGGAGTGCGGTGCAGCCACATGCCGCTGGCCAATGGCGAGGTCGGCGGCGGAATCGCCCCTATCCCTGAACTACTCGACGCAGGCGTCACCGTAGGCCTGGGATCCGACGGCTACATCAACGACATGTACGAGGTGATGCGCTCGGCCTTCCTCATCCACAAGGCCCGCCTCCGCGACCCCGGCGTGATGGACGCCCACCGTGTCCTAGCAATGGCCACTACCGGTGGTGGCGCGGCACTGGCCTTGGAGAGAGTAGGTCGGCTCGCACCCGGATGGTCGGCGGACCTGCAGGTCGTCGACGGCCGGTTCCCGACCCCAGTCACCGAGGCCAACTTGGCCGAGCAACTCGTACTGTTCCGCACCGCCCACCACGTGGAGGCGGTCATGGTCGCAGGGCAGTGGCGCGTCCGCGGCGGCCAGATCGTGGGCGTAGACCCCGACCAACAGCGGGCTCGACTCCACGAGCAGGCCCTCCGTCTGTGGAGTGCGGCATGAGCGGCCCTTCCAGCCTCCCGGACGACATGGTCCCTAATCCTCGACCGCTCCTTTCCGGTGGGGCCATCGACCCAAGGATTCTCGAAACCCTCCACCGCCTGATCGCCGGGGGACAGTCGGCGGTCCTGGCTACTGTCATCGCTACCTCCCGATCGGTACCTCGTCGGGCTGGAGCCAGAATGCTTGTCGTTGACGATGGCCGCCGCATCGGTACCGTCGGTGGAGGAGAAATGGAGGCGCGCGTCACCGAGGAGGCGGATGCCTGCTTGGCCGACGGACGTTCCCGACTCCTCGATTACCGCCTCGTTGACCCCGGCGCCGGAGACCCCGGTGTTTGCGGTGGAGACGTCACCATCCATCTGGAGCTCCACATGCCCTCATCCAAAGTTCTTGTCATCGGCTGCGGCCACGTTGGACGCGCCGTTGTGGATCTCGCCTCATGGTTGGGTTTCCACGTCGTGGCCACCGACGATCGCAATGAAGTGGCAGACGGACTGGCCGGCGGACTCGCTGAAGACTCAACAGTGGAGGTCCGACCCGGACGACTCGCCGAAGTTCTGGCCGACGTTCGCCTGGGAGCCAATGACCACGCGGTGGTCGTCACCCGTAATGCCCAAGTCGACGTCGTCAACCTTCCTCACCTGCTGGCAACTGACGTGGGGTCCATTGGAGTCATGGGAAGCCTTCGCCGATGGGAGACCACGCGGCAGGCCCTCTCGGACAATGGCATTCCCGAAGCCGACCTAGATCGGGTCATCTCGCCGGTCGGCGTGGAAATTGGCGCCGAGACCCCGGAAGAGATCGCCGTATCCATACTCGCTCAGGTCGTCGGCCATCGCCGGATGACCTGACCGGAACCGGACGACAGCCAGGAGGATCGGACGGGGATGCTGTTCGGCAATCACCTGTGTCTCCTGCGCGGAGGCGGCGATCTGGCAACCGGTGTGGCGTTGCGGCTTCACCGAGCTGGCTTCCCAGTTGCCGTCTGTGAACTGGCCCACCCCTTGGCTGTCCGCCGGGCTGTCGCCGTCGCGTCTGCACTATTGGATCCTGCAGGTCGGGCCTCGGTAGAGGGAATGGAGGCTCGGCGAGTCGCTGGGGTGCATGAGATCCAAGGGGCGGCTGCCAGCGGGGTGGTGCCGGTGTTGACCAGTTCCAACCTCCCTCCAGCCACCCAGATTGCCCGATCTGTGGTAGTCGATGCTCGCCTCCTTAAACAAAATCCGGATACCACCCTCAGTGATGCCCCCCTCGTAGTGGCCCTCGGCCCCGGGTACACGGCCGGCGTCGACTGCCACGCCGTGGTCGAAACGCTGCGAGGCCCGGACCTAGGAAGGGTGATCTATAACGGTGCAGCGACCGCTGACACTGGTACGCCGGGAACCGTGGGCGGGCGGTCCGCCGAACGGGTCCTACGGGCGCCCGTCGACGGAGCGGCGTCCTGGGTGCGGACTCTCGGCGATCGGGTGGTAACTGACGAGGTTCTGGGGTGGGTCGGCGAAAGTCCCGTGATATCGGTCATCGACGGGACGATCCGAGGCCTAATCGCTGACGGAACCCATGTACCTGCTGGGACCAAGGTTGGTGACATTGACCCCCGGGGCGACGAGGTGGCCATAGATCAGGTGTCGGACAAGGCACTGGCAGTGGGAGGCGGTGTCCTCGAGGCGATCCTCACCTGGATCGGCGGCGAGGAGCCACCGAAACCGTGACCACTGGCGAACCGGCACACGTCTCCGATCTCTTGGGAACTCCGGGCCGTATCACGGCACTAGTCGGAGGTGGCGGGAAGACGACGCTGCTTCACGGCCTCGGAACGTACCTTGGCCGCCGGGCCGTCCTGACGACCACCACTCAGATGGCCGCAGACGAGGTCGGCGGTGCCCGGCTGCTCCTTGGACCGTCGAGGGACGAAATAGCTGAGGCAGTGGCCGATGACGATCCACGCCCAGTCCTGGTCTGGAGTCGCATCGCCGACAAGGCTTCCGGTGGTCCCAAGGGCCTAGGCGTGGATAGGGACGCACCCTCTAGTTGGCTGGCCTTGGTCGACCACGTGCTGGTAGAAGCCGATGGGTCCCGGGGCCACCCGGCCAAGGCTCCGGCTCCCCACGAACCTGCCCTCCCGGCCGGGCCGACGGACGTGGTTGCCGTCATTGGCGCCAACGCCCTGAACCGGGTGATCGCCGATCAGTGCCATCGGCCGCTGCGCCTTGCCGCCGCAGTCGACTGCTCGCCCTACGAGCGACTCACCCCTGAGCGGGCCGCCATCCTGCTGACCTCTCCGGACGGCGCCCGCCGGTCGGTGCCGATGGACGCTGGCTATGCCATCGCGATCACGATGGTCGACGAGGACAGCCGTCCACTGGTCGACCTCCTAGTTGCAGAAGTTGCCCGGCGGGAACCAGAGACTCCCGTCCATCAGTTCGCCGCCCAGTGGCCTGGGGTCCGGGAGTAGGTTCCCGGTATGTCTGAAAGGCGACTCCGAGCCGGCGTCAACCTGATCCCCGAGGCGCCCGTGGGCGTTATCAGCGACCTCGCAGTGGAAGCCGAGCGTCTCGGCTTCGACCGGTGCTGGGTGTACGACGAGGGCCTCGCCACCCGCGATCTGTACGTCACGATGACGGCCATCGCCCAGGCCACTAGCCGCCTCGAGATCGGACCCGGGATCACCAACGCCTATACAAGGCATCCAGGCCAGACGGCGGCGGCGATCGCGACACTCGACGAACTTTCCGGTGGTAGGGCCTTCCTCGGCCTGGGAGCGGGTGGGAGCCTGACCCTTGACCCGCTAGTTCTGGGTCGCGTCCATCCACTTGAAACCGTCCACCAAACCATCAAGGCCTGCAGGGGCCTCTTTACGGGGACGACGGTTGACATGGAGGCCCCCACCTTCTCCCTCCGGTCGGCCCACATGGGGTGGGCCCGCCCGGACATTCCGATCTGGCTGGCCGGTCGGGGCCCGAAGATGCTCGACCTGGGCGGTGCCGAGACCGATGGCGTCATGCTCGACTTCATCTACAAGCCGGCGCTCGGCGAGTACGTGGAACGGGTCCGAGCTGGCTCGACCCGGACTGGTAACCGGGCTGGTATCTGTTACTCAACCATGGTGGTGACCGACGATGCGGCGCTCGAAACGGTCCGACCGCACATGACCTACCGGCTGGTCGACTCCCCGGAACCGGTCCGGATCGCGCTTGGTATAACTGACGAGGATGTGGCCACAATCAGGTCCGCTCTGGCTGACGGCCTGGACGCTGCGGCACGCTATGTCCCCGACGAGTGGGTCCTACCCTTCGTGATCGCCGGCACGGTCGATGAGTGCGCTGCCGAACTCGCCGATCTAGCTGAACGGCACGGGCTGGACGAGTTCCTCGTACCCATCTTCGACGCGCACTCTGGAGCCGACCTGCTCGATGTCACAGCGCGAGTCCTGGCCGGTCCGTGAGCCCCCATCTTCAAGAGCCCCGGCTGACCCGGCCAGCGACCGAGATCTTGAACGCCGCCGGTCTCACTGTTCCACCGACTTCCCCCCTGCCCGAGTTAGTCGATCCTCCTCATCCGCCGGTAGTCAATCCGGTCGACGAACCTCTCGTTGCCGTCGACCACCGTCGGATCACCTGTCTGGAGAACTACCGTCTGGCCGGATGGCAACACGCCAGCCAAGGGTGTCTGCTCCGTGCCCGGGTGGCCGAACGCCTCGGCCGTGTGGCGGACGGCTTGCCCGATCGTTGGGGGTTGGCTGTATTCGATGGTTACCGCCCGTTCGCCCTCCAGGTTGAGCTGTACGAGGCGGCATACGCCGACCCCAACTTGCCACCCGGCTTCTTTGCCGAACCAGACAACGATCCGACCACCCCGTCGCCCCACCTCACAGGCGGTTCAGTCGACCTCACCCTCAGCCTTGATGGCATTCCACTGGCACCTGGAACCGGCTTCGACGACCTCACGGCCAAAGCTCACGCAACGGCGCTGGAAACCGAGCCAGGTGTCGACCGCGACATTCGTCGGTTGCTCTATCACGCCATGGTTGCCCAGGGTTTCGTGATATTTGATGGCGAGTGGTGGCACTTCGAGTACGGCACTCGCCGTTGGGCAGCGGTTACCGGCCAGTCGCCCCACTACGGCCCAGCGGTTGTTTCTGAATCCTGATTTCTGGTTCCTGGTTCCTGGCTCTGACCTGCGAGACCAAGCGACGCATACACTTTGACGATCATGTCAGGCATTCCTGCAGGTGGCCGGTTTTCGGGTCAGGTCGTGGTGATCACAGGTTCGGCAACGGGTATTGGTCGAGCAACAGCCATTCGGTTCGCATCCGAGGGGGCGGCAGTTGCCTGTCTCGACATCGAGCAGGAGGAGAATGAAGCGACGGCTGCCGACGCTTCAGCGCTTGGAACGCAGGCCGTAGCGTTCGCCTGCGACGTGCGTTCTCGTGCCGAGCAGGAGGCGGCGATCGTTGCGGTCGTCGAACGCTGGGGTCGCATTGACGTGCTGGTGGCCTGTGCTGGTTCGTACGTTGGGGGCCCTCTGCCCGATATTCCGCTCGAACGTTGGAACGATCTAGTCGCCGTAAACCTCACGGGTGTCCTCGTGTCGAACAGTCTCGTTTCGTCAATCATGATCGAGCAGGGTTGTGGTGCGATCGTCAACATCTCGTCGATGGCAGGTAGAACCAGTTGGCCACACTCAGCGGAGTATTCCGCGACTAAGAGCGGCGTGATCGGCGTGACCCGCTCGGCAGCGATGGAACTCGGTCCCCACGGGATCACCGTCAACGCTGTTTGCCCTGGCAACACTCTCACGACGATGGTTCGCCGGGTGGCCGGAGAGATCGGTGCGACACTCGACATGACGGGCGACCAGTGGCTGGCCATGCGCGCTGATGACACTGCTTTGAAGCGCCTCGCAGAACCGGAAGAGATTGCCGGCGTAATCGCTTTCCTAGCCAGCGATGACGCTCGCTACATCACCGGACAGTCAATTGAGGTCGATGGTGGCCTGATTCTGAGCTGAATGGTGCCCAACCGGACGTGCGGTCAAGCAATCCGGTCAAGCATGTCTGAACGGATTTCGTAAACCGCCGGTTCGCCCGCTATGTGGCGCCGGACCTCTTCCACAGCGAGTTCACCCATCCGATTGCAGTTCTCGATGCATCCTGCGATATGGGGGGTGATGACGACATTGTCGAGTTGCCGGAGTTCACTGTCGAGTGCCGGCGGTTCAGGGTCGGTGACGTCTAAGAAGGCGAAGACCCGACCGGTCTTCAATTTCTCGACCAGTGCAGCCTCGTCGATCAGCCCGCCGCGAGCAGTGTTGATGATGACTGCTCCGTCCTTCACCATGGCGAGGACCTCGGCGTTCACCATGTGCCGGGTGTGCTCGTTCTCTGGGCAGTGGAGCGACACGATGTCGGCGCGTGTGGCCAACTCGTTCAGGCCGACTCGTTCGACCCCGAGCCTCGTTGCTTCCTCATTGGTGAGGTAAGGGTCGGCAACGAGAATGGTGGTCTGGAATGGTGCGAGGAGTTCGATGACATGGCGTCCAACGTTGCTTGCGCCGACCAGACCGATGGTCGATCGGGCGAGTTCGCGAGCGTCCCATTGCTCCCATACGGGGCTGTCACGCCACCCGCCGGCGGCCACGTGGCGGCCGAGGGGCCAGATCCGCTTGCGACCGACGATCATCAGGCCCAGGGTGGTTTCGGCGACGTCGCGTGCAAGTGAGATACCTGCGCTTGTTACGCGAATACCACGATCCCACACCGAATCTGACACGAAACGCTTGACGCTGCTGCCCATGTGTGACAGCAGTTCGAGTGAATCGGCGGCGGCGACCACTTCGGCATCCAACTGAGCCACCCCCCAACTGGTGATACAGGCCAGCGCTCCCGGAAGGAGGTCGATGAGTTCCTCTCGATTCGCCGGTTCGTCTCCCTCGTGATGGACGATGATGGATACGTCCTCGAGTTGCTGCCAAGCTCGTTCGCTGAACATGCGGTCGTAGTGCGAACGGCCGATAGCCACTGCAACCTTGGGCTTGGTCATCGTCTATCTCCTGAGGTGAGTCGGCGGTACTCGGCGTAGCGCTTGTCCATCGTCGCGCTGTATCGAAGAGATGGAAGGATCGTTGCGGTTGGAGTCTTCGGGCTGTTGAACGTCGGCCAGTCACGGGAGCCGGCTGCGAGCATTGCTGCTCCCAGAGCAGGTCGGCTGGCCTCGCTCCGAATCACGAGCGGCATACCTGTGGCCTCGGCAATTTGTTGGGTGAGGTAGCGGCTGTTTGTCCCGCCACCGACAACCGTCAGTTCGTGCACTAGAACCGATGGCGAGGCCTGTTCGAGGGCCAGGCGAACCTCGAAAGCGCACGCCTCCATCACTGCCCTTAGACGCTCTACTCGGCTAGGGGTTGCAGGACCTGTGAATTGACCCCAGCCGATGCGATCGGCGTTGTGGAGCGCTGGCAGGAAGTACGGATCGTCGATCTTCGGACCTGACCGATCGAGCTCAGTATCGAGTTCGGTAGTGCGGCCAGGTTGTTCGCCGGCGATCTCTGATGCCAATGCCGCACCGAGGCCACCGAGATTCTTGGAGATAGACCACCGGTCTGGCACTACGTGTGGGCTTAGATTGAAACTGTTAGGCACATCGGTGGCATCGGCTCGGTCGGTGATCATCGTGAGTACCCAAGCGGTGCCTAGCGAGAGCAGAGCGGAACCGGGTGTCGTTATTCCTAGGCCGAGAGCGGCGCACGATTGATCGTGGCCGCCGATCACCACCGGGGTCGCCTGTGGAAGTTGCGTGGTCTCGGCGGCAACGGAAGTGAGGTGACCAACTTGTTTTCCGGACGGCGAGAGGACCGAGAGCATAGATATCTCGACTCCGGCGATCTCGCAGAGTTCGGCACTCCATTCCAGCGACGACATGTCCATGAGTTGCATGCCTGCTGCGTTCGATGGGTTTGTGATCCACGAACCCGTCAGTTCGTGGATCAGGAAGTCGTCGACTGCTGCCCACCTTCGTGGTTCAACGGTCGCTCCGGCCCGGAACCAAGAGATGGTCGAAAGCCCAAGTCCTGGCGACGGGGCCCACCCGCTGAGGGTCTTGATGATCGCCTGCGTGCCGGAATCCCAGGAGTGGACAAGTTCACGCGAGCGTGTATCCATCCAGGTAATGAGACTGGCCTCGCCCTCTCCGTCGAGTCCCTCCATCGCGATGACCGAGCCACTCTGGGCAGCAAGAGCGAGCGCAGCTACCGGCGTTGAGCGATCCAGAGCGGACATCCCTCGTTGACAGGCCGTCGCGAGTGCGCTCCAGATGGCCGATGGCTGCTGGACACTTGCCCCAGGCGACGGTATTTGCGTTGGGATCGGGTCTGAGCAGGCGCTGGCTTGGATGACTCCCTCGGCATTGACGGCAACCATTTTGATTGACGTTGTGCCGGCGTCGAGGCCGATGACGACGGCGGCGGGAGGGGGCATGGTGGGTCACGCCTGGAGGATCGATAGCGCGTCGTCGACCGATGCGTTCTCGTGCACGATGGCGACGATCGAACGTGTCATAGCGGCTGGATCATCGCATTGGAACACGTTGCGGCCGATAGCGACGCCCTTTGCGCCAGAGGCGATCGCTTCATGAATGTCGGACAGCATCGACCGCTCGTCTCCTTTCGCGCCGCCGAGGATGACGACTGGGACAAATGTCGAAGACGTGACGGTGCCGTAGTCATTGCAGTAAGGGGCCTTGATGAAGTCGGCGCCTAGTTCGGCACCGAGACGGGCGGCGAGCGCGATGGCTTCGGTGTCCCTGCTTTCTGGGCCGCCGTTGAAACCTCCCGGCACCATCTCCCCGAGAACGGGAAGGCCCCAGCGGTGTGCTTCGGCGGTTACGTGCGCAAGTGTCTCGAGAGTTGACGCTTCCTTGTCCGAGCCAGGCATGGCCGTCACCACAAGAGCATCTGCACCGATCCGCAGGGCATCGGTCGGCCCGAAGAATCTCGACAGCGACCCGGTGCTCGGTGTTCCAAGGTTGGTCTCTGCGCCGTCGCTGCGCACGATGAGGCCGACGCTCCCGAGTTCGGCAGCGAACCTCTCGGCTATCCCGAACGAAGTCAGGATGGCGTCGGCTCCGCCGGCGACAACTGCGGAGATGGTCGCTGCCGGGTTTACGAATCCCTCGCATGGGCCGTCAATCAGGCCATGGTCGAGAGCGATGATCACCGTCCGGCCGTCGGCAGCGAAGATGCGGTTGAGGCGACGGGTGGTCATGTGAGTGTTCCTTTGATAATGGGTAGCGAGTTGCTGATGACGCTGAGGTTCTCGTCTAGGTCCATTGACAGGGCATCGATGAGGACGGCATGCAGGTTGTGTGCGGTCACCATCCTTGCGACCTCTGCTTCGCATTCCTTCGGTGTTCCTGTGATCTGGTAACGGTGGAGGAGTTCTTCGGTGACGAGTGGGTCCACATGCCCAGGATTGTTCGTACGTGCTGCCTGCTCGACGATCACAATGTGGTCTTCGTCGAGACCAAGCGACCTTAGAACCCGACGCGGCGAGTCCATGAGTACGTATGACAGTGTGCGGCGTTGACCCTCGAGGAGTTCGGCCGTGTAGCAGATGCGGCCAAGGTACATCGGCCTTGGAGCTGGTCGCCCGGCTCGCTTGGCCGATCTCTCGGCGAGTTCGATGGCGGCACCAACGTCTGGTTTGACGGTGCAGATCAGTCCGTCAGCGACTTCACCTGCCAATCCAAGTACCAACGGACCTCGGCCTGCGATCCAGATCGGAATGTCCTGTGCACCCATGCCAAGTTGCGCTTCGTCGAGCGAGCAGTGTTCGCCCCGCCATGAGGTGGTCTCGCCCGACCAGAGCTTCTCGAGCACGGTGATGGTGTCGGCGATCGCACGAAAAGGTCGTCGCCGTTCGATCGCCATGGGTCCGAGAACCATTGAGCCGCCGGCCAGTACCGTTGCGACTGAGCGCCCGCCAGAGAGTTCGTTGACGGTCGCTAGTGCCGCAGCCGTGACTGCGGGGTGTCGGGTGTAGCCGTTTGTCATTACGCCGAGTTTGATGCGTTCGGTTTCGCGGGCTGCGGCGCCGAGACATGCGTAGATGTCGGGGTGAACTCCTTCGTCCGCAACCATGCAGTAGTCGTATCCGAGTTGTTCTGCCTCGACCACGAGTGCAACGACGTCTGGCGATGGCATCAACGGAACTATGTGAACTCCGGCCGCAACCATCGATCATCCGTGTGCGTGTTTGCGATGTCCGAAACGTTGGCCACCGTCAACGGTGATCACTTCGCCGGTCACGTAGTCAGCTTCGACGAAGAACAACACCGCATGTGCCATCTCTTCTGGAGTGCCCCACCGGCCGAGAAGAGTGTCGTCTGCGACCCGCTTGAAGGTGGCTTCGTCGTACCCGATCGGCCGCAGGGCGGGACCAGGAACCACTGCATTCGCACGTATCCGAGGTGCAAGCTCCAGGGCGAGTTGGCGCGTGAGGGAAAGGACAGCGCCCTTGCCTACCGCATGTCCAGCAAAGCCGGGCCATGGCTCGAAGGCTGAGAGATCTCCAATGCTGATAATGACCCCACCATCGTTCTCTAGCATCACGGGAGCTACCTGGTTGGCGCAGTAGAACGGGCCGTGCACGAGTGTGTCGATGGAGCGGTGCCAGATGCTCAAGTCGCTGGTAGGAAACGGATCAGCCACGAACAGTGAAGCGTTGTTCACAAGAATGTCGATCGTGCCGAAGCGCCGCACCGCTTCATCCACCATGGTTCCAACGGCGTCGTAGTCGGCGACGTTCGCCTTAATCGGAAGCGCTTCGACACCAAGAGTTTCGGCCTCCGTGGCGGTCGCGGAGGCCTCGTTAGCTGAGTTGTTGTAATTGATGACGACGTTGGCACCAGCACGAGCGAGTGCAAGGGTGATGCCGCGTCCGATCCGTTTCGCTCCACCCGTGACTAGCGCGGTCTTTCCCTCGATGTTCATTGACGCTCCCAACTGTGGCGACCAGGGCAACAGCAACTGGAGGGTGCGCCGCCTCTACGAGCGACCATGCTTCAGCTTCGCCTTCATGATAGCGAAGTCGCCGAACGCATTTCCAACGACGGTATGAACGGTGAGGCTGTCCGAGCCGCAGCCGGTATCCGTCTCCTCCGAAGCCAAGAGGACTAGCGAACTGAATACGGGTTCGTATCTACCGTTAAATTACAGGCTATGAGATTCTCATATTGGGCAAATTCAGGCCAGACATGGGCAGAATTGCTCGAAGGTTGCCAACATGCCGAGACCACGGGCTGGGACGGGATCTGGGTGCCCGACCACTTCATGCCCCCGCCAGGCGGTTACGGCCCGGAAAAGGATTACGGCTCACCCGAGATGGGCAGCATCCTGGAGGCCTGGACCATGCTGGCCGCCCTTGCGGTCGCCGTGCCCCGACTGCGGATTGGCGCCATGGTCACTGGCAACACCTATCGGCATCCGGCGCTTTTGGCAAACATGGCGGCCACGGTTGATCACATTTCGGGTGGACGACTTGTGGTCGGGATTGGTGCCGGTTGGCAGGAGAATGAACACCGACGCTATGGCTTGGAACTGGGTTCGTTCACTGAGCGTTCAGACCGACTTGAGGAAGCCTGTGAGATTCTGACCAAACTTTTCTCCCAAGACCGCACCACGTTTTCTGGCCGGTACTACGAGTTAGACGAGGCGCCCATGGAGCCAAAACCTCTTCAAAGCCCGTTGCCTCTGCTCGTTGGCGGTGGGGGAGAGAAGCGGACGCTGCGAACCGTGGCCCGGTTCGCCACCGAGTGGAACAGTTGGGGGCGTCCCGAGGAGATACGCCACAAGATCAGCGTCTTGGAGCGACATTGTGCGGAGATAGGGCGTGATCCTGCCGAGATCCAGAAGTCCGCGGTGGGGGTCCTCATATTCACAGAGACCGAACAGGAGGCTGCCGAACTTCAGGAGAAAATGGGCCATAGATCCGGCTTGGTTGGTACCCCAGCGCAACTCCGCCAGGTAGTGGCCGAGTACGCAGCCGTGGGTGTGGACGAATTGCTGGTTCCAGACTTCGCCGTCTCAACCGAAAAGCGAAACGACTATCTCGATCGCTTCCGCGCCGAGGTCGTCAACTACTAGGAGGAAAGAAAGCCACCCTGCATGGCTGGAACCGGGCGAGCCTCTGGCCGTGGGGGAGGGACTTGAACTCCAAGTCTTGCGCTGACCGAACAATCAGCGGGTGACGCCGATCAGGGTGCCTCCAGCCAGAGTCACGACGACGGCTAGGACCACTCTCTTGTCTATTTCGCTACCACCAATCAAGGCTCCGGAAAGTAGGACCGCTCCGACAGTTTGTGTGGCTCCCAAGAGTGGGGACACGATCCCAACACGGCTCCGTTCAAATGCAGCCAACAGGGCTGGCATGGCGATACCTACAGCGACACCTGGAACCAGCATCGCCGGCATGCTGCGGCGCAGGTTCTTGGAGAACTTTCGTGGTCCAGCAGTCCCAACTGCGACCCCGATCAGAACTACAGCCCCGACCCCAAGAGTTACAGCGGCTGCTGCAGAACTATCGAGACTGCTTTCCTGGGTAACTGATCGAGTTAGGACATCACGTATCGCGAACTGGAGAGCCGTTAGGGCTGCAAAGGCCAATCCCAACCGTGACACAGTCGCTTTCGTGGCCCTCTCCGTCGCCAAAAGAACACTGCCGATAACAGCGAGAATGGTGCCAACTACCACCGAGGTCGACCAGTGTTCGTCAAGGAAGATGGTGGCTAGGACGACCGACCACATCGGCACTGTGCCCAACATGATGGCCGAGCGAGACGGTCCAGCCATGCTGATTGCGGCATAAAACGTCAACTGAGCGACACCAGGAACGATTGCCCCGATAACGAGAAACCCTTGGGAGTCCGCCCAACTCAGATCGCCAGGTCGAACGCCTCCGATGATGGCAATCACTGAGGCCACAGCCGTCGCTGTCATGATTGTGGCTACTGCTGCTACATCGGTTCGGATTCCTGTGCGATCAAGAACTAGTCGGGTGGACGTGGCATTGACTGCGAACAGCATCCCGGCAACACCGGTAAGGACGATGCTCATCGAGTTCCTGTCGGTGGTCCGGGTATCGATTGGGGCTCTATGTACTGGCTGTTTGATTCAAGGGCAAGGGCCAGCCAACACGATTTAATCGAACCCACAGTCTTCACGCTACGGGCGACCGAGATGGCCATCGATAGGCGTGGGTCCACGAGTCACGGCCGGGAGTGTCAGGGTGGCGAGTCCACCGACTACACACTCTGACTTTGTGGGAGAGCCCGGTTGACCATCGCCNAACTCTGCTCATCGACCCCAACTGCGACTGTTCAGTGCAGGCAGACAGTCGCCCGTCAGGCCGACAGGGCAGCGTATCCGGGCTTGATCCGGTCGTTGATGAGGGTCAGACGCTCGTCGAACGGCAGGAACGCACTCTTCATGGCGTTGATGGTCAGCCACTGAAAGTCGTCCAGTCCCCAGCCGAAGGCTTCGCCGACGGCAGCCATTTCCGACGTCATTGACACACCGCTCATCAGGCGATTGTCAGTGTTGACGGTGATCCGGAACCCCAGGTCTCGAAGCAGCCCTATGGGGTGAGAAGCCACGTTGGCCACTGCTCCAGTGTGAACGTTGGACGTCGGACAGAGCTCAAGGGGAATCCGGCGGTCTCTGACGAAGGAGGCCAGGTGGCCTAGATGGGGCGGGCCATCGTCCGACACGTCAATGTCATCCACAATTCGCACCCCGTGGCCGAGCCGTTCGGCTCCACAGAATTGGATGGCCTCCCAGATGGAGGCTGGTCCGAAGGCCTCCCCGGCATGGATAGTGAAGTGGAAGTTCTCCCGCTGGAGGTACTGGAAGGCCTCCAGATGGAGAGTCGGAGGGTAACCGGCCTCCCGGCCGGCGATGTCGAACCCGACTACACCTCGGTCCCGGAACCGGACGGCCACCTCGGCTATGGCCAGCGAGTCAGTAGAAGTGCGCATGGCAGTCACCAGGGCCCGGATGACTAGGTCAGTTCCTGACGAGCCGTCAGCGAACCCGGCCAGAACCGCGTCCACAACCTCGTCCAGTGCCATGCCCTGGTCGGTGTGGAGGGCA
The DNA here is from genome assembly GCA_002714485.1 of Acidimicrobiaceae bacterium. Taxonomy (GTDB): domain Bacteria; phylum Actinomycetota; class Acidimicrobiia; order Acidimicrobiales; family MedAcidi-G1; genus UBA9410. Next base: position 18,553 of record PAXM01000059.1, read on the forward strand.
GGGGCGAAGCGAACCTCGGCATAAACGCATCCGTCTGCGGCCAGGTCGGTTGCGCACTCGGCGGCTACCCGGTGGCAAGCCTCGGCGGTCTGCATGACCCCGACGGTGTGTTCGAAGGTCTCGAGGTAGAGGCCAAGGTCCCGTTGGTCGGCGCCCCTCTGGAACCAGGTGGACAACTCGCCTGGATCGGTGGTGGGCAGGTCCCGGTAGCCCGTCATATCGGCCAACTCGACGACGGTGGTGGGCCGCAGCCCACCGTCCAGATGATCGTGGAGGACGACCTTCGGTGCTTGGCGGATCAGGTCGCGGCCAGACGCCAAGGTTTCCATGGTGCAGGTTACCGGGCTCGTTGATCAGGCCCGGGGGCGGGAAGGTCAGGTGAAGCCGCGCAGCGGTAGGTCTGCACTGCGTTGCAGCCAGTTGTCAGCCCGGTAGTGGGCTATCCCGTCGATCACGTGCAACGTGTACGCAAGACGCGAGCGGTCCGAGGTGTTGGCGCCGCTCCAATGGGGGAGGCACCCATGGAAGGCGATCAGGGTCCCGGCTTCTGCCTCCAACGGAACCAGGTCGTCATGGTCGTACGGCGTGGGGTCGAGGACGTCGGTGGTGGTGCCATCGGAGCCGTCGAGTCGAAAGCGGGTCCGGGCACCACCGGCGTGGCCACCGGGGATGGCCCACATGCACCCGTTATCCACGGTGGCGTCATCCAGTGCGAACCAAAATCCAACCACCGTCTGGGGCTCAGTCCACAGAAATGAGTGGTCGCAGTGGCATATCACTTCACCACCGATTTGATTCGGCTTGAAGATCACCATGGACTGCACCAGAAGGGGATCAACGAACCCGAGGTCGGCGGCCAAACTGGCCAATGCCGGGGTGCGCGAGAAGCGGTCGAACACCGGGTCGAGATCATGCATGGCGTGTCCCAACTTGTTGAGCGCCTGGTCCATGGGCACGATCTGATTGCCGGCGCCGTCAAGGGCTCCCTTTTCAAGAAATGGCCGGATTGCATTGCCAGAACTCAGGAACCAGTTGTCTTGCGCGTGGGTCTGCTCAGTGGTTGAGAAGACGGAAACTGCGTCGTCTGGAAGGCCAGAATCGGAATAGTCGGCAACGATCTCGGCAATACGGTTCCGGAGATTGACTTGGAGCTCGTTGTCCACGAACTCGGGTAGCACCACAAACCCGTCGCGCTCCCAAGACGTTCGCTGGCTGGAGGTAAGGACAGGATCCACTATTCCTGTCCGCGCCGGTAGCGGAGACCATTTGCCGCGGGCATCCGTAGCCTGCCGGTCGCGAACACCAGGACAAGCAGAGTGACCAAATGCGGCGTGATGGGCGGTAGTTCGCCGGCTACTTCCTCAGTCACCGCGTACCACCAAAGCACGGCCGCTGATGAACTCGCCAGAAGCAATGCAGAACTGTGTCTGCGCTTNAGGAGGGCNCGCAGGGCGAGCCCGGCGAGCGCCACGCCGGCGAGCAGCAGTAGGGCATGAACCGCCGTGCGGTCTCTGAGTTGTAACGCATCGGCGAAGCCAAAGAGTATCGATCCGAGCAAGGCGCCCACGGGTTGCCAGTTCCNAAAGATCACCGTAGCTAGGCCAATGAAACCCCTGCCTTGGACCTGGCCTTCCCGGTAGACACCGGTCTGTTCTATGGCAATGAATGCCCCACCAAAGCCGGCCAATGCGCCGCTGGNCACTACTGCGGTGAACTTCATCCGGTANACGGACACGCCGAGGCTGTCAGCGGCCACGGGGTGTTCCCCTGAGGCTCGGATCCGGAGGCCGAAGGGTGTNCGCCACAGCACGAAGATCGAAACGGGAACCAGGGTGAGTGCCAGAAGGGTTGCCCATGAGAGGCTGCTCGTGATGCCCGACAGGACAGCGGCGATGTCGGAGACAAGCAGCCAGTCTTGATCTGTAGTCCATCCCAGCAGGTCGGGGGTTCTCCACCCGAGAAGTTCACCACCTGACAGGAACGGCAGGTCGAAGTGCCCGACGGAATCAACCCGGGGCGACTGCGTTATGCCCCCACCCGATCGTCCAGAGAACACCTCGCCGGATAGGAATCGTGCGAGCGCTGGTGCGACGATGTTGATGGCCACCCCTGAGACAATGTGGTCAACGCCGAAACCCACAGTGGCTACAGCATGGAGTAGGCCACCGGCAGCGCCGCCCGCAATGCCAATGACTATTCCCCACCAAGGGCCGAACTCGAGTGCTCCCCAGGCACCGAACCATGTGCCGAGAACCATCATTCCCTCGAGTCCGATATTGACCACGCCAGCCCTCTCGGCCCAAATGCCGCCAAGTCCGGCCAACAAGATCGGCACGGCCCGACGGAGAGTCGACTCTGCGGTGCCAACGGAGACGAGGTCGATGGTCGCTGGTCGCGCCAGCTCCTGCAGAACGGATAGGACGACCACCACCCCGAGGGCGGCAAGCATCCAGCGAAGCACCGTGGAGGACCGNAGGAACTCCATCACCCAGCATCCCCGTTGGAGGTTCCGACCGGTATTCGGACAGCCACTGCAGCATCCCGGGCTTCAGATGCACGGCGAATCCGGTTCACTACCTCGTAGGCCACCACGGCCGACAACACCACAACCCCTTGGAGAATCGAAACAATCTCCCGGGGAGCGTCCCCGACCACATCCAGGATCGGGGCTGAACTATCGAGCCATCCAAACAGCACAGCGGCAATCGCGATCCCTCCGGGATGGTTTCGGCCCACAAGGGCCACGGCGATTCCTGTGAATCCAAGACCGCGCGCGAATCCGAGGTCGTAGTTGTGGGCGTCACCNAACACTTCGGGAAGGCCGATCAGACCAGCGACGGCACCCGAGAGCAGCATGGCTCGGACGACGTTGGTTGACGGGTCAGCGCCAGATGCCTCAGCGGCGAACGGGTTGAGGCCTGTGGCCCGGAGGTCGAAACCGGCGCGCGTGCGGTTGAGGAAGACGTGGAAGAGCACACCCACGAACACGGCCACCANTAGAAAGCCCCAGAGTTCGCGACCCCGACCGATTTCCCGCGTGAACGTCTCGACAAGAGANTTNAGGTGAGGGAACTGGCCTGANGCCGGTATTTCCGGCGTCATCATGTTGAGGGTCGTGTCGCTCTCGTCNAGCAGCCAATTGCGCAGAAGAAAACCCACAGCGGCTAGTGCCACAGCGTTCAGCATGATCGTGGAGATCACCTCATGGACGCCCCTGCTGACCTTCAGGTAGCCCGCGATCCCGGCGAACGCTGAGCCGACCGTCATGGCGACGGCCATGATGAGGGCAACATGCAGAATCGGGGGAAGATCGACTGCTGCGCCCGCCGATGCGGCTAGTAGCGCGGCGAGTACGTACTGGCCCTCCACACCGATGTTGAAGAGGTTCATGCGGAAGCCGATTGCCACCGCGATGCCAGCCAGATACAGGGGAGTCGCGCGGTTGCCCGTCTCAACGAAGGTCTCTAGCCGGGTGCCGTACGACAGCATTTCGGACCATGCATCGATCGGGTTGGTTCCGAAGGCCATCAGGACGAGTGAAGACAGCCCTATAGAGAAGGTGAATGCGCATACAGGCGCAGCTAATGCGAGCACGAAGCGCCGAGTNCTCATCCGNCGCCGCCTNGGTCGCTAACCGANGCCCCAGTCATGTGGCTCCCCAACAGGAGAGGCGAAGTACTNGTCGGGTCCAACTCAGCGGTGATTCGTCCGCGNAGCATGACTACCAGACGATCAGCCAGTCCNATCANNTCTTCCAAGTCGGCCGACACCAGTAGGACGGCCATTCCCTCGCCTCGCGCTTCCCGCAGTTCATCCCATACCGCGGCCTGAGCGCCCACATNAATACCGCGTGTGGGGTGGGCAGCAATAAGCATCCGGGGTCGAGCAGCCATTTCCCGTCCGATGATCAACTTCTGCTGGTTACCACCCGACAAGGCGCGTGCTGTGGTGTCCACGCCTGGNGCCCTGACGTCGAAATCCGAGAGGATCNTTCCAGCAGCCTTCCGAGCGCTGGAACGATCNAGCCAGCGGCCACGNGCATAGGGCTGCTGGGTTTGGTGGCCGAGNACGACGTTTTCCCACAAGGGCGCATCGAGTAGCAGGCCGCGCCGTTGCCGGTCTTCCGGCACGTAACCGAGACCGGCCTCGCGTCGACGACGAACCGGCCAGTCGGTGATGGGCTCCCCGTCTAGGAGCAGCTCGCCCCCGTCGAAGGGGCGGAGCCCAAGGATCGCCTCGATGAGTTCCCCTTGACCATTACCCTCCACGCCGGCCACTCCCAGGATCTCACCGCGGTGTATCTCGAGATCGACGGCGTCTAGGGCGGGTCGGCCGTCGTCTCCCGGGACAGTTGCTGAATTGAGCGACAGCGTCACGTGCTGATCGGCGACGCGCGGTTCAGTAGACGGCTTCGGTAGTTCGGAACCAACCATCAGTTCGGCCAACTCAGCCGCCGTGACTTGGTCAGACGCCATGGTGGCGACGGTACGGCCCTGGCGGAGCACGGTGATCGTGTCGGCGATGGCCAGTACCTCTTCGAGCTTGTGGTCGATAAAGATGATGGTGTGGCCCCGTGCCTTGAGCTCTCGCAAGTTGCTGAACAGTTTCTCTACTTCTTGGGGGACGAGCACCGACGTCGGTTCATCGAGGATGAGAACTTTCGCCCCCCTGTACAGGACCTTGATGATCTCCACCCTCTGGCGTTCGCCGACCTCTAGGGATTCCACGAAGTCATTGGGATGTAAGTCGAGCCCATAGGAGCTACCCAACTCGTCGAGATGGCGGCGCGCCGAGCGGTAGTCGATAACTCCCCGGTGGGTTGGTTCGGCCCCCAGGACGACGTTCTCCAACACCGTGAGCTGGTCGGCCAGCATGAAGTGTTGGTGGACCATCCCGATGCCAGCGTCGATGGCTTCCGAGGGGGAGGAGAACTGCACCTCGGCGCCGTTGACCAGCATCTGCCCCTCATCGGCCGTCTGCATCCCGTAGAGGATCTTCATGAGAGTCGACTTGCCGGCCCCGTTCTCGCCCACTACGGCGTGGATCTCGCCCTCGGCGACACGGAGGTCGACACGGTCGTTGGCCACAACGCCGGGGAAGCGCTTGGTGATGCCGACCAACTCCACGGCTGACGGCGTCACTGATCTGGTCGTCATGCTCAGTAGAGGATCTTCGCGAAGAAGGCCCGGGTCCGTTCGTGGCTCGGGTTGGAGAACACTTCGTCGGGAAGTCCTGACTCGACGATCTGCCCCTCATCGATGAATACCAGTCGGTCGGCGGCGGCTCGGGCGAAGCCCATCTCGTGGGTGACCACCACCATGGTCATACCTTCCCCTGCCAATTCCAGCATGACGTCAAGAACTTCCTTGACCATCTCGGGGTCGAGGGCCGAGGTCGGTTCATCGAAGAGCATCACCTTGGGTTCCATGGCCAGCGACCGGGCAATGGCCACTCGCTGCTGCTGGCCACCCGATAGTTGGCGGGGGAAGGCATCGGCCTTGTCGGGGATACCGACTCGCTCCAACTGGCGCATGGCCATGGTCACTGCCTCTTCCTTGGAACGCCTCCGGACCTTCCGCTGGGAAAGGGTGATGTTCTCGAGCACCGTCAGGTGGGGGAAGAGATTGAACTGCTGGAATACCATGCCNACTTCGGCCCGGACTTGGTCGAGGTCGGTNGAGGCGTCGGTCAGGATGAAGCCNTCGACCATGACGCTGCCGCTCGTCGGGATCTCCANCAGGTTGATACANCGCAGGACGGTGGACTTGCCGGACCCGCTTGGTCCGACGATGACGACCACCTCGCCCTCGGCCACNTCGAGGTCCACGTCGACTACGGCGTGGATGGTGCGGTTGAACGTCTTGGAGACGTCGCTCAGTTGGATCATGGGTTTAGTGGTCATCGTTCACCCTGCCGGTCACGGGTCATCCGTCGTTCGAGGACGCCGAGTAGCAGTGAGAGCCCAAGGGTCAGGCACAGGTAGATGAATGCCGATACGAAGTAGCCCTCGCGAAACTTGAACGTGCTGGCCGAGAACTGGCGGGCCCGCTGGGTGATCTCAAGTGCACCGAGGACCGAGAGCAAAGACGTGTCCTTGAGGATGGCGATGAAGTCGTTGCCCATAGGGGGGATGATGGCCCGCATGGCCTGGGGNAGGACCACCGACCGCATGGTCTGGCGGCGGTTCAGGCCCAAGGATCGCCCGGCCTCCGTCTGNCCTGGGGGAATGGACTGGATACCACCTCGGAAGATCTCGGCCATGTAGGCCCCGTAGATGACGGCCAGGGTGACGGTGGCCCGCATCTCGAACGACAACTTGAACTCCCACCCGAACCACGCTTCGAGGCGTTTATTAAGTACTTCGGTGAGTTCNGGAACGATGATCAGGGCCACGGTGAAGATCAGTGGNAGCATGGGTATNCCCCGCACAAACTCCACGTAGGTGCGAGCCAGATTCCGGACCACCACGTTGCGCGACATCTGTCCGGTCCCCGCAATCAGGGCAATAGCCAAAGCTATGCCGAAGGCGTAGACGGTGGACTTCAGTGTGAGTCCTAGGCCGGGGATGATGCGCTCCCATGCCAGGCCGTAGTCGTCGTTGATGATGATCTGNACACCCATCCAGACCAGTACGGCGATGATGATCACGGACCACCACGGGAAGGTGTCCCACCAGGGGCGCTCATCGGTAATCCGGCCGTCCCGGTTGGATCGGAACTCGCTCATCGGGCGGCCTTCACCGCGAGGACCTGCGTGGCTGCAAGGCGGCAGACGTTACCGGTTCGACTCCGTTGGTGTGGCTTTCGGCGGCAGTCGCTACCGAAGTCTGTTTGGCTCAGAAAACGGCGNGAGGCCGGGACCCGCAAGCCCCGACCTCCCGTCACCGGCACCCCCACCCGCCGACGACAACCGTCGACAAGCAGGGGCCCAGATCACCCCTCAAAGGGTCAGCCAGCCATCGCCTCAGCGATCCACGCATCAACGTGAGCCGCGTTGTCAGCCATCCAACCGGACGCCAACTCAGCGACATGGGCCTGAGACCCGTCACCATCGGTCTGATCGACCTGCAGGAACGAGATATCCAGAATCGACGGCTTGATCAACGGGAACAGATCCCGCAGGAACCCGTCGTTGGCATCAAGCATGTCGGTACGAGCCGACACCTGAATGTCAGCAGCCGACCAACCCAACTGGCACGGCTGGGTGCACATGTCAGCACCAAAGGCCGTGAAGCCCTCTTCCTGCTGGTGGTTCTCGCCACCCTCCTTACCCAACGGGTTGGAGTCATCAAGAACCGCCTCGACAGACAACCACAACACGTTGTCACCAGGCACCAGCACCGTCAGGTACGAAGCCGGCGACCACGTGTACAAGATCCCCGGCTCACCGGCGTTGACGCGGTTCACCATCTCGGCGAACAAGGCGTCGTACTCGGCCTTGGTCTCCTCCATGTTGTCCCACGGCTCAGTGCCGTTACCCCAGGCAATCTGGTTCTCGATGATGTCGTCACAGGTCCACGACTCCGGGCAACCAAGGATCTCGCCCTTGCCGTTGCCATCGGAATCGAACTGCGACCACAACGACTCGTCACGGTTGATCTGATCGATCGTCGAGACGTTGTTGTCCTCAGCCCAGGTCTTGGTGACCAAGAAGCCCTGCACACCGGAGTCCTGGAACAGACCCGGCACGGCCTCCACGTGGTCACCCACGAGGCTGCCGTCAGTCAACTGGTTCTCGAACCACGAGAAGTGGCCCGGGTACCAGGAGTTGGCCCAGAAGTCACAGGAACCCTCAGCCATAGCCGTGTAGGCGTTGGACGGGCCCAGCTCGATGACCGACGGGTCAGAGACCTCGTAGCCGGCCTGCTGGAGGATCTGACGCACGATCTCGGCCTGGATGTAACCAGACGCCCAGTTCGCACGACACATCGTCAACGACGTACCCACACCAGGCATGGCGGCGGCCGACTCGTCGGCACCACCAGGTAGGCCGATGTTGTAATCGATGAAGCGGTTGGTCGAGATGTCCGAAGCCGACAGGTTCGCCGGAATGTCCATCCCGACGTCCCTCATCAGATCCAGCACCCCGTTGGTCCGCTCGTCGATGAAGTCGCCGAGTGCTCCGTTGGGGCCATTGGAAACCAGCCCTGTGTCTGCCTGGAACTGTGTTGCCCACTCGGCTTTTTCAGCGGTGTACTGCCACCACGAATCAATTGTCGCCACCATCTCAACGATGATTGCATTGGTCCGAGCAGGATCGGCCATGAAGTCGACCTGGGCCTGCTGGACGATCGGTACCAGCTTCTCAAGGCACGGTGCCATCTCGTCAATCTCGTCAGCCCGAACAGCCAACGCCGACTTGTACACCGAGAAGCCGGTGTCATGGATCAACTGCAGACGAACGTCTTTGCCGTACTCGGTGAACTTGTACTTGTATTCGTACGGCTCGGACGATGCGTAGCCCTGCTGGGCGATGTTGCCTTCAGCAATGAACCGGGCTGGCGACCCGTCGTAGGACGGATCCACCTGGTCGTTAGACAACACGCCCGCCGCGATCAACCACTCCATATAGGTCCCGCCGGCGAACACGTTGACCGTCACACCTGCATTGCCCAGGTCGGCGATCGTGTAGATGTCCGGATACACCTCCGGATCCCACATGATCATCTGCGGGTTCTTGTCCAACGGCGTTACCACCTGGATTGCCGGAGCGTCGTCCCAGTAGAACGCAATCGAATCGGTGTCCGCATACGCCAACGTGATGTCCATGTCGGTGTACATCTGCGCCACGGTGTTCTGGCCCCCGATCGCCGGACCACCAGCTCGAACCTGGATGTCGACCCCGGTATCAACCCCGGATGCCATCAAAGAACCGGTCGCTGTCTGCTGGTCGCCATCGATCACGTAGTCGTCGCCGACCATTTCGTACATTCCGCCATGCTCAGACTCGGGGAACCAATCGGTCTGGATCACAACGGTTGCCGGACAAACACCAGCCAACGCTCCTGCAGGAACAGCTGTTGTTGCCGGCGCAGCCGTCGTAGCCGGGGCGTCCGAAGAATCCGAAGAATCCGAAGAATCCGAAGAATCCGAAGAATCCGAAGAATCCGAAGCTGCCGGAGCTGC
>PAXM01000044.1 GCA_002714485.1 Acidimicrobiaceae bacterium
TTCCATAGATCTTCGAGCCGCCGACCATGCGGGCAGCAGCAGTTCCCGTGGACGTGGTGCTGTCGCCGGTTCCCGTGGAGGTCATGGAGCCGAACCATACGGGTCAAATAGTCGGAATCAGCAGCCAAAGTATTAACGCTGGGTAAAGACCAAATCCCTTGATCCTGCGTGATCCTGGTATCGCCGGGTGGCACCTCGTTGCTGATCCGTGGTGGGATTTGCCCGTGCTGATCCGGCCCGCCACCTCCGACGACCTAGGTCGCATGCTCGAGTTGAACAACGCTGCGGTTCCGGCGGTCAATGAACTGACACCGGATGAGATGAGGTGGTTTCTCGATGTGGCCCGGTGCTGCCTGGTGGCCGAAGTGCCTAGTTCAACGGTCCCGGGACCAGCGGCCCTACTGGTAGGCCTCGACGGCCCAGGGGTTGGCTACGACAGCCTCAACTACGGGTGGTTCAGCGAGCGCTTCGACAGATTCCTGTATGTGGACAGGGTGGTGGTCGACCCATCGGCTTACCGCACTGGCGTAGGCCGTGCCTTCTACGAGGCGTTCTTGGCTACCTCGGACGGACACACTCACCTGTGCGCCGAGGTCAACACGGTGCCCCGCAACGAACGGTCATTGGCCTTCCACGATGCCATGGGGTTTTCAGACGTCGGGGAACAGTCCGACGAGGCAACCGGCAAGACCGTTCGGATGTATGCCCGGGAACTCTGACCGGGCGTACCTACTCGCTGACGACGGTGGTGCCGGCCGGGCGCCGGCCAACCGATCCACAGGACCAGCACGGCTCGACGGGGTCTCCTCGCCACGCCACTTCGCATGACGGGCAGACCAGGCCGACCCAGTTGGCCGGTTCCGACGGAGTCCCCCTACGGAAGACGGAACGCCGATGGAGGGGTCCGTTCCGCAGCGGATGGTCCAACGAGGGGTCCAGGACACGGGGGTCCGGAGTCCTCGGCGTCGACCGGGGTGCCATGCGCGGCACCGTAGCGAAGGCCCGCGCGTCACTGGGTGATGCCGTGGCCGGTCGGAGGTGAGGCCGAGTCGCCGTAGCCTGCACACCGGCTAAGCGCTGATGAAGAGCAACCCGTAGGCCGAGGAGGCCCAATGTCCGACCTGATCCCCGAAGCCGACGGTTCCAGCGAGCGGCGGACCAGCTTCCCGGCCGCCCCGCCGATGGTCATCGACACGGAAAAGACCTACACCGCCGAGATGGTCACCTCCATGGGTTCGATGACCATCCACCTGGACCCCATCGCCGCCCCCCAGACGGTCAACAGCTTCGTCTACTTGGCCCGTTGGCACTATTTCGATGGGCTGATTTTTCACCGGGTAATCAATGGCTTCGTGATCCAGGGTGGATGCCCCGAGGGTTCGGGTCGCGGCGGTCCCGGCTACCGCTTTGCCGATGAGTTGCCCAAGCCCGGTCGCTACGAGGTCGGTTCGCTGGTGATGGCCAACGCCGGTCCGGATACCAACGGCAGCCAGTTCTTCGTCGTTACCGGTCCCAGCGGGGTCGGCCTACCCCCTGCCTACGCCCTGTTCGGCAAGGTGATCAAGGGCGTCGAGGTGGCTACGGCCATACAGGAGGTCCCCACCGGCCCCGGTGATCGACCGGTGACCGACGTGGTGATTGAGTCCGTCACCGTCACAGAGGCTGAGTGATGGGCATCCAGCGGGTCGCCGTGGTTGGCGGTGGCCAGATGGGCGGCGGTGTGGCCGAGCTCACGGCCAAGGCCGGGCTCTCAACCGTGATCAAGGAGGTGTCTGCCGAAGCCGCCGAGCACAGCGAGACCGGGATCCGACGTTCCCTGGATCGAGCCCTGGAGCGGGGGAAGCTCGACGAGGCGGCCCACGCTGCGGCGTTGGCCAACCTCACGTTCACTACGGATTACAGCGACCTGGCTGATGCTGACCTAGTGGTCGAGGCGGTGGTCGAGTCGTTCGACCTGAAGGCGGAGATCTTCGCCGTACTGGACGAGGCGGTTACCTCGCCGGATGCCGTGCTGGCCACCAACACGTCATCCATTCCAATCATCGATATCGCCATGGCTACCGGACGGCCCGAGCAGGTGATCGGCCTCCACTTCTTCAACCCGGCGCCGGTTATGAAGCTGGTCGAGGTAATCCCGTCGGTGCGGACCAACGAGGCGGTAACAGCGTCGATCACGGTGTTCGCCACCGACGTGCTGGGCAAGGTCGTGGTGGCCGCCAAGGATCGGGCGGGTTTCGTGGTCAACATGCTGCTCGTGCCGTACCTGAACGCCGCGATGCGGATGTACGCCGACGGTCACGCCAGCGCCGAAGACATTGACAATGGCATGAAGTTGGGTGCCGCCCATCCGATGGGTCCGCTGGAACTCAGCGACATGATCGGCCTGGATACCATGATGTTGGTGGCCGAGACGCTGTTTGCCGAGTACGGCGACGACTTCTATCTGCCGCCCCCGCTCCTGCGTCGCATGGTCGCTGCGGGGCACCTCGGCCGCAAAACCGGTCGCGGCTTCTACGACTACGGCTGACGCGGTTCAGTCGGGGTCACTGCCCGCCGGCGTGTCCTCGATGCCTAGGGCCAGCCAGGCAGCCACGAGCCCCGCGCCGGCTGCCGCCAGGTGCAACAACAGGAACCGGGTGCCGCTCAGGGAGTCGGCCATCAGCGCGGTGAGCACGGTGATGCCTACCGCAGCACCGATCTGCTGGAGCATGTTCATCGACCCGCCGGCGATTCCGAGGTCGGCGTCTCCGGCAGCCGCGGTGACCGAGTTGGCCACCGTCGGCCGGATGTAACCGCTCCCGGCGCCGGCGAGCATCGCCCCGCCCAAGAACATGGGCAACCACCGCTGTTGGGCACCCACTCCGGCCAGCCCCATGGCCACCACGAACACCAGCATCCCGGTGACGGCCACCCGACGGGCACCGTGCTTCGGGTCATGGTGGCCGCCTAGGCGGGCGCAGAAGGCGAAGGACAGGGGTCGGGGCAGCATCACCAGGCCGATCACCGTGGGCCGGAACCCCCAGCGGCGTTCCAGGAGGAAGGGCGCCATGACCAGCGCCCCCATGTAGCCGGACTGCAGGACGGCCTGGGCGGTCATGGGTCGGGTGAAGGATCGTCGACGCAGCAGGGCCGGCGGGAGGAGCGGTGCGTCGGATCGGTGCTCGATGGCCATGAAGAGTCCGAGCCCAACGGGGGCCAGCGCGGCGGCCACCAGCACGAGCGGATTGGTCCATCCCCAACTGATGCCCCGGTTCACGGCCAGTAGCAGACCGCTGACCCCCACGCCCAGGGTCACGGCGCCGGGCACGTCGAAGCGGATGCCGGTACGCCGGGGCGTCTCTGGGGCGACGAACAACGCAGCCAGCAGGGCCAGCCCGACGGTGGCCCCCTGCACCACGAATAGGATCCGCCAGCCCAGCCATTCGATGAGCGGCCCGCCGGTGACCACGCCCACAGCAGGTGACAGGGCGACCACGGCCGCCCAGATGCCCAACGCTCGGGTCCGTTCCCGGTGTGGGAAAGTCGACAGGATCATGGCCATGGCAGATGGTCCAGATGCCGCCTTCGCCGCCTGGGCGAGGGTTCGAAGCACGATCAGCGAAGTGATGTTCCAGGCCAGCGACGTCGAGAGGGCCAGCACGGTGCCCAGTGCGAAGCTGGTCAGGTAGGTCCGGCGGTGGCCGTACAGGTCGCCGATCTTGCCGACTATCGGGGTGANTACGGCGAAGGCCAACAGGGGAGCGGCGATNACCCAGGTGACGGTGTCGTCGGCCGCCCCGAGGTCNCGGGCGATNCGGGGGAGCGAGGCGGAGAGCACTGTGACCGGGTAGCTNCCGGCTGCCGTGCCGAACAGTGCGGTGATCAGGACGAGTCGCCGGTAGTCCGGTCGGCGTCGGATCCGGTCACGCACACCGGTCAGGCNCCGGCCCGCAGGTGGGATGNATCCGGGCTCGTCAGGACNTCCCATCTTTGTCGACCNTAGGTCCGGGACCCGGCGGGGTAGNCAGTGGACACGGGTGGCTACGGTCACCTGNCGTGGTCGANCTGGAACAGTCCNCCGTCACGTCCANTGGGACCGTNGGCCTTGTAGTAAATCCGCGTTCGGGCACCGACGTNCGGCGTGCAGTTGCNGCGGCGGGTGCGGTNACCGTCGAGGACAAGGTCAACGTGGTGCGNCGGGTGGTGTTGGGGGCCCGCGAGGCTGGCNTCAACCGGTTCGTGGTGCATCCCGACACCCACCGGATCGTGCAGCGGGCTACCGAGACNATGCGGGGGTTGGACCTCAACTGGCTGGACCACGAATTGACNTTCACCGAGGAGGACACGGTGACCGCAGTGGCGGCCATGCGCGATCTCGGATGCGGTGTGGTCGTGGTATTGGGTGGCGACGGGACCAACCGGGCCGCNGCCCGTGGGTGGCCCGACCTGGTGGTGGTGCCTTTGTCCACGGGGACCAACAACGCTTTCCCGTTGCTGGCCGAGGCAACGGTGGCCGGCGCGGCTGCTGGACACGTGGCCCATGGTGTCGGGAGGGGAGCCTCCAAGGAGGATTTGGTGGTGCACCGGGCATTGGTGGTGCGGGTGCGGCCCGATGGGGCTTCCGAGCCGGATGACNTGGCCNTGATCGANGCGNTNGCCGTGGACGATCCCTTTCTGGGNTCGTTCGAGCTGTTCGATCCGGNCAATCTNCGGTTGGCNGTGCTCTCCAGGGCCGAGCCGTCGGCTGTCGGCTTCTCCGGGGTGGGTGGCCTGGTGGAACCGGTCGCCCCCGATGAGGACGCCGGCTTACTTCTCCGGTTCGGGCCGGTCGACGCATGCGAACAGGTGGTGCGGGGTCCGACTGCCCCCGGGCACTACGCCGACCTGGGCCTGACCGAGGTTCGGCGACTCGCTCCCGGCGAGGAGGTGGCTGTCGAAGGGCCGGTGCTCCTGGCTTTTGATGGAGAGCGCAAGCGACGGTTAACGGTCGGCGAACGGGTTNACCTGTCGGTGGTACGNGATGGTCCGTGGGTGGTGGACGTGCCGGCGGTGATGGCCCAGGTGGCCGCTGATGGCTCGTACCTNTCGTCGCCGGGCAGCCCCTGATCCGAACGNCTTANCCNCTCTCCAGCTTGATCAGGNGGGANCGNNGNGTCAGCGTCAGAGAAGTGCCGCNACGTCGGTGAGCCGGTCCACGACGGGGAAGTCCACGCCGTCTAGGTCGGCCGGGTCGGGTTTCTCGAACGCCCACGTCGTGGTATGGGGCACGTGGATGGCACGTCCACCTATGGCCAGTACCGGCAGCACATCGGATTTCACCGAGTTTCCGACCATGGTGAATTCCGCGGGATGGACCCCGTGGCGGTCCAGCACGTCGCGGTAGGTCGGGCCGTCTTTTTCGGGGACCACCTCGACACGCCAGAACCGGTCGGCCAGCCCGCTTCTCTCAACCTTGCCCAACTGGTCTCCCAGGTCTCCCTTGGTGATCAGCAGCAGTCGGTGGGTGGCACCTAGGTCGTCCAGGGCCTCGGGTACNCCGTCGAGCAGTTCGATGGGGTGGGCCATCATCTCGTGCCCCCAGCCNACGATCCCGGCTAGTGAACGGGCATCGATGGCCCCATCGGAGATCTCNACGGCGGTCAGCACCATCGACAGGACGAAGCCCTTGATGCCGTAGCCGTGGCGACCGATGTTCTCCCGTTCGGCGGTCAGGAGGGCAGCGTCGGTGGCGTCGCCCCCGGACCACGGGACCATCAGGTCACGGAAGCGCTGCTCGACCTCGTGGAAGCGTTCCTCGTTCTCCCACAGTGTGTCGTCGGCGTCCACGCCCAGCACCGGAAGCATCAGGTGAGCCTANGGGGCAGGCGTANGGCGTCGATGGGTGNCGGGNANCCGGCGCGGGTGTCCCCGTTGGCATNGAGGGCCGGAAGTACCTTGGTGCCCATGCGGGATCTCTGTATGCGATCGGCATGCCTGGGCACGGCTGANGTGCTCGTGGTGATGGACGTGGCTGAGTTGACCTTCACCGTCCNNGACCTCGACGAGGTCGATGGGCCCGGGGCCGTAGTGCTGTGTGCCACCCACGTTGAGCGTCTGAGGGCGCCAGTGGGCTGGGAGTTGGTCGACGCCCGGGGCGTCGGTTCGGTCATCCCTCTGCCCGAGCGTCCTATGACGGTCACCGAAGCTGCCGACGTAGCCGACGAGGTGCTGCGTCCGGTGGCATCGGTGCATCCGTTGACGGTGGCCCGGACGGNGGCTGAGACCGCCGACANGGAGACAGGGGCTGAGGATCCGNTGCTCGACTCGGAGGAGACGCCGNTGNTGGCCCGTGCNTTTCTGGGGGTGAACCGGCATCCGGCAGCTACGCCTGCAGGCTCATCCGGGGCCGATGATGAGTGTCTCGTCGTCGAGGATGACCCGTTCGCCGGTCACCAGTGGGACCAGAGCGACGAGCGNGACGTGGAGGCGGNGTCGGACNCGGAGATGGCGGGCCANCTCACCTTCGATAGCGACCCNGTCGCCTGATCCCCAGTTAGGGGCTGCAGGTAACCGCTGGGTAGGTTCACCCCGCCCCGGGTCCAGCCGGGTGCCGACGAGCGAGCCGGGAGTCGATCCATGGTCGAGGTCAATGAAGCAGAGGTCCGCGACATGGCCAGGCAACTGGTGGCCGATGTCCCGCCCGATCAGGTCGACCAGTTCGAGTTCCGGGGAGCCCAGTTCGACCGGGGGTTGGCNCTCGTCCAGTTCCCGGAGAGCCTGGGNGGNTTGGGCTTGTCCAGNCGTCGGCTGCAGACCGTTGTCGACNCTGAGTTGCGGGCCGCCGGGGTGACCTACCACGACCTCAACATCAACCCGATCGGCATTGGGATGGGGGCACCGGTGGTGTTGACCTACGCGTCCGATGAGCAGAAACAGCGCCTCCTCCGCCCGATGTACACCGGNGAGGAGGTCTGGTGCCAACTCTTCAGCGAACCGGGTTCAGGTTCAGACGTGGCCGGCCTGTCGAGCCGGGCGGTCCGTGACGGCGACGAGTGGATCGTCAACGGCCAGAAGGTCTGGACGACGCTGGCCCATGTGTCGCGGTGGGGGATGCTGGTGGCCCGGACCGATCCGGACCAGCCCAAGCACAAGGGCCTGACGTACTTCTTGCTGGACATGGAGTCCGAGGGCGTCGACGTTCGTCCCCTGCACCAGATCACCGGTGAAGCCGAGTTCAACGAGATCTTCCTCACTGACGTGCGGATCCCCCANGACCGGGTGTTGGGCGAGGTTGGCAACGGCTGGGCCGTTGCAGTGACCACGTTGATGAATGAACGAGTTGCCCTCGGTGGTGGCGTGCCGAAGAAGGGTTCGGGCCCCATCGGCGACCTTGTGCACCTGTGGGGCGAGACCAGGGANTCGCTGGACCCGGTGACGCGNACNGTCATGCGCGACCGGGTGACCGACCTNTGGAGTCAGGCCGAGGCNCTNCGCCTAACGAANTGGCGGGCCCGGGAGACCTCCAANTCAGGTAACCCCGGNCCCGAGGGTTCGGTCACCAAGATGATGTCCGCGGAGATGAANCAGCGAATCTACGAAACCTGCATGGACCTTNTNGGNGCCGACGGAATGGTCTACGAGGCCGGATANGAACGCAAGCGGCCCACNGGCNTCCGGGGGCCNGGAATNCATCCCAGGTATGCATTCCTCCGGTCCCGGGCCAACACCATCGAGGGTGGAACGTCCGAGGTCATGCGCAACATCCTCGGCGAGCGGATTTTGGGCCTACCCGGTGATGTCAGGGTCGACAAGGACATCTCCTGGGCCGACGTGCCCCGTAACTGANANGTCGTTCAGNCNCGGNGCCANGAGGTGCCGTGCGGCGTGTCCTCCAGCGCGATGCCCCTCGCTGCGAGTTCGTNGCGGATGCGATCTGCCTCGGCGAAGTCCCGGGATTCCCGCGCGGCNAGCCGGCGGTNGACCAGNTCGTCGATCTCTGCGTCGTCACNTTCATCGGCAGNACNCCCGGAGCCGNCNGGNGCTGAGTCNCGACCCAGTTCCAGTCCAAGGGNGCAGGCCAATTCAAGGNCTGTGGCCGTCAGGGNGGCGGCCGTCTCGTCGTNCTCGGCGTCCAGTGCCCGGTTGGCGTCNCGGACGGCATCGAAGATGANGGCCAGGGCCTGTGGCGACCCNAGGTCGTCGTCCATGGCGGTCCGGAAGCGGTCCACCACATCGACGTCGGATCCGGCATCCGGTAGGTCGGCGGCAGCCATGCGGTCGGCGAACTTGTCCAGTCGTGCCAACGCCGCGGCAGCCTGGTCCAATGTCGTCGGACCGATCTCCATGGTGCGCCGGTAGTGGGTCTGGAGGACCAGNAGGCGCAGTGCCCGCGGGTCCCANGCNTCGAGCAACTCGGCCAACGTCGTGAAGTTGCCCAGNGACTTGGACATCTTCTCACCGTCGACCTGGACCATTCCGTTGTGGATCCAGTGGCGGGCGAACGACCGGCCACACCCCAGCGCCTCGGCTCGCTCGTTCTCGTGGTGGGGGAAGACGAGGTCGTCGCCACCACCATGGATGTCGAAGTCGTCGCCCAGCAGGTGTAGCGACATGGCCACGCACTCGATGTGCCAGCCCGGCCTGCCCGGCCCCCACGGGGATTCCCAGATGGGCTCGCCCGGCTTGGCGGACTTCCAGAGGGCGAAGTCCAGGGGGTCGGTCTTATCGTCGTCCACGTCGACCCGGGCGCCGGCACCCTCCCTGAGGTCGTCAACCGACCGCCCCACCAGGGCGCCGTACTCATCCAGTCGGTCGACGTCGAAGTAGACGCCCGAGATAGTGGTGTAGGCCATCTCCCGCTCGACCAGTTCACCGATGACCTCCACCATGCGGTCCACGTACTCGGTGGCTCGGGGTCGTAGGTCGGGGTGGGCGATGTTGAGGCGGTCCATCTGCTCGACGAAGGTGGCCTCGAATCGGCTGGCCACCTCCGGTTCGGACGAACCCTCGTCGGCGGCCCGGTTGATGATCTTGTCGTCGATGTCAGTGATGTTGGACACTGCGGTGACGTCCAGACCGGTCCACCGCAGGTAGCGGACCAGTAGGTCGAAAGCCAGCGTGCTGCGGGCGTGCCCTAGATGGGGGACGTCGTAGACGGTGGGCCCGCACCAGTAGACCGATGCCTTGCCCTCCTCGTGGGGGACAAAGTCAACCTTGTCACCGGTCAGGCTGTCGGTGAAGCGCAGCACTGGGTCAGGATATGGCTGGTTTTCGTCCAGCCCGTTCGTGAGGGTGGGTCGGACTGGCGGTCACGTCGTGCGCGACCAGGATTCTGGGAGGGTGGCGTCAAGTCGGATGCCCAGCAGTGCCGCGGCGTTCGCGAGGCCGGCCGCCGCGGTTGGGTCGTCACCGGCGCCCGACAGGATGCCGCTTGCCAGCAGGTCGAGGGCGTCGCGGGCCGCGACCGTGTCGAGGTCATCGTCGAGCGCGGCCCGCACGGCGGCCAGGGTTGGCGCCGGGTTCGGCCCCTTGGAGCGTCGTGCCGCGGTGACAAGGCGGCCCAGGCGGGTGATGGCGTCGTCGATGTCGTAGTCGAACCACTCGAAGCCGGCCCGGTAGTGGTGGGCCATGAGGGCCAGACGGATGGCACGGGGGTCATGCATGTGCCGCAGGTTGCGGACGAACACGAGGTTGCCCAGCGACTTCGACATCTTGGTGCCCTCGTAGGCAACCATCCCGACGTGCATCCAGTGCCGGGCGAATGGTTGACCGTTGGCCGCTTCGCTCTGGGCGGCCTCGCACTCGTGGTGCGGGAAGGTCAGGTCGTTTCCGCCGCCGTGCAGGTCGATGGTCTCACCGAGGGCAGCCATGGCCATGGCCGAGCACTCGATGTGCCAGCCGGGTCGTCCTGGTCCGAACGGTGAGTCCCATGAGGGTTCGTCATCGGCGCTGGCCTGCCAGAGCACGAAGTCCAGTGGGTTCCGGAGTCGGGGGTCATCGGGGTTGCCGCCTCGCTCGGCGGCAAAGGTTCGCATGGTGGCGTCGTCGAAGCCGGTGATCGAACCGAAGGCATCCCAGGTGGAGACATCGAAGAAGGTTGTCCCTTCGACGGTGTAGGTGTGCCCCTTGGTCTCAAGTCGGCCGATTAGGTCGAGCATGGCGTCTATGGAACCGGTGGCCGTGGGCTCGGACCAGGCTGGACGCAGGTCCAGAGCGGCTAGATCAGCACGGAAGTGGTCCATCTCCCGGGCGGCCAACTCGAGGTAGTCGATGCCCAGTTCCCGGGCTTTGGAGAGGATCGAATCGTCGACGTCGGTGATGTTGCGGACCATGCGCACCTCGTGGCCCAGGTCCTCGAGTCGGCGAATGACGAGGTCAAAGGTGAGGTAGGTGAGGGCGTGGCCGAGGTGGGTGGCGTCGTACGGCGTGATACCGCATACGTACATGCTGGCTATCGGCCCCGGTTCGAAGGGCACGACTTCGCTCCGGGCCGTGTCGTAAAGGTTCATGGCCATGGAGGGCGACGGTAGTGGCCGCGCGTTAGTGCTGCGGGACACGCTGGCAGGTATCCGGTTAGCGGGATTTTTTACCAAATTGCTGACAGCCCTGATTTCGGCGCCCTCGACAGGAATCGAACCTGTGGCCTACCGCTTAGGAGGCGGTCGCTCTATCCGACTGAGCTACGAGGGCGAGGGCGGCGCGTTATGTGGCGCGTTACTGCCGATAACGGTCTTCCTCGCTTTGAAGGTTACTGGTGAGCCCGGCTTGGCCCGTTGGGAGCTGGTCCTGCTTGAAGGTCATTCCGACCCTTCGCCGAAGTAGTCGTCTTCTTCTACTATGTCCACGTGTACCTCACCTTCGTGAAGAGCCAGTGACAACCGATCGCATGCAACTCACACCGGCGACGCCCGAAGCGATCGACGCCCTAGCCCCCACTGGCACGCTTCGAGCCGCAATCAACCTGAGTAACTTCCTTCTCGTGACTGGCGAGGACGGCCACGGCGCGCCGGTTGGACCATCGCCCGGCATGGCGATTGCGTTGGCTGAGACCCTCGGCGTGCAACTCGAGATGATCACGTATCCCTCTCCCGGGTTGGTAGCCGATGCCGTAGTTGAGGGCGTCTGGGACATTGGCAATATTGGCGCTGAGCCAGCCCGGGCCGAGCACATCAACTTCACGGCGGCCTATGCCGAGATCGAAGCAACGTTGATGGTGCCGGGTGACTCGACAGCCAGCTCATTGGCTGACCTCGACAAACCTGGCGTCCGCATCGCGACGAAGGATCGTGCGGCCTACTGCCTCTGGCTCGAGCGAAATGTCCAGCACGCCGAACTCGTCAAGGTCGACAGTTTGGATGCCTCGTTCCAGGCCTTCGTCGAACAGGGTTTGGACGCCAATGCTGGCCTGCGACCACGGTTGATCCAGGACCTCGAGAGCCATCCTTCCTCACGACTGCTCGACGGACGCTTCATGACGGTGCAACAAGCAATGGGAACACCGAACGATCGTGACCCGGCGGGTATCGAGTTCCTGCGACGATTCGTCGAGCACGCAAAGGCAAGCGGACAGGTCGCTCGACTCGTCGACGCGCATGGGGTTTACGGTCGGCTATCGGTTGCTGGACCCGCCTAAAGTACCAATCCTCCCGCGGTTTCAGCCAGAGAGGAATTCCATGAATCCTGACCACTACGTGTCGCTACTCATCGGGCGGGCGGCCGATGCCCGAGCGATGATCATGTTTTTCGCCCTCTTCCATACCGGGATATTGATCGTCTTGGGCTTTGGGGGAAGTGGGTTGGAGGACTCTGGCGTGCAACTTGCCTTGGCCGCTGTGGCGGTCCTAACCGGGCTCTGGAGTTTCTTTTTCCTGGATGACGTCATGCAGGACCTTTTTGCCGCTGCGTCCGATCTGCCCGAGGATTTTGCGTCCAGCAACCTGGGTCGTCGGTTTGACAGCGTTCCGGTAGGCGTCTTCCGAGTAGTGAACCTCGTCGTGATCGCCCTGATCGTCATCGCCGAGGTGCTGGCGATCTACTGATCCCTTTGATTCAGTTACATCGGGAGCAGGTGCCGAGGAGATCGAGTCGGTGTGCCTCAACTTCGAATCCAGTGTCGCTAGTTGCTCGCCGCAGGGCCCAATCGAGGCTGGACTCGGTTGTTGCGTCGAGTGAGAAGTCGGCGACGTCGCCACACCCGGAACAGATCAGGTGGTGGTGGTGCTCGGTGAGGTTTTCGGCGAGTTCGTAGCGAGCGAAGTCGTGGCGGGTCACGATGCGCGTTACTGCGTTGACTTCTTCGAGAATTGCGAGGTTGCGGTAGACGCTGGACTGGGGAAGTACGGGGTCGAGCGCGAGGATCTGGGTAATCGTGAGCGGACCGTTGCCACGCTGGAGGGCCGCGACCAGGCGGCGGCGTCCTTTGGTGTACCGCTGGTCTGCCATTCTGAGCAGAGTCGCGATTTCATTATCGACATTGAGTTCCACCATCGCGCCGATGCTACCTAGTAATGAGAAATGCTGGGAATTGCCCAACGGGCTTTGCGTTATCAGTGTGAGTGATGTGGGTCGTCGAGGATGAACTCGTTGCCCACACGGATGAGGCGGCCGCCGTATGCGCGCCGGAGATGCTCTTCGGTTAGCACGTCGTGTGGCAGTCCTACCGCAATTGCTGTTGTGTTAAGGAGGAGGACCTGGTCGTACCGTCGTGCTTCTTCGAGATAGTGGGTTGTCACCACGACAGTGCGGCCGTTGGCGATTTCCTCGTCTATAAGGTCGAGAATGATTGCACGGGACGTGACGTCGAGGCCGTTAACGGGTTCGTCGAGTAGAAGGAGGCCAGTGTCCTGCGCGACACCTTGGGCCACTAGGACGCGTTGGCGTTGACCTCCTGAGAGTTCATGAAACTGCCGTCCAGCCAGATCCTCGATCGCCAGTCGCTTCATGGCGCCGTCAATGGCTTCCCGATCTGCGGAAGTGAAAGGCCGGAACAACCCGAGCGTGGAGTAGCGGGCTAGCGAGACTGTTTCTCGGACCGTAATTGGCAGGCTCCGGTCGACGTCAGTGGATTGCAGGACGAGGGCCGGCATCCGGTCAGCTACGGTTGCCACGCCCGAACTGGCCTTGATTGTTCCAGCTAGCACTCCAAGCAGTGTCGACTTCCCCGAGCCGTTTGGGCCGATAACGGCTAGCGATGAGCCTCTGGGTATTTCCATCGTCAGATTGCTCAGGGCAACGGCATCTCCATAGTTGACCCGGAGCTTTGTGGTGGAAACCAATGATCTCACCTGCACAGATTAGAGGAATCGGAAATCGAAACCGATTCTCATTCTGAGTTGTCAATCGGGCCTGGAACTCTTAGCGTGACCCAAAATGATATTGGTTCTCACTATGGAGTTAATTATGAAGTTCTCGAAGCGTGCACCGCTTGTTATTGCTGCAGTCTTTGCTCTTGTTGCCGCGGCCTGTGGGGATGATGAGGTCCCCGCTGGCGCAGCAGCGAAAGACCGTTTAACGGTGGTTGTAACCACGAACATCCTGGGTGACGTGGTTGAGAACCTGGTCGGTGACGAGTTGAACGTCGTCACAATCATGCCTGTTGGCGCTGACCCACATGACTTTCAAGCCTCGGCGCAGGAGGTAGCCATAATCGGTGACGCTGCGGCCTTGATTGTCAATGGTGCAGATTTCGAGGAGGGGATCCTCGACATCATCGAATCAGTAGAAGCCGATGGTGTGCCAGTTTTCGAGGCGGTCAGTGCCGTGGAAACCATCGAGTTCGGCAAGGGTGGCCATGACGAGCATGACGAGCATGACGAGCATGACGAGCATGACGAGCATGACGAGCATGACGAGCATGACGAGCATGACGAGCATGACGAG
>PAXM01000060.1 GCA_002714485.1 Acidimicrobiaceae bacterium
CGACCGGTGTCGGGTGGTCGCCCATGATCACTTCCCGTACCACAGCCTCGCCGTCTGGATCTTGGCTAGCCAGCACCTCGGAACGTCCGGGGTGTTCCCGCCCAGTCACCCGCAGGTAGTGGGCGTAGATCGGCTCGTCGAACACCGTCGTGTCGGCTCGCTGCCCGAAGGCGTACATGAACGACGTCGATATGTTGCGCGGCCCCGACCAGCAATTGATGCGAAGCGTCATAGGGTCGGTGGGTTGCTAAGAGTCGTCGGGGTGGGGGCTCAGGAGGCCGTGTCGGCTTCGACGGCTGCCTGGTAGAGGTTGCGCAGGCGGGCCGTGAGGGGACCGGGCCGACCGTCGCCGATGGTCCGGCCGTCCACGCTGATCACCGGGGTCAGCCCGGCGAACGTCCCGGTAACGAATGCCTCGTCGGCCGAGTAGACGTCGGTCAGCGAGAACGGCTTCTCGTGGGCGGTCATTCCGGCCGACGGGGCCACCTCAAGGACCAGTTGCCGGGTGATTCCATTCAGGTTGTAGTGCCCGGTCGACGTCCACACGCCGCCCTCGCGCACAACAAAGAAGTTGGTTGCGTTGCACGTGGCTACCGCACCAGTCGGATCCAGCATGAGGGCCTCGTCGGCGCCGGCCTCGACGGCCTGGATGAGGGCGATGACCTCGTGCAACTTGGAGTGGCAGTTGAGGCGCTGGTCCAGCGTGTCGGGCGGCGGACGCCGCACTGTGGCAGTGAACAGCGAGATCCCCGATTCCAGAACCGCCGGGTCGGCGGCCTTGTGCTCAGCGATGATGACCACGTTCGGCCCGCCCACGCAGTTGGATGGGTGCTGAGACGGGGTCTTCTTGTCGCCACGGGTAACCATAAGGCGCACGTGGACGTCGTCGTGCATGTCGTTGTGCGCCACGGTGGCCCGTAGGGCGTCGGCCACCTCGTCGCGGGCCATGCCCACGTCTATGCCGGTGGCAGCCAGTCCGGCGAACAGTCGGTCCAGGTGGCGGTCCAGGAATGCGAAGCGGCCGTGGTGGAGTCGCAGCCCCTCCCAGACTCCGTCACCGACGAGGAATCCACTGTCGAATACCGACACCTTCGCCTCGTTGCGCGGCAGGAACTCGCCGTTGATCCAGATCTCGACAGTGGCGTTGCGCTCGTCAGCCAGTGCCTGATGGGTGCTACGGGGTTCGGTCCCCGGTCCGGTCTTGGTCACCCGCGGAGCGTAGCGAGACTGGTGGGATTCGCTGGAAGCGGGTTGTGGCGAGTCGACGGTGGAGTACTACTCTTCGGGCGGCCCTTTGCCGATGAAGCCTGACGGAGCACCTGTGTCAACCCACGCCCTCTCGACGAAGACCGCGCGCCGGCTAGCAGCCGTCGATCGGTTCCTCACCTTCATCAGGGTCTTCCTCGTGGCCTTGATCGTGGTCGGGCTGCTGGCTTTCATCTGGCAGCAGTTCGATGCCGACAATCCGTTCGCCCGGTGGCGCAACCCCGGCGCCCGGAGCCTCACCGGCGACCAGTTCAAGGGCCTGCTGATCTCAGGTCTCTCCCAAGGGTCCATGTACGGTCTCATCGCTCTGGGCTATTCGATGGTCTACGGCGTGCTGGGGTTCATCAACTTCGCCCACGGCGAGGTGTTCATGGTGGGGGCCATGACCGGCTTCATTGCATCGGACAAGTTCCAGGCCAACGGAATGTGGGAGTCCAACTTCCTGTTCTGCCTGGCACTCATCATCGTGATGGCCATCTTCTTCTCGACGTTCATTGCGGTGGTCATGGAGCGGGTGGCCTACCGGCCACTACGCAATTCGCCCCGCCTGATCCCACTCATCACGTCCATCGGCGTGTCGTTCTTCATCCAGAATTTCGTGCTCGGGCTGTTCGGCCCCTCGTCAAAGAGCTATCCCCGGCTGCCGGAGTGGCTCTCCAAGCAGAGATCCATCCTGACCTTTGAGATCGCCGGCACCCGTCTCCTGGTTCTGGTGGTGGCAGCGGTGTCGATGGTCAGCCTCTGGTACGTCGTGGAGCGCACGAAGACGGGTAAGGCCATGCGGGCTGTGGCCGAGGACAAGGAGATCGCCGCCCTGATGGGCATNGACGTCAACCGCACCATCGTCACCACNTTCGCGGTGGGTGGGGCNATGGCCGGCGTTGGCGGAATCCTNTGGGGACTCATGTTCCGNNNGGTCACCCACATGACNGGCTTCCTGCCCGGNGTGAAGGCGTTCACCGCAGCAGTGGTCGGCGGCATCGGCAANCTGGGTGGCGCNATGGCCGGNGGCATCTCGNTGGGNTCGGCCGAGTCGATCGCCCCNATGGTCATCCTCGAACCGCTCGGGGTGCCCGGGGTTTCNCAGNTGAAGGACGCNGTGGCCTTCACCGTNCTGGTCCTNGTCCTGCTGTTCAAGCCNTCCGGCCTGTTNGGAGAGCGGCTGTCGTCNGAGGACCGGGCATGAANCTGCGTANCGCCTCCNTNCCNGCNTCNCCGGTNGACCAGGACTGGCGNCATGTGGCCCGCTGGGGCNTGATCTGCGGCCTNGTNCTCGTNGGCCTGTGCCTGGTNGGNATGCCCGTCGAGCTCGACANGCGGNCCATCATCGAGCGCTACCTCAGCCTCGGCTACGTGTTNGTNCTGATCGTGCCCATCATCATGGGNTACGTNTCGGCCACGCTGGTCCGCCTNGANGGTGTCGAGAACCGCCNNCANGGTGCCTTTGACCTNGTGACCGGCTTCGTCGTNGGCCTGATCGGCGGCGGATTGNTGTCGTTGTTCATGGTGGCNCTCGACTCNTGGAACCTGCGAGACCCACTGGTCAACTGGAGTCCGAAGCTNTTCCGCTTCCTGACCTACGAGAACGGCATGGGCTTTGGAGCCATGGCGTGGCTGTCCACGTGTGCAGTCCTNGGCCTGNTCGGCGCNTCGCTGCACGTGGTGCCGGCACTGGTTCGTCGGGCAGTGTCGTTCACGGTGCTCGGCCTGCTGTNCCTGTCGATCCTGGAGNGAGCGATCGACGACCTNTTGGAGGGCTTCGGCCTCGAGTCGCTGGCCGACTGGATCTACGCCAAGAAGGGCGGGCTAACACCAACCTCCACCATCGTGGTCGGCCTGGTGATCGGAGTGGTGTCACTGGTGACCAGGGGCCAGGTGAAGGCGGCCACGGCCCGCTACCNGGACATGGAAGGCNCCGAGCGCCAGAAGGCGTCGATGCTCCTGTTCGTGGTCGTCGCAGCGCTGTGTGTCGTGCTTCCGATATTNCTCGGCAAGATCATGAACGAACTGTTGGCCAACGTCGGGATCTTCCTGCTCCTGGCCCTCGGCCTCAACATCGTGGTCGGCCTCGCCGGCCTACTCGACCTCGGGTACGTCGCCTTCTTCGCCGTCGGTGGCTACACGACNGCCGTCCTGACGTCGCCAAACAGCCCGTGGTTCGCTCCCGAACTGCACTTCAGCGTCACTCTGNTNTTCGTCGTCCTCGCNGCTGCCCTNACTGGNCTGCTCATCGGAGCACCGGTCATCAGGATGCGGGGCGACTACCTGGCCATCGTGACACTCGGCTTCGGCGAGATCATCCGCCTGCTTTTCATGTCGGACTGGTTGGGCCCGTATTTCGGCGGCGCCCAGGGCATCACCAACATCCCGGGCGTCGACCTGGGTTTCGCCACGGTCAAGGGCACTGACCCCAGATCGGTCTTCTACCTGGTGCTGGTGTTCTGCGCCATTGCCATCTACACGTCGTGGCGCCTNCAGGCGTCGCGCCTNGGTCGTGCCTGGATGGCCATCAGGGAGGACGANCAGGTGGCAGAGGCCATGGGNATCAACACGGTCAACGCCAAGTTGATGGCGTTCGTGGTTGGTGCCGTGCTGGCCTCCTTCAGCGGTGCCGTGCTGGCCGCCAAGGTCGGCTCGGTCTTCCCGACCTCGTTCATGATCCTGGTTTCGATCATCATCCTGGTCGTCGTGATCGTGGGTGGCATGGGCAACATCGCAGGCGTGATGGTCGGCTCGTTCGTCCTCATCGGAGTGCTGGGCGGTCCGAAGCAGCCCGGCCTACTCCAGGAGTTCCAGAACTTCAAGCTCCTCATCTACGGGATCCTGCTGGTATTCATGATGTTGAAGCGTCCCGAGGGCCTGGTGCCGAGCGCACGTCGGACACGCGAGCTGCACCAGGAAGAGTTCCTTCAGGACGCCTGGATCAAGGGCGACAAGCTCGACTCGGACGACGAGGACGACGAGGACGACGGTGGTGCCGAACCGTCGGTCGNGCCGGCTGCCATGTCAGGTGGCGGTGAGGGAGGGGAGGAGGAATGAGTGATCGACTCCTCGAGATTCGCAACCTGAAGGTCACCTTCGGNGGCCTGGACGCCCTCTCGGGCTTCGACTTCGACGTCGACGAGGGCGAGATCGTCAGCGTCATCGGTCCCAACGGCGCCGGCAAGACCACCTTCTTCAACCTGATCTCCGGCCTGGTGGCCCCCACCGAAGGCGAAATCCTTTTCGAGGGCGATTCGATTGTCGGCCTCGACCCCAGCATCGTGACCTCCCTGGGCATTGCCCGCACCTTCCAGAACGTGCGGCTGTTCCCCAACATGACGATCCTGGAGAACGTCATGGTGGCCCAGCACTGCCGCACCAGCCAGTTGGTGTTCGGGGCGTTGATGCAGACGAAGGCCTTCAAGCAGGAGGAACGGGAGATCCGGGAGCGGGCAGAGGAGGTCCTCGGATTCTTCGGGCACCGACTCGTCGGCTACCGGATGGACCAGCCGGCCTTCGCNCTCTCCTATGCCAACCGGCGACGGCTCGAGATTGCGCGGGCCATGGCCACCCAGCCCCGCCTACTGCTACTCGACGAACCGGTAGCCGGCATGAACCCGATGGAGACCGCCGAGTTGACCGCNCTCATTGGTCGTCTCCGGACCGAGTGGGGCTTCACCATCATCATGATCGAGCACGACATGAAGGTGGTGCGGGACGTTTCGGACCGTGTCGTCGTACTGGACCACGGCGTTCCCATCGCTCAGGGGTCGTACGACGAGGTGTCGACGAATCCCGACGTAGTCGAGGCCTATCTAGGTCGTCCCGTGGAGGCCAAGCGATGANCGAGCACGGTTCCGCCAACGGGGCCACGGCACTCCTGGAGTTTCGTCAGGTCAATACCCACTACGGCGCCGTCCACATCCTCAAGGACGTGGACCTGGCCATCTACCCGGGAGAACTGGTCTGTCTGCTGGGCGGCAACGCTTCGGGCAAGTCCACGACGCTGAAGACCCTGCTGGGCATGGTCACGCCTACCTCGGGTGAGGTGATCCTGGACGGCGAGATCGTCAACGACAAGCCGACCAGCTACCGGGTCATCAATGGCGTCACCATGGTCCCGGAGAACCGTCGCCTCTTCAAGCGGCTGTCTGTCAAGGAGAACCTCCAGCTTGGCGCATATCTTCGCGACGACAAGGACGGCATCGTCGAGGACATGGAGAAGATCTACGACCTTTTCCCGAGGGTGAAGGAACGCCTGTCCCAGAAGGCGGGCACGTTGTCGGGCGGCGAGCAGCAGATGGTGGCCATCGGCCGTGCACTCATGTCCCGCCCCAGGGTCCTCCTGATGGACGAGCCGTCGATGGGCCTGGCTCCGGCACTCGTGCAGCAGAACTTCGAACTGATCCAGCAGATTCATGCCGACGGCATGTCCATCTTCATGGTGGAGCAGAACGCCAATATGGCGCTGTCGATTGCTGATCGGGGCTGGGTCCTCCAGACAGGCCGGGTGGTGCTCGACGACACTGCTGAGGCCCTGCTGGCCAACCCGGAGCTGCGGGCCTCCTACCTCGGTGAAGGCTGAGATTCAGTTCAGTTGACCCCCCGTGCCCAGATTGACCGTTAACGAAATGCTTGATCAAGGCGACTCTTGTGGACGGCTGGTTCCGATGCCTACCCGACACCCACCGCTGTGAGTTCCGTTTGGACCGGCCTGGCCCGGCGACCTCTTACCGTGATTACCGAACAGACCTCGACTGTCAAAGCCGTCTGGGATGCCGGGCGACCCATCGTGGGTCCCGAGGTACTTGGTGAACTGCTTGGTTGGGAGTGGCGTGCAGAAGGCCTATGTCGCGAGACGGTCTGCGTTCCGGTCTCCGATCGTTCCCAGGTCGAAGGAGACGAAGGCATCGACATTCTGGCCGTCGCCAAGATATTGGACCGACCGACCGTCATAGACCCCGACGCTGGGTTGCTGGTTGTTGGACAACCCGCAGGTGACCGGCTCGAAGCCCTTCACAAGCGCAGGGCCCCCGACTTCACACTCCCTGACCTGACCGGGTCGCTTCACTCTTTCTCCGACTGGGTAGGCCACAAACGGCTCCTGGTGGCCTTCGCTAGCTGGTGAGGATGCGCCTTCGACCTGCCCGGGTGGCAGGTGCTGCAAGACGAACTGGGCGACACAGGTTTCACGGTCATTGCGGTAGCTATCGACGAAAACGTCGATGCTCTCAAAGAGCTCGCTAAAGAGGTTTCCTACCCGGTCCTGGTCGATGCCGATCACCACCTCACCGAGTTGTACGCAATAAGCAACGTGCCAACCGTCGTCTGGGTAGACGAAGAGGATCAGATCGTCAGGCCGAATGCAGCAGAGTTCGGTACCGACACCTTCGCCGAGGTGACCGGCATCCACCGCGAAGACCATTTCGAACTCGTACGAGCATGGGTCGGCGACAGCCAGGTTCCCACCGATGCAAGTCACACCGTGGCCGATCTGACCACCGACGAGGTGGAAGCTCGACTCCACTTCAGGCTCGCCGCACATGCCCGCCGAGCCGGCCTATCCGACGTTGCTGACTCCCACTTCGATCAGGCAGCCGAACTAGCTCCCCTCGACTTCACGGTGGTGCGAGCAGCCATGCCCCTTCGCGGCGCAAACCCGTTCGGTCAAGAGTTCTTCGATCTCTACGGTGCCTTCCGGGAAGCCGGATCGCCGTATCACGGAATCCCCCGGACTTCTGCCTGAGGTCTGTTGTGGCGCTCAAGGTGGTGGTGTGGGGTACCGGAAACGTGGGCCGGCCGGCGATTCGGGCCGTTGTCGCACACCACGGGTTGGAACTGGTCGGCGTGGTCGTTGCCGACCCTGACAAGGTTGGTGTCGACGCCGGTGCTCTAGCTGGGATAGGGACCTTGGGGATCGAGGCAACCGACGAGGTTCGGATTGCCGAGGCTGACGACGTTGACGCCGTGGTCTACGCCGTGAACGCCGACTTTCGTCCTGAAGCCTCCCTAGAGGAGGTGGAACGGGTGCTTGCTTCCGGCACCGACGTCGTCTCGACGGCATTCCATGGTTTGCTCCATCCACCGTCGGCGCCGGAACCACTCCGGTCTCGCGTGGTCAAGGCTTGCCTTGAAGGCGACAGCTCGATCTTGGTGTCGGGCATTGACCCTGGCTGGATCCTTGACATCCTGCCGCTACTCCTGACCGGGGTCTGTGCCGACATCACGGAAGTACGGGCCCAAGAGATCGCTAACTACGCCGGC
Source organism: Acidimicrobiaceae bacterium (assembly GCA_002714485.1). GTDB lineage: Bacteria > Actinomycetota > Acidimicrobiia > Acidimicrobiales > MedAcidi-G1 > UBA9410. The sequence goes on from PAXM01000060.1 coordinate 7,513, forward strand.
TATGACCAGCCTCAGGCGGTTCGGGACCTCTGCGGCTTTGGCCACCCGCTCGACTACCCAACTCCCATACTGAGCGAATACGGGCTGATGACAGTCTGGGCCCCAATGATCCGGGTATTGGCCGAAGGCCTAGACCTCAAGTTGGATTCGATCACCACCAACACGGACCGTCGAGCTCTCGAACGAACCGTGCACGTGGACGGAATGGGCGAATTTGAATCTGGGACGCAGGGTGCCTTTCGCTTCGAGGTGAACGGAGTCATAGGCGGACGGCCAGTCCTGGTAGCAGAGCACGTAACCAGGATCGACGATGGTTGTGCGCCTGACTGGCCTCAGTCCAGTGTCGATGGTGGACTTCACCGCGTCGTGATCACCGGTAGGCCGAATCTGACCGTCTCGGTCCACGGTGAAGATGCGTCAGATCCGGGCGCGGCAGCCGGAGGCAACACTCTGGCTGCCAACCGAATCGTCAACGCGATCCCGGCAGTATGCGAAGGGGAGCCGGGGCCGATCCATCCCCTTGCCCTTCCGTCAATCGTCGGCTCCAGCCAACTTCGCCTGCCTTGATTGGCCGGCTTGGCTGATGCAGTCAAGTTGGCAAAGGAGATCTCGATACTTCGTCACACGGGCTTTTGCTCCAGTCGTCTAGGCGCGGCGGAGGAACCGACTTTCGAAGTGATCGTCACCGAGTACGCCTGTCGCTGTGGCCACAACGAATAGAGGATCGTCGGGCACGCGATCTCATTCGCATTCCATGAGATCGAAGACGAGTTGGGATCTGCCAGTGTCCTTACCCTCAATATGGTTGCGCCCGGGTGGTCCAACCCGGCTGCAGTCGGGCTTAGATGATGGCTCTTTCTAGAAAGGGTTCTCCGGCCACGATGCGGTCGTGGCCCATCTGCGACAGGTCGATGGTGCGGTACTCGTTGTAGGTGATGAGTTCGTTGAGTGCCCGGCCCACCCCGGCGCTCTGCTGAAGGCCGTGGCCGCTGAACCCGTTGCAGAAGTAGAAGTTGGGCACCGCGCCGGCTGGACCGACCACGGCGTTGTGGTCCAACGTGTTGTAGGCGTAGTGCCCGACCCACCGGTGGGTCACCCCAATGCGCTCAAAGGCCGGGATCCGGTGCACCAGAGCCGGCCAGATATGGTCCTCCCATTCGGCCTCGCGGACGGCGAAGTCCTCCGGGTCCACCGCGATGTCGTCGACGGGTGGCATGCCGGCCAGGTAGTGGGGAGGCTCGGTTCGCACGTGCATCCCGGTGGTGTCGATGGTGAGCGGCAGGGTCGTTCCGTGCAAGGGAGTTCGGCAGTCGAACACCCAGGCGCCCCGGATCCTGGGCTCGACGGGTAGCGCAAGGTCGACCAGGTCGGCCATCCAACGGGCCCTCGGGCCGGTGCAGTTGACCACGCGGTCGCAGGCCACCACGGCTCCCGAGGCCATCTCCACGTGGGTGACCCAGTTCCGGGTCGGGGTGGTGCGTAGCCCAACGACCCGGTCGGTGGCGTACTCCACGCCATTGTGGCGGGCTCGCTGCTGGAAGCCTCGCATCAACGAGTAGGCGTCTAGCGTGCCCTCGTTGCGGAGGCCGAGGCTGGCACCGGCCAGATCGTCGATGTGCATGTACTCGAACCGGTCGGCCAACTCCCCGGGTGATAGCAGGGCCACCTCGGCTCCGCACGAACGCTGTGCCTCATGGTTCTCTCGTAGCACGTCCATGCCGTCGTCGGTGGCCAAGAACAGGTATCCGGTGTCCCGGAACCCGAGGTCCGGGGACTCGCCGTCCACCTGGACGTGTTCGTGGAACTCGGCGATGAACTCGGTAGCGAACATCGATAGGCGAATGTTGACTGGCTCGGAGAACTGGTGTCGGACGCTGGCCTCCGACAGCGTGGTGGAGGCCCGTTCGTAGGTGGAGTCCATCTCGACGACCAGAACGGTCCCGTCGTAGTCGGGATTCTCCGAGAGCCAATAGGCAAGCGAGCTACCCATGACGGCGCCGCCCACGATCACCGTGTCGTAGGCGGCCTCACGTGGTCCTCCGCCGCGACCGCGCCCGGTCACGTCACGTAGCCCTGCGTCCGGTCGTCGTCGATGGCGTCGGGATCGCGTTCGGATGGGTCGCCGAGGCCACCGCCTCCCGGCAGTTCCAGCACCAGCGTTCGGCCTGGTGGCACAGGCTGCTTGCCCTTGGCGTCAAACGGTGTGTCGTCGTCGAGGTGCACGACACCCGGTGCCCCATCGGAGCCGCCGCGACGACCTCGAGCCGGGTTGGCGACCCGGTCAAACATGCATGAAATAGAGATGTCGTAGCCCTCGGCCGGTCCGATCTCGACGACCTGGCCCAGTCCGCCTCTTTGGCGGCCTGCGCCACCCGAACCTGGACGAAGTTCTTTTCGCCAAACAATGACCGGTCCAGCCTGTTCGGTTGCCTCAGCGGTCATCGTGCGAACTCCGCTAGGAAAGGCTGTCGAGTTCATGCCGTCGAGGGCCGGGCGCGCGCCCGTGCCGCCGCTGTTGAACATAAGTACTTCTCGGGGTGGCAGGCCGGAGGCGGGGTCCGAAGCACGGGCACTGACCTGGAAGTTCCAAGTGGCACCGGACCCCTCGGCCGGAATCACATCCGGCAGGGCTTCGGCGATGGCGCCGAGGCATAAGTCGGTCACGAAGTGCCCGGTGACGTGTCGAACCGCAACCGGCTGTGGATGCCTTGCATTGAGGATGCAGCCCTCGGGGGCACTGACCGTGAAGGCGGCCAGAGACGCCCAGTTGGACGGCATCTCAGGGGCGAGGGCTACGAGCATGGCGTACGAGAAGTAGGCGTGGGCATAGGTGAGGGGCACGTTGACCCCGTTGGCGCACGCTGGTGATGTACCGGCGAAATCGGCGTGAATGTCTTCTTTGGTCACGGTGAGAGTGACAGCCAGATCGATGGTCTCGTTGTAGCCGTCGACACGCATCGTGTTGGCGTAGGTCCCGGGCGGCAGGGCGGTGATCCTTTCGTGGGTGGCGACCGCCGTTCTGTCGAAGATGAACTCGGCCAAATCCTCGAGATCGTCGATACCGAACTCATCGAACATGGCGTGGAGGCGGTGGGCCCCGGTGTCGTTGCAGCCCGACAGGGAGTAAAGGTCGCCGACAACCTGGCCAGCTTCGCGCACATTGTGGCGCACGATGTTGAGAAGGTCCTCGTTGACTACGCCACGGCTGGCGAACTTCATGATCGGGACATACAAACCCTCCTCGTACACCTCGGTGGCGTCGGGTCCGAAGCCTCGGCCGCCGACGTCGACCACATGGGCGGTGCAGGCAAAGAAGCCGATCAACGTCCCTTTGCGGAAAACTGGGTTGACGAGAGTGAAATCATGGAGGTGGCCTGTGCCCTTCCACGGGTCGTTGGTGATGTACGAGTCGCCTTCATGGATCCGGTGGGGTCCGATGTCCTCGATGAAATTGACGACNGCAGCGGCCATGGTGTTGACGTGGCCCGGGGTNCCGGTCACCGCCTGGGCGATCATGCGGCCCCGAGTGTCATACACGCCAGCTGAAAGGTCACCGGCTTCGCGCACNCTGGTTGAGAAGGCGGTACGCACCAGTGCTAGAGCCTGCTCCTCGACGATGGAGATCAGGCGGTTCCACATCACCTGATTGCGGAGTTCGCTCATGGCCTGCCTGTTCCTGACTGTGTCTCGGTGCTGGTCCGGGTGATCAGCAGGCAGCCGTCGGATTGCATCACGGCCTGCTGGCGCGGCGACAGGATGGTCGTGGTCTGGGTCTCGATCACGATGGCTGGGCCAACCAGTCGGTCGCCGGCGACCAAGGAGTCGCGTGCTACCACGGTCGCCTCGACGGTTCCGTATGTGACCGGGTCGTGAAGGGTGCGGGTGCGCTCAGAGTTGACGTCACGCGCAGCGCCGATGCGCTTGACCCGGGTGACAGGAGGTCGTGGGGTGGCGACCCGCACTGACCAGCCGATGGCCTCGATTGCCAGCCCGCTGATAGCGCGACCGAAGAACTCTTCGTAGGCCTTCTCGAATCGGTTGGCCAAGAGTTCTCCGCCCATCAGGTCGAATGAAGCCTCGTCGACTGGAACGGGGATTTCCCAGCCCTGACCGGCGTAGCGCATGTATGCCCAGCGCTCGACTTCGAGGGAGACGTCGGAGGGATTGGTGCCAGTCGAAGCGATGGCCCCATTTACGAATGAACGGGCCTCGTTGGCCAGTTCGGCGAGCATCTGATTGACGGCGCCGTGGTCGAAGGCACCGACCGGGGTGTGGTGGCTGCGGAGCGCCTCGTAGGCAAACGGAGCTCGGAGGAAGCCAATGGCCGACCCCACGCTGGCACCGGGCGGCACCANCAGTTCGTCCACGCCCAACTTCTCGCANAATCGGCCGGCATGGAGGGGAGCNCCGCCGCCGAANGCGATCATGGTGAAGGCGGCTACGTCCTTGCCNTTNTCCACNGCGTGNACNCGGGCTGCGTTGGCCATGTTCTCGTCNACCACCTCGGCNACNCCNANNGCNGCNGTNNTGGNNTCNANGTCCAGTNNNTCGNCGATCNANNCGATCCAGNGCNNTNCGAGCCGCNNCGNCNTCCAANTCGANGNCGGGNGCACCGAANGTNTCGGCNGACAGGCGNCCNAGCACCAGGTTGGCGTCGNTNACNGTNGGTTCGGTNCCNCNNAGNCCGTAGGNNGCNGGNCCNGGNTCGGNNCCGGCNCTNAGGGGTCCNACCCGGATCTGGCCNAGNNNGTCNACNGTGGCGANNGANCCGCCNCCGGCNCCGATCTCNATCATCTCGATGACNGGGATGGNGATGGGCATNCCGCTNCCNNNGGTGAANCGGTGGGTNCGNGCCACNTCGAAGGTCTTGGCTGTTCGGGGCGTGTGGTCCTCGATNAGGCAGATCTTGGCCGTNGTGCCGCCCATGTCGTAGGAGAGCACCCGGTNGAGTCCATGGCGGGCTGCGATGTCGGCAGCGAAGATCGCCCCACCGGCCGGTCCTGACTCCACGAGGCGCACGGGGAACCGGGCTGCCGTNTCGACGCTGACNAGTCCGCCACCCGAGTGGATGAGGTAGACCGGGCATCGGGCACCGGTGGCGGCCAGGTCGTCGGCTAGGCGGTGCAGGTAGGTAGCCATGAGCGGCTGCAGGTAGGCGTTGGTGCACGCCGTGTTGAANCGCTCGAACTCCCGCATCTGGGGCGCTACCTCCGACGAGATCGACACCGCCACGTCGGGGAGCCGNTCCANNAGCAGNTCTCGGAAGCGGCGTTCGTGGGTGCCATCCACATAGGCGTGGATGAAGCCCACGGCNACTGCTTCGTAGGCCTCGTCGTCCGGCCGNTCGGCNAGTGCCTCGACCAGNNCGCGGGCNTCTTCCTCGTCGAACGGGCGGAGNACGGTCCCNTCGGCGGCCAGGCGCTCCCGTAGGACGTGGCGGTCGCTGCGCTGTATCAGCGGGGCGGGCAGCACCAGGTTNAGGTCGTACTGCTCGAAGCGACTTTCGGTCCGCATCTCGATGGTGTCGCGGAAGCCATCGGTGGTCACCAGTGCCGTACGGGCCCCGGTCCGGGAGATCAGGGCGTTGGTTGCCAGCGTGGTGCCGTGTATGAACGTGTCCAAGTCGGCNANGTTGGCGCCCGCCTCGGCAGCCACGGTTCGGACCCCGTCGAGGATNCCCTGNTCNGGGGCTTCGTANNTGGTNAGGACCTTGGTGGAGAACATTTTCGGTCCGGACGTGCTGTTGTCGTCGTCNACCTCCAAGACCACGTCGGTGAACGTGCCGCCGACGTCGGCGCCGATGCGCATGGCCATCGTCAGGACCTCAGTCGCCCTCGAGCACNTGCTCGAGNGTCGGGAAGTCGCTGGGCGGCATGATGTCCACGGTGGCCGANCGCTGCTGGGACAGCATNCCACCGTCCACCTTGATGACGTCGCCGGTGATGTAGCGGGCGTCGTCCGAGGCNANGAACAGAGCTGGACCGGCCATGTCGTCGGGCTCGCCGGGGCGACCCATNGGGATGTTCTCGCCCCGCAGGAGGCGCGCNGCCTCGTCCATGCCCTCGGTGTCGATCGAGCCGGGCATCAGGGCGCACACCCGGATGCCGTAGGGGCCGAGGTCTAGCGCCATGGCNCGGGTGAGGGCCTCGATGCCGCCCTTGGAGGCGTCGTAGGCGGTGAACGCCCGATGGGCCCGGGTGGCACCGCCCGACGACATGTTGATGATGACGCCGTGGCCGGCCGCGGCCATGATCCGGGCCGCCCGGTGGGAGCACAGGAAGTGGCCGGTCAGGTTCACGTCGATGATGCGGCGCCACCAGGCCTCGTCGGCCTCGAAGAAGTGGAGCATCGGGCTGACCATGCCGGCATTGTTGACGAGTACGTCGACGGTGTCCCACGCTTCGACGACGGCGTCGAACATGGCGCCCACNTGGATGGAGTCGGACACGTCGGCCGGGGTGCCGATGGCTGACCCCCCAGTTGCGGTNATCCCGGACACGACCTTGGCCACCCGGTCGCCGTCGANGTCGTTGACGGCGACGTGGGCGCCGGCGCCAGCGAACCGTTCGGCGATCGCTCGGCCGATGCCNTTGCCGGCACCGGTGACGACGACGACCTGGCCCTNGTGTGATCCAGCCATGTCCTGCATCCTCCGGCGATTGATCGNGAAGGAACCGCCCGTTNGCGGAGGCTACTGGTGGACCCGCTATGGGGCCGATTCAGACCCGTTCAAAAAATCGACGGAAGGAGTCCACGACGTGGTCGGCCTGGTCGTCGTCCACGTCGAGGTGGGTGACGAACCGCATGGTGGGGGCCCAGTAGGTGGCCAGGATCCCGTCCTCCTTGAGGTGGTCGACCAGCGCACCGTGGACCTCGGTCGGCGGGGTGATCCACAGCATGTTGGTAGCCAGCACGACGTCGAGACCGGCCGCCGGTCCCAGTGGAGCTAGGCCGTCGGCGATGCGTGTGGCNCGGGCGTGGTCNTCGGCCAAGCGTTCCACGTGGTGGTCGACTGCGTGGAGGCCGGCAGCGGCCAGATGGCCAGCCTGACGCATCCCGCCGCCCAGCATCTTGCGGATGCGGTATGCCCGACCGATGGTGTCCCGGTCNCCNACCAGCACGCTGCCCACAGGGGCACCCAGGCCCTTGGAAAGACAAAGCGACACCGTGTCGACGTGGNTGGCGTANGCGNNGATGCCNACGCCNTCGGAGATGGCCGCGTTGAATAGTCGGGCACCGTCGAGGTGCACGGCNAGGCCGCAGTCGTGGGCTGCCGACGCCAGGGAGGCCACGTGGTCGACCGATTGGACGTGGCCGTTCACCGTGTTCTCAAGGCTCAGCAGGGTGGTGACGGGATGGTGTGGGTCCGGCTCCTTCACGGCGGCTCGGACGTCCTCAGCCGAGAATTGGTTGGTCTCGTCGACCTCGATGGGCCATGGCACGACGCTGCCCAGGACTGCGGCGCCACCGGCCTCGTTGACCAGGACGTGGGAGGTGCGGCCGATCAGGTACTCGTCACCGCGTCCACAGTGGCTGAGCACCGCAGCGAGGTTCGATTGGGTGCCCGACGAGAGGTAGAGGCCGGCCTCCTTGCCGGCCAACTCGGCCATCCGGTCTTGGAGGGCGTTGACCATCGGGTCCTCGTCGTAGACGTCGTCACCGACGGGGGCGTCCGCCATGGCCTTGCGCATGGCCGGCGTGGCCCGGGTGACGGTGTCGCTTCGCAGGTCGGCCCGGACGTCGGTTTCCCCTGTCGCATCGGGTGCGGTGGGGGAGAGCTTGGGCGATAGGGCCATCGACGCAGGCTACGCCCGGCTGTGTCACGATCAGCGTCCAGACTACGACCGAGTGGAGGGGCGTCGATGGGAGATCAGCACGAGTCGTTGCTACCGAATGGTGTGGTGGCGCCGATACTGACGCCCTTCGAGTTCGACCGGTCGGTGGCCCACGAGCGGTACGTGGCCCATGCCCACCGCCTGCTCGACGATGGTTGCGTTGGCCTGGCCGCCTTCGGCACCACCGGCGAGGCCCTGTCGGTGGCCACCAGGGAGCGAACCACGGCCCTGGAGGCCCTCGTGGACGGCGGCATCGACCCCGGCGTCTTGGTGGTGGGGACCGGCCTGCCCAACCTTCCGGGCACCGTCCACCTGACCCGACACGCCGTGGACTTGGGGTGTCGGGCCTGCATGGTGCTTCCACCCTTTTACTTCAAGGATCCTTCCGAGGAGGGGCTGTTTCGGCACTTCGCCAGTTTGATCGAGCACGTCGACGACGATCGCCTACGGATCGTGCTGTACCCCATCCCCCAGGTG
>PAXM01000063.1 GCA_002714485.1 Acidimicrobiaceae bacterium
TACGTGCCCCACGACCATCGATCCAACTGCGAGTCGTCCATCCGACGAGCCCGCAATCGGACGGATGAAGGAACGTAGTGATTGACGCTCCTGGATCTTCCCGAGACCCCCAGCAACCACCAGTGGGTCCGGCCGTAGAAACAGGTGAACGGCCAGGGCAGCAAGGCCAAAGAGGAGGACTGACAAGAGGTAGGGGCCGGCCAGTTCATGCAGCCCCATCCGAGTGGCCAAGGATCGAAGTGGACCAAATCCAAGCAACGGGCCAAGGACCGATCCGAAAGTCGAAGCCCAGATCAACATCCCAATCGCAGATCCCGGCTCATCAGCAAGGTCGGCTGAGGCGAACCGGGCCGCCATGTTCGATGCATAGCCCATACCCACCGAGAGCATTCCAAGCACGAGGAGCGGGTACCACCCGATCTGAGCGGCCAGCAGACAGGCGAGTGCGCCTATGCCGGCAATGGCATATCCGCCAGCAATGCCCACTCGTCGCCCTCGTCGTGCCATGACTCGGGCGAGTGGGATGGCCGTTATCGCCGCGCCTGTCGTCAGGCCGGAGGCAGCGATTCCTCCGAGTAATTGATTGCTGGTCAACTCTTCTCCGAGAATGGCCGCCGAGCTGTACGCACTACTCATCGCTGCCCCGCCGGGGACTATTCCACCCATCAAAGTTCGCAAGGTCCGACGCTGGATANCGGCGCGNTCTACTGAGTTCNCTCCCAATTNGGCCAACTCGTCCTCGGNGAAGGTCGCCGCNGCAGCCTTGGGCTCATGCATCAGCGGAGCGTAGGGCGTAGGAATCCAGTGGAGTCTCACCCGGCGAGTACCGTCGCTCCGTGTCCACCTTTGCCTGCTTCGACGTCGAGACGACTCGACTCGATCCCAAGGTGGGCCACGTCATTGAGATCGCAGTAGTNCTGACGGAAGCCGATGGAACGCCGGTGGGGGAGGAGTGGACAACCNTGGTCAATCCTGGAACNACAGATGTCGGACGGGNCGATATCCACGGCATCCAGGCCGAGTGGCTGTCTGATGCACCCCAGTTCGGGGAGATTGCCGGCGACCTTGCTGACCGCCTGTCAGGACATATCCCGGTNGCCCACAACAAAAACTTCGACGTGGGCTTCCTAGCTNCGGANTGGAGCCGTGCCGGNTTCGGANNGTTGGATCTCTACGCGGTNGACACTCTTCCAATGGCCCGTGCCATCGGGCTGCCCGGAAAACTGGAGAAATTGGCTGCCTCGCTCGGTGTGCCGCTTGATGACGCTCACCGTGCCNTGGGTGACACCCGGGCCCTAGCCGNNGTNCTNGTGGCCCTACTTGANCGAGGTGCCCANCNAAGNCCGTGTCCGGTCTTCGACCCNCCAATGNTTACCCCGAGGCCCACTGGTCGGNTNCTACANCGACCNGNNGGAGCNACCTGACCCGGACGACTCTCAGTTGAGGCTNGGCTCATCGGGGTANTCNCCGAGGAGCGCCACCATTCCGCCCTGTCGGGCTAGGACGATCCGCCANAGCCCTTCGGGATCGGCCGTCCGGGCGTCCTCCTCGCTNGCGTCGACCACGATCCATCCTCCNGCGGNCACTTCAGTCTCCAACTGCCCTGCGGTCCACCCGGCGTAACCAGAGAAGAGGCGAACNTCCTCGACGCCNGGAAGGTCNATGGGNTCCCGGTGCAGGTCGACCACACCCAGGCGTCCNAGTAGTGGNCTGATCCCGTCAACGGGCTCANCNGGACCTAGNCCTAGACCGATGATNGAGNCGGTCGATACCGGNCCACCCTCGTGNAGNTTNGATGGCCAAGCCAGCCGATCNGCCCANTGNGGNACTGCCTCGGCGCCACCCACGAGGCGGGNNCGGTTGAGNACCAANCCAAGTGCCCCGTCGTCGTTGTGNTCGAGGATCAGGACNACCGTCCGTCGGAAGTTCGGATCAAGTAGCCCGGGGACGGCCACCAGGAGCCGGGCCTTTATGGACGCCAGCGGGGGAGTGGTTTCGCTCATCGTCCTATTCCTGAGCCAGACTGGGTCCCCGTAAGGGCCTCCGCCAACAGCATGTTGGCACCGGACTGCTCTAGGACGCCCACCAGCTGNCCACCNGCTAGTTCGGTGTAGATACCCGTAGTGGTGATNGTGGCATGCCCAAGNAGACTCTGGATCACGTTCATGGGGACNCCGTCNGATGCCAGTTGTACNCCGGCTGTNTGGCGCAGAGAGTGCAACGACCTATCGCGGAGCCCAGCCTCCCGGTTCAGTAGACGCAACNAGTACCGCAGGCGCTGGTAGGTAAAGCGTGCNCCGTCGTTGGTTGCGAACAGGGGAGCTGCAGGAGCNGTGGGCCCGAACCGTTCGGCCCGNTCGACCTGCCACCNTTCGTTCACGGCCACCAGTTCTTCCGATANNGGNAGTCGTCGTATCCTGCGACCCTTACCAACCACATGGAGCATCCAAGTGGCCTGGTCGTCCGCATCGATCAAGCGCTCTCTACTTATCCAATCGNNGTTGGCGTCCACTATTTCTGCGGACCNAAGCCCCAAGACNGCCAAGAACGAACACATTGCTAGGTCCCGGGCTGGCCACCGGACTCGGGCCCCNCGTGGAGCACCGTTATCTTGAGACGCTGGCGGGTTTCGTGCCTCCTCGTAAAGTTCTCGGATCTCGGCCGGTCGGTAGTACTCAGGGTCGATTTGGGGTACGTCGAGTTTGGCAACCTTGCGGATNCGGGCGATGTCAGGCACCTCNGTCACCAGTCGATCGGCGATGCAGTAGTCAAAGAACGACTTGAGAGCAGCCAGAGTCTGGTTAATCGTCGACTTTGAGACATCCGTCGCAGCCCGCATCGCACGTACGGTGTCGGTCAGGGTGGCTTGGTCGAGGCTGTCGGCGCGGAACGACTGCGGGGGGATCTCAGCGAACGAGAGTACGCGTCGGACGCCTTGCCCGTAGGCACGAACGGTGTGCGGCGGTTTGTCCTCGTATAGCGGCAACCATGCCAGCCATTCATGGAAGATGGCTGGCATATCCTCGTTGGGCGGCAAGTTCCGGTAACTCATTGATCCACCCTCCCTATATTAGTAATAGATAATCTCCATTATCTTGACACATCGAGTATTGGTCCGAACGGATCCCCTATAGGTGAGTAGCGCTGATCTAATCGTTGACACGNCNATCTAAGCGCTAACCNAACAAACCATGACCTTCTGCAGGCCCACGCGGCCCGGACGCGGCAGAGCCCCGGCCAACCGGGCTTTTACCCGGCCTCCGGGGCTCCGCCTCACACAGTGAGACGCCTTCCTACGGGGTNCCGTCCANGATGTCGGTCAGGGGCACTATGTCGCCAGCGTCCGTGCCGTTATCGGCGAAGGCCGANAGCCGGAACGAATCACCGGCATCGAACTTGCTCGGCCCNAGGGAGGCGAAAGGCTGCAACGGCAGTTTGAACTGTGGCATAGAGGCCGCCGCCTCCCGGAACGAGTCATGGGTCAGGTTCGCACCCGCCTTGCTGGCAATNAGCTCGAATAGCCGTAGTTCGTTGCAGTGACTCATGACCGAGCGCCACCACTTCTCGACCCCATCCTCATGCGTGTCCGGCGACCCGATNTCAATCTCGGGATGTCGGGCCTGGAACGGCTTAATGCATAGTTCCTGNATCTCGTCCTGCTCAAGCTGTTCCTGCTCGGTCAGGCCGGTCAACGTAACCGCACCATCCACCATCTCGGGAGTGACATTGCTTAGCGAGGTCAGGGACTCGTTGTTGTACGGGAAGTACTCAACGTCGACGCCGGCCCAGAACAGGCCACGGAAACCGGCCCGGTCACCACCGGCGAATACCACCGCGTCGGCTCCCGATGTGCGGACCCGCTCGGATATGACCTCCCACCAGGCGTCTTCGGCCTCGGTGTCCCCCACCGTGATCTCGCTGATGGCTTCGAGCACCACGTCGACACCAAGGGNGTTCAGGGTTGCNACCCCGGTGTCATAGGCCTCCTGACTCGCNGTGGCTCCGACGATGGCANCCTTCTTGCCATCGAGGTAGCCNTTCTGGTCNAGCAGCGTCAGGTACATNGACATNCGACGCTCCTTAGCCGTGCCGTTCTCCAGCCACGGTGCGGTGACTTGCCCGAGACGTTCGGTGTTCACACGTCCTCCAACGAGGATGGTCTCCTGCTGGCCAGGAATGCAGATGTTGGAAATCTCGGCTGGGCCCACGAAGCCACCGAGGACGGCGAAGGTTTCGAAGTCGCCGGCCACCTCCAGGCAGACGGCGTCGGCGCTGATGCCCATACCGGGTATAGCGCTGTACGGACGCACCGCGTCGAGCACGACCTGCCGGCCGTTGATGCCGCCGCGGTCATTTAGGTCGGCCACCACGGACTCCCACACCAGCGTCTGATCACCCCAGCCATTGGGAGAGAAGCCTCTCTCGACCAGCCAATCAAAATCGATGGTGGTCGCCGCTATATGGATCGAGTCCTCCGTAACACCCCGCCAAGAAGCCGTCAGCGGCTCTTGGACGGGAAGTACTGGGCCGACTTGGAAGGCACCAGCAGGCGAGTACTCGTAAATCACGTTGGCCAACGATGCCTCGGTGTCCCCGGAATCAGCGTGACCGATCACCGTGATCTTCTGCGATCCACAGTCACCGAACTCATCGCACGACAGAGTTCCGATCATCCCCTCGTAGTCGGTCACACCGTTAAGCCACTCACGCACCCCGGCCCGGTCGATGACCAACGCCCCGTCTTCGTCGACGTAACTCGCCGCATCAATTGCCTCCAGCAGGAGCGTCGTGGCGTCATAGGCGTGTGCCCAGAACGCCGCCGACGGCTTTTCGCCATAGCTCATGACATAGCCCGAGACGAAGGCATCCGGGCTTCCCACGATGACGCTCTGGTTCCGATTGTTGCCGTAGCGCAGATCCGGGCCCGAGAAGTACAACCCTTCGGATTCGGATAACTCCATGAAGTTGCTGACCATCAAACCGTCAGCAGCCATGAGCGTGATGCCCTCCATACCCGCCACGTCTCCGACCTGTTGGACGATGAAGTCGCCCTCTGGTTGGAAGATCGGAAAGAACAACATCTCGGGTGATCCCGCAGCCACCTCAGTCAGGACCGGCACCATGTCAGAGTCACCCTTGTTGACCGCCGTGAACGCTGTCATCGTCCCTCCACCGGCCTCGAAGGCGTCGGCGAACGCCCGGGCTAGGCCCTGGGTGTACGGGTCACCGTCGTGGATGGCTGCAGCCGTGGTGACGCCGAGCACGTCGAGAGCAAACCCGGCCGCAGCGGCCCCCTGGAATAGGTCATTGTGGGCAGTTCGGTAGTAGCCGGGGTAGTAGTTCTCCCCGGCCGTACCTGCCAGGTCACTGGTCAGCGACGGACTGGTGTTGGATGGTGAAATCATCACCATCCCGGCCTCGCTGATCAACGGAGAGGCTGCCGCAGCGGCACCCGAACAACTGGTACCGATCACCCCGACCACGTCTTCGTCAGCCACGATCATCTGCGCCGCAGCGGCACCACCATCAGCCGAGCAGAGGTCATCGAGTCCCGTACCGACGTTCACCAGGAACCCCTTGATCTTCCCGAAGTCTCCACCGTTGGTGGTGCCCGACAATCCGGTAACCGCGCGAACTGCGCGCTCATTCGGGAGGCCTAGGAAGGCCACATCGCCGGAGATCGCGTTCAGCGAACGGATCTGGATGTCCTCACCGGGCTCGACGTGTACGTAGCCCAACGAACCGTCACCGAGGTGGGTCGCATCTGATGCCTCATCCTCGACTGGATCATCTGTCGATGACTCGCTCTCTCCACTAGCGGGCGCGGCCGTGGTGGCTGGCGCCCCGGTGGTCGTCGACTCGGCACTGCCAGTGTCGGCATCACTGGCACTGTAGGAATCACTGCCACTCTCGGTCGGGGCTGCAGCGGTGGTTGTAGCCGACACACTCTCACCCGAGGAGGACGTGTCCTCCCCTCCCCCACAAGCACCAGCCAACAACGCGAACACGGCTAGCACTGGGACCATTAGCCACAGTCGTACCTTCATTGACCTATTCCCCCCCTAGAGCCGCCATCAGGCGGCACGGATATAACGACCCCTCCGGTCAGTATCGGAGGACCCTACAACAAGGTCTGACGGGCCGTCAGATGTGCCCCAGGGCCGATCTACGACATCTGGTGGGAATTTGCTCTTCCGGCTAGAGGTCGTCGGGGCCCAGTCGGATCGGTTGGTCGGACGGCTAGCGTTCTTGTCCATGCCCCGGATGGAAATCGAGCTCACCAGTACACGCGAGGACGGTGACTGGACATGGCGGGCTGCCGGCGCACGACAGCCAAAGGGTTCGGTCCAGGCCGACCTCGTACCTGGCGGCTCCTCGGTGGGTGACATCCTCCGAGTGGAGTTCGAGCAGTTCATGGACGGGATCGAAGTGACTTCTGTACTTCCCGGCAAGGATGAGCGTCAAGCTCCTGAGTTGATTGAGATGCTGGGGTCAGGACGCGAAGAGCCCCTAGTCACGACCCGCCTAACCGGGAAACGAGGCCGCCGTCGGGACGACGACGAACCCAGCCGTGGTCGAGATCGGCGGGGTGGACGAGGGGGCGACCGACGCAGGGATGAGCGACGTGGCAAAGGTCGCCAGAGTGGGCCGCAAAGTAAGGAAGGCGATCGACGGCCCCGCAGCCGAGGCGACGGCCGACCTGGTGGAAGGGAGGAACGCAGCACCGACCGGAAGCGATCCGAGCGCCGTCCCAGGAACCGACCGGCCACCGAAACCGGTAAGGCGACACCCAAGCGCCTGCGACCCCGTCGAACTCACCGTAAGGCTGCGCTAGCCGCCTTGCCCGAGGATCAGCAGTTATTGGCCCAGATCCTCCTGCGAGACGGCATCCCGGGCGTGCGAACCGCCATAGAAGTACAGAACAAGGCTGCCGAGTCAATCGGCGAGCCTCCCATCCCCGCTCCCCTACTCCTTAAGTTGGCCGAACGGATCCACCCCTCGCTACGCACCGCTGACTGGCAGGATCGAGCCGAGGCCGCACTCAACGGCATCGATGACATCGACCTGCGCGACCTTCGATCAGTCGTGGTGGCCGCTGAGCATTCGGCCAGAGGTGAAGAGAACAAGGCGCTCGCCGAGCAGATACGGAGCGGTCTGACTGCGCGTGTTGATCGCGAGCATCAGGCATGGATGGCCGACGTGAGCAGCGCACTCGACGAGGACCGGGTGGTCCGAGCATTGCGCCTGAGTTCCCGTCCACCCAAGGCAGGCGCACCCTTGCCCGCTCCACTGATGGACCGATTGGCGAGCCTGGCGGCAGCAGGCCTGACAGCTGAGACCAGCCAGGACCGATGGGCCACCGTGCTAGACGCTGTGTCCCTGTCGCCGGTACGTGCCCGTGTGGTGCCCGAGGGACTGCCCGCCGAGCCCGACGAGGCACTGCTAGCAGCCGTTAAACGCCACTCCATGAGCGTGCCCGACATTGCCAAGGCTTTCGGAATCGACCCCACCCCACCGCCGCGTGGCCGACGGGGCCGCTCCCGGCCCTGAGACTCCGACTCCCTCGAATCCAGACCGGACCTACCTAACTAATCGGCCATCGGTAAGGTCAACCAATGGCAGTCCACTTCGAAATCCGGGAAAATGTCGCGTTGATGACCCTCGACCGCCCCGAGGCCCGCAACGCCGTCGATCAGCAGTTGGCTGCCGACCTCGAATCAGGCATCGACCGGCTCGAAGCAGACGATGCACTCTGGATTGGGGTTCTCCAGGGAGCCGGACCAGCGTTCTGTGCTGGAGCAGATCTAAAGGCGGTGGCCGCCGGACGGGCTCACCTGACCACGGAGCGAGGTGGATTCGCCGGCATAGTGCGCCGAGACCGGACCAAGCCGATAATCGCTGCTGTAGAGGGTCCCGCCCTAGCTGGTGGATTTGAAATTGTCCTCTCTTGTGATCTCGTGGTAGCTGGGTCTGAGGCATGTTTCGGAATTCCTGAAGTCAAGCGCTCCCTCATCGCCAACGCCGGTGGTCTGATCCGCCTCCCCCGGGTCCTTCCCCGCAATCTCGCCATGGAGATGGCCCTGACCGGCGAGCCAATTGACGCCGTCACAGCCCACCGACATGGTGTCGTGAATCGACTGGTCGAAGTCGGCGATGCTCTGGACTGTGCGCTGAAACTCGCCGCCGAGATCAATGCCAACGCGCCGCTAGCCGTCCGTGCATCGCGCCGGGTCATCGTCGACGGGGCCCTTCTAGTTGACGACGAGGCATTCGCCCTCAGTACTGAGGCATCACGCGGGGTCTTTCAATCTGAGGACTTCAGAGAAGGTCCGTTGGCCTTCATCGAGAAGCGGCCACCCAAGTGGCAGGGTCGCTAGAGGACGAAGATGCCTTCGGGCACCACTCCATTGTCCTCCAAGAATGTTGCCAGGCCGTCCACCAGGTCGGTGGCACCCAACCGGTCGAAAGTCACCCACGCTGCAAGTTCAGCGTCCGTGCCTGCGATCAGTGGCTCGTCGGCCAGCACGTCCACACGGAAGTCAGCGATCACGTAATGGTGGTCGATTCCCATCCTCTCCACCCAACCCACCAACGGACCACAGATGCCCTCCAAGCCCGTTTCCTCGCGTAGTTCGCGTAGCACCGCCGCAACCATCGTCTCACCGGCCTCCACGCGCCCGCCCGGGACCGACCATCGACCACATTCGGGGTCGGTACCCCGCCGGACCAGTAACAGGCGATCGTTGTCTACCACCACAGCGCCCACACAGAGTTCAGGGCGGCCCGGCGTTGAACCCGTCACCGGCCATCCAGCCAGCGGTGGACAAGGATGGAACGGGCCACCATCCCTTGGGATTCGAAGAAGTTCTTGGTGGCACGGTCCCCCGGCAGGGCCATTGATTGGATGGCAGCCGCTCCCCGCTCGCTGGCATCGGCCAAAAGCGTTTCGATGATCGCCTCACCCACGCCGACCGAACGGGCTTCGGGGAGAACGAATATCTCCTCGACGGTCGCGTGCAGGCTGCCGTCGACCACGGTGCGCAGGGTCATTAGCCAGTAACCAACCGGCGTTCCGTCGATGTCGCCCAAAAGCAGCGTGGCGGCGGGGTCCTCCACGGCGCTGACGATCTCGGCTCTGGAATCGGCACGATGGGGATCCAGACGTTCGACGACATCTCCGCCCCTCTTGTTGGAAAGCTCCACCCGGGCTTCTGCAGCTAAAGACCGCAAGACCTCGCGGTCGGACAATTCCGCGACCCGGACCGACTCCTCCATCAGACCTGTCCTCGGATCAACTGAACCTCAGGAGATGGGCCCCCCACAGTGCCCGCACTCTCCTGAATCGGCGACGGCCACAGCCTGGACGAGTAAAAAGCAGTGGGGGCAGTGAAGTTCGTCCTCCTGGCGCTCAACGAGGCCGTCGGGGGACGGCGCCGGAGTCGCGACAGTGACACTCGCCTCGTCTTCGTCCTCGTCTTCCTCGTCGTCGTCCGCAGCGATGCGATCGCGCAAGATTGCATCGAGGTCGGCCTCGACTTCATCATCGTCCTCGTCCTCGTCTTCGGATGCCTCATCGCCGGCCGGACGGGCGCCTTCCTCGTCCTCGTCATCGTCATCGTCGCCAGACTCGGCGTCATCATCGGCAACCTCGCTCTCGTCGAACTCATCATCCAACTCGTCATCATCGAGCACTGCGTCGTCAGGTGGTTCGCCATCCAGATCGTCCTCAGTGGGATCTTCGTTTTCGATATCGCTCATCAGTGCCTCGAGAAGGAGTTTCTTGGTGTCGCGGCGGGATCATAGACACGTTCCCGGCCGATGCGGCCCACCCTTGTCGGAGATCCGGTCTATCAGTCCTCCGAGATCGCAAACCCGAGCCACGTAGTTGAACACCAAGATGGCCGTCATGGCAGGATCAATGGGACGCCGGCAACCATCTGTCGTAAGTTGACCAGCGGCTTCTGGAGGGAGTCGACTAGCCCCCCGTGTCCCTCGCCTCACGTTTCTGCTCTGCCCGCCGCTCGGCATCGAGACGCTCCAACTGAGGTTCCGATGAGTGGTCCACAAAGAGCATCATCTCGGCAATGGCGTGGTGCCCGGCTACATCGCCGATCAGATTGTGCATCCGCTGGACCACCTCCCGGTACGCCGGGTGTCCCTGTGGCGTGGAGCGTAACTCCAGAACGTGCATCGCCTCCCGGGCGTTCATGTGCATCAGGTACCGCACTCGGTAAGCCAACGAAACGGCATAGGAGGCCTGATCCGGAAAGGGTTCCAGCAGTGCGTCGTGCAGATCTCGTGAACGCTCCATCGCCGAATCGAACCGGCCTGCAGCCCCGGCCTCGTCGACCTCCGGTGGTCGGACGTAACCATGGTCGGGGCTGAGCCGCTGCCAGTCGATTGTCATCATCCGGTGACGCTGGAGATCACGGAACGCGCCGTAGTCCGAAAGGACGTCAAATCGATACGAGGGCCGCTCCAAGGCTCGACCAGGCCGATGACGACGGTTGGTGCGCTCCCCCACCATGGCCCGCAGGACGGTCAGGCGTTCCTCAACGGTCATCGACCGAACCCGGGATTCCACCTCCCGATCGGACCGGTTGGTCATCGGATACAAGGCCGAGGCCACCAACTTCACCTCGGCATCGGGATCGAAATCAGTCAGGTCGACCATGGGGGCACCGGCGACCGCCTCGCCCAGCGGAAACCAGTCCTCTGCGAGGTCCTCCAACCGTTCGCGGATGTCGGCCGCGTACGCCCCCACCTGGTCGCCACGATCAGGCAGATCAACCCTCTTCAGGAACGAAGGAATCACCTTTCGCAACTCAGTGAGCATCATCGCCGAGTACTCCCTGGCCTCAGGTAGCGGATGGGCCCGCATCCGGACCAGAAGGGCCTCGTAGGCCTGCCCCGTGCCGTAGATGCCAACATTGGACAGCGACGCTGCCGGTAACAGCCCTCGGACGGCATCAAAGGCCTTGGCTGACACCGCCTGTCGATAGACGAAGTCCGAATCGGTCGGAGACTTCGGGATTCGAGCCCGAAAGTAGTCATTCATCTCCCGGACCATGTCGGCGTATACGTCGAATAGGCGGTCCATGTCTGAGATGTAGCGGGCGCCCAGAGCGGAAGCCATGACCTCCGGATCCCGGAAATAGCGGTATCGCCCGCCCAGTCGCGAGTCGTAGGCGATGTAGCGCGTGGACTGCTCGAGGTAGGCCATCAGACGACCCCACTCAAGAATCTTGGTCAGTACGTTGGAAGCCTGTTCACAGGCCAGATGCACGCCTCCCAGTTGCGCCACGCTGTCGTCGCCGTACTCGAAGAAAACCCTGTCGTAGAGCTCTTCGGCCCGACGTAGTCCAACGGTGGCGTCGATGCTCTCGTCGCCAGAGACATCCAGTTCCCCGACGAACTCATCGAGGAACAGTCGCCGAAGACTCTTGTCGGACCGGGAATACCGGGCGAAGAGCGCCCCTTTGACCACTTCCGGCAAGTTGACCAGAGCGAAGACCGGCTGGTCGAGATTCGTGAAATAGCGACGAAGGACGTCCGACTCCACGGTGCTGAAATCCTCTGAGGGGTACGTCGTCACGAGGGCTGAAACTATGTCGCGGGCCGTCGGCCAGCGCGGACACCCGAACCGCCCATCAGGTCTCTATGGCAATGAACTCCGCACGGGCTGCGTCAAGGACCGCGGGGTCGGCCCAGCAGTCCACCATGGTCAACGCCATTGACTTAGCACCATCGACAACGGCACGATCCGCCTCCTCGAGGACTGCGTAGCGGGCGAAATCCTCAGTGTGTATGGCCGTACCGTGGGGCGCCACCTTGATCATGGGATGGATGCCCGGCACCAGATAACTCACATTGCCCATGTCGGTACTCCCCACCACCTGATGGGTGACCGTAGGCAGGACTTCCCGTCCGAACAGCGCGGCATTGGCTACGTAGCGATCCAAAAGAGCACGGTTGTCAACCACTTCGTCGTAACTCGCGGGATTCCAGTTCAACTCAACTGTGCACCCTGCCGCCGCAGCACCCGACTCCAGACAAGCCGTCAAGCGCTCCTTAAGAGCCCGCACGCCCGCTCGGTTCGGCGACCGGACGTACCACGTGGCGGTGGTCCGCCGAGGAACGATGTTCGCCCTGTCGCCGGACTCATTGAAGATTCCGTGGATCCGTTCGGTGGGGGCAATGTGCTGCCGCAAGGCGGCCACGTTCACGTAGCCCAGAACCATCGCATCGAGGGCGTTCAGTCCCTGTTCGGGCGCCGCAGCGGCGTGGGCTGCCCGACCCTCGTAAACGACCTGTGCCTGCTGGATTGCCAAGCTTGTGATGTTCTCAAGGTCGGCGTCGGCGGGGTGAACCATCATTGCCGCCTCCACGTCCTCAAAGGCTCCGCGATCAGCCATGATGACCTTGCCGCCTCCACCCTCCTCAGCCGGCGTTCCGAGGATCCGGACCCGACCACCCATCTCATCAGCCACCGCTGCCGCGGCGAGGCCAGCACCCAGGCCAGCAGTGGCAATCACGTTGTGTCCGCAGGCGTGCCCGATACCGGGCAATGCGTCGTACTCACACAACACCGCCAACCGGGGCCCCTCCGTCCCGGCCTCGGCCTCAAAGGCGGTCTCGAGGCCGTAGGCGCCGCGCACCACCGGCAGGCCCTGGTCGGCCAAGACCCCTGTTAGTAGACCGTGGGCGAAGTGCTCTTCGAAATTCAGTTCAGGTTCGGCATGAATAGCGTGCGAGGTGGCAACAAGCACTTCGGCCAGCTCGTCGACACGGTCGCAGACTCTTTTGCGGGCCTCAGCGACGACGTCTGGGGTGGGAGCCTGGCGGTCGGAAGCGTCCATCCACCGAGCGTAACCACACCACTCATGGCCAGTCCCGACCGGGCCAGCACCACGGTCCGTCCATCTAAGCCGGAGACTCCGCTTAGATGGCGACGCGAAGCGCTCCGGGCTGCACGCGTAACGAAAGTCTGTCGACCCGACCAATGGGCCTGCCATCTAGCCAGGCGCGAGCGGACCCATCTAAACTCACCTGTGTAGCCGTTGTTCGCTCCTCTCGGATATCGGGGTGTGGTACGTGAATACCCAATCCGAGGCGTCGCCAAGCTGCGGGAACCTGAGCCCATGACAATGAGGCGTCCAACACGTCAAGCAGACCGTCGCCCGGGTGGGCCCTTGGCGCCAGGTTCCAGCGCCCCCGGTGGGCAGCATTGGCGGCCACCCACCACCGCCCGGGATGCCACGATGGGCGTACCACGAAATGTGACACGAATCGGTGTAGCCGACCGTCCACGAGTGCCTCTCCCACATCGATATCGACCAGGGTGGCCTCGCCACCCGGACAGGCTCGACCCCGACCTCCGAGGGTGCGACACAGGTCCCCTCCGGTCAGGACGACCACCGAAGCGGAGTTCAGATCGCCTAGGACCTTCAACAGGTCCGCATTCGACCCTGCGGTCTGGGCGTCCTCGGGAACCATGCCAAGTGCCCCCCAGTCCTCGTTCCGGTTCACACCCATCAGGCCTCCAACTCCAGATCCTCGTTGGCGCCCAAACGCCCCTCCGATAGGGCAATCACCCCGCGACCCAACCCGCCTTCCGCCTCGAGGGCAATTTTGGCAATGTCGGGGTCGGCCGTGGCCGCTACCTGCCGAAGCAGGTCGGCTACCAGACGCACGTTTCGGACGAACTCCCCGGGTGGCAAGTCCTCGTCGAGGACCTCGGCCAGTTCGGCCCCGCCAACCCAGGCATGAATCCGGTGGGCGAAGCCCGGGTCAGGTGGGTCAAGTGGGGTGAGACCGGCGCCTTGTTCGGCGTTTCTAACCTCCTCGGCCAGATGGACCAATCGATCGTATCGATCCGGGAATTCCCCGCCCAACTGAACCGTCGACGGGTCGCCTGGGCCCCGCTTACGGTATGTCAGACACGACACCACAGCAGCGGTCACCGCCGGGCTCAAGTCAGCGAGAAGCCTGGCGCCAAGAACCTCGGCAACCATCAGATCGGACTCGTTATGGATCTGGGTTAGGGGGACCCCTCGAGTAGTCAACGCCCAACCGTTGACCATGCCGCGAGTCGCCAAGACGTCGAAGGCGGCATCGAATCTGGCTGTCAGATCACTCTCCACGTCAGACGGACGAGCCGCCTCTCGCACTAGGTCGCGCTCCAGTCGCTTCAGTTGGCGCCGGTCATCATCATGGCCATCGCTGGTTCTAGAAGGGCGGGGTTTGATTGCCGAGTCGGCGGCGTAATCGGCGAGACGATTGCGAAGTAGGTGGCGGAACTCGGCGTCATCGGGAAGGAACGGTGTCGGGAGTTCCACCTGTCCGACCAAGTCCGGATCGTCAACAGGATCACTTCGATCATCATGGCCATCCCCGAGGAGGATCTCCCGGCCCTCCTGATCCATCGTCCGGACGCGGATCCGTCCGCCTCCTCGATTGGCCACCGAGAGGACTACGTGAGCACGCCCGTCATCTAGGACCACCACGTCTCCCGGCCGGAGAAAGGCGACAGATACCCGTCGTCCAGTTGAAGCCGGTCCGGGAAATGCGTCGTCAGACTCAAGGCGGCGACGGATCCGCTCGGCCTCACCTCGCTTCTCGCTGGTCCGCCGCAGGCGATTCGCCGTGCGGCGGTCAACTTGGAACTGCGCGAACGATCGGGCCAGCAAGTCCATCGCCTCGTCACGTGTTCGCCCGTTGACCATGTTGGCCACCATGTTGTAGGTGGGCCGAAACGCCGAGTGCAAGACGAAGTCCCGACTCCCGGCTAGCCCTGCCACCCGATCGAAGGGAACAAACGGTGACCAGCAAACCAGTGCATGGCCCTCAACGTCGAGCCCCCGACGGCCGGCCCGGCCTGTTAACTGGGTGAACTGTCCGGGGGTCAGCACCTCATGGGTCTGTCCGGTGAATTTCGTGAGGCGGTCGATCACTACGGATCGAGCAGGGAGGTTGACCCCTAGTGCCAATGTCTCGGTGGCATAGACCAACTTGACCAGGCCAGCAGCAAATAGCTCCTCAGTAATCTCCTTAAACAACGGCACAAGACCGGCATGATGGGAGGCAATACCACGCCGCAGTCCTTCCGACCACTGCTCTACACCGAGCGCCACCTGGTCCTCAGGTCCTACTGGCCTCAACCGTTCGGCCAGGTAGGCATCCACAGCTGCGACCTGACGATGGTCGTTCAGGACGATGCCGTCCCGGAGGATGGTGTCCCGAGCTTCGTCGCAACCGGCACGACTGAAGATGAAGTGGATTGCCGGGAGCAGATCCGCTCCGTCCAGTTCCGCCAACACCTCATTTCGACGAGGGGGAACCCATCGACCGCCCCTCCCCCTTTTGTAACCCTGGTTGCCATCGAGGTCGAACTGTCGAGCTATCCGGTTCGGCTTACCACCCTTGGCCAGGATTGACATACGGTGCAGGCGACGCCCCGTGCTTCGACGGCCCCGTTCAGCGACCAAATAGTGGGTACGGAGCCTCACCGGACGCCGGGTCTCTACGATCACCTCGGTCGGTCCTCGAACCGACGTAATCCAATCACCCAACTCGTTTGCGTTGGAAACAGTTGCCGACAGGGCGACTATCCCGACTGACGGCGCCAGGTGCAAGAGGACCTCCTCCCAGACGGCGCCCCGGTAGGGATCTTCAAGGAAGTGGACCTCGTCCAACACCACCCAAGCCAGGTCAGCCACGGCATGGCTGCCTGCGTAGAGCATGTTGCGGAGCACTTCGGTAGTCATCACCACCACTGGCGCCTCGGGAGCCAGTACCTGGTCGCCGGTCATGAGACCAACCCTGTTATGCCCGAACATCTGTCCCAGATCCCGGTACTTCTGGTTGGACAGAGCCTTAATGGGTGCGGTGTAGAAGGCGCGCTGTCCTGCGGTTAGGGCCAACTCAACTGCGTGCTCAGCCGCCACCGTCTTGCCGCTAGACGTTGGGGCCGCCACTAGGACCGACTGACCTGCATCAATCGCCGCTATGGCCTCCTCCTGGAATCGGTCCAGCGTGAACGGTCGCTCGGGCCTCAACCGGTCCGCCGGCGGTTCCGCAACACCCCGACAAGGATGGCTATTTCGTAGAACAAGAGCATTGGAACCGACAACACCATCAGGGTGAATGGATCCCCACTAGGAGTTAGGACCGCGACCAGAGCCACGATTCCAACCGCAGCGTACCGGCGAACACGCCGCAGGGCAGCCGGGGTAATCACCCCGACCAACTGCAGGAAGATCAGGACAAGTGGGAACTCAAAGCCGATGCCGAAGGCCAGCGTCATCTTCACAACGAAACTCAGATACCGAGCCGGCGAGAAAACGCTGACCAGATCTGGACCACCGATTCCGACAAGAAAGTCCAGTGCCCGGGGAATACTCCAGTAGGCCAACCAGCAGCCAGCGACGAACAGCACGACGCCACTGGCCACGAACGGAATCGCCCAACGACGTTCCCGCTTGTAAAGGCCCGGTGCCACGAAGCGCCATACCTGCCAGAGCAACACCGGCATAGCTAGAGCGACGCCTCCGTAGCCCGCCACCATCATCCGAACCGAAAATGGCTCGAGGGGGTCCGTCACCAAAAGTTCGCAACCGTCACCAAACGCCCTCTGGTCACCGAGTTCGTCGCGAATCTGGCAGTACGGCTCGAGTAGGAGATCAAGAATTTGTGGGTACAGGATCCAACAGGCCACGGCCCCCAACGCGATGGCCGCCACCGAGCGGAGGAGACGGGTCCGCAGCTCCTCCAGGTGAGCGACTAGAGGCATTCGCCCGCCGACCTCAGGCATCGAAATCCGATTCCGGGGCTTCTTCAACGACCGGTTCCGGGGAAGCCTCAACGACCGGTTCCGGGGAAGCCTCAACGGCTTGTCGCCCACGTTCGCGGGCCAACGACTCGATGGAGGGATCATCGACCAGATCCCGGAGTTCCGCCTGGAAACCACCCGCCATCCGGCGAAGCTGACCCACGAGGCGCCCGATCTGCTGGGCGACCACGCCGAGCCGAGCCGGTCCGAGGACCAACAGTCCTAGGACCAGAATGACGAGGAGTTCACCGCCTCCGAGATTGCCCATAGAGAACGAGCCTATGCGTCGCCCGCTCAGGCGCCCCTGCCCGCCATGATGGCGGGGTGTCCACCTCTACACCCATTCTCTTCGCTCATCGCGGCGGCCGGGCCCACGCTCCGGAGAACTCCATGGAGGCCTTTCGACTAGCCGTCCGTCTTGGGGCAACGGGACTAGAGAGCGACGTTTGGTGCACTGCCGATGGCGTTCCTGTACTGGACCACGATGGCCGGGTGGGTCGCTGGCCCCGCCGCAGGGCCATATCCACCATCACCCTCGGTGAGGTACCGGCGACGATGCCGACCCTGGCAGCGCTTCTGGCCGATGTCGACTCCGGTCTAGCGGTCTCCCTCGATGTGAAAGACCCTGCCGCCGCGACTCCAGTCATTCAATCAGCAGCCATCGATGAGACCACGGGCCGCCTCTGGCTCTGCCATCCCGACCACGAGGTCGTGGCCTCGTGGCGAGACCTGGACCCACGGGTCCACCTCGTTCACTCTACGAGGGTCGACCGGATCGGTTCGTCTCTCGAACGCCACGCAATGGAGCTGGCATCGGCCGGAATAGACGGAGTGAACCTTCCGGAGCCGGAGTGGTCCGCGGGACTAGTGAAGCTCTTTCGCCGGTTCGACTTGGCCTGCCTCGGTTGGGACGCCCAACACCGCAGGCAGATAGACCGCCTGATGGCCCTCGGGTTGGACGGCATCTACGGCGACCACGTGGATCGCCTGGTTGACGGGCTGGCCGCAGGCTGCTCCTGAGCCGATCTGGTCGACTTTGAACCAGCTGGGTCAAAGTCGGTCGAGTGACCCCAGCGGCCAGAACCTCGCAAACGCCCGTCCGGCGATTGAGTCGATTGGTACCGGTCCAAAGGACCTGCTGTCACGAGAGTTGGCGCGGTTGTCACCCATCACGAACACGTGGTCGGCGGGCACGGTGCACTTGGCGACACCGCCGTCTAGACACCATGGAACGGTTTGAAGGTCGCCGGTCGAAAACGGATCAGCCAAGTAGGGCTCGATCAGCATGCCCCCATCGATGAGGACGCGTCCGTCAGCGACCGTAACCGTCTCTCCGGGGAGTCCGATCACCCGTTTGATGAGATCGTCAATCCCCTGGGCGGCCGCCGTACCGCTGGGGGTGAAGACCACTAGATCACCACGGTTCACGTCATGTAGGCGGTAGCTCACCTTGTTGACGACTATCCGATCACCGATGGACAACGTTGGTTCCATGGACGGCGACGGGATGTAATACGCCCCAAACAGGAAGGTGCGTACCACGATGGCCAGCACGAGGGCACCTACGACTACCGAGCCCCACTCGAGAATTGCCCGACGGCCACCAACTCGGCGATCCGGGATACCGAGGTCCACAGATTCCGGTCCACCTTGGTCGACTTCCGCAGGAAGTGTCGGGATCACGAACGTTTCGTCAGGTACCGCCGAGACTGACCCTGACCCACCTTCCAGGTCGGCCCGGGTTAAGAAGTTCGGCCGCTCCGCCGCCTTCGGTGGCCCAGCACCCTCGGACTCATCGAGTTGCGGCTCATCGATTGCTGGGGGAGCGTGCCCGGGCGGAGCCGCAGACTCGTCGACAGGCACCGCGCGTGCCCCTGACTCATCCATACCGGCCTCTGACCGCTCCCTAGCTCGTGCCAGGAGGTCGTCGGTCCAACCCGGATCCGAACCGGCGATACCCGAGGTCTCGGATCCCTCCGAAGAGGAGTCGTCGGGAGTCTCATCGGTCACGAGCCGAACCTAGCGCTCCCCTGTGAGACGTCGGTGCCGCCTGTCAGCGATAACGGGCAAGGATCCGTGTGGCAGCGGCACGGCGTAGTGCGTCACCCTGACCCTCAGGCGCCTCCACAATCCGGGCAGAGGGACCCAGCCGAAGCAGTAGCCGTTCGAGCCAACGTTCAGCCGTCACCGGGATAACCACACGTAGCCCTCCGTCCACCTCCTCTGTACCCCGGTTCGGGTACTGCTCAGCTACCCATCGGGCAGAATCGTCCACTTCCAGCACCACCTCGGGGATGCTTCCGTCTACCGGAATCCCGTCCATGGGCGCCTCGCGGTCCCCCGGCGGGGAGAACGACTCATCAACGGCGACTGCTTTTCGGACCCGATCCAGACGGAAGGACCGCATCGCTCCGGCCAAGCGGCAGTACGCGGTGAGGTACCAGAACCCGTCATAGAGGCAACGGTGTGGCTCGATCACCCGTGTCGCCTCCACGTCCCGCCCATACGAGTGGTACGTCAGTTCAACGCAACGACCCTCCGATATCGCCTTCTGGAGTATCTCCAGATGCCCATCGGTAGATGACCGAAGTCGTACCTCGATGGATTCGGACCCCGCGCCTAAGGCCACCGACAGTTTGGCTACCGCTCGGGCCAGTGGATCCATCTCGGCATCCGGGTCCTTATCCACTGGTAGTTGGCTCACCACTGCGCGCCCTGCAGCAACGGCAGAGACCATTGCCACCCTGTCCACGCTCAGTGGCCTCCCAAGGAGGTCGTTGCGGTTGACCCAGACCCGCCCGTCGGCCACCGCCACGTCGAAGACCAAATCTCCATACAACCCGTATCGGTCCCCCGTCACTAAGTTCACAACCTCGGTCAGGTCACCCACGAGCGTGGCAACCGGATACTCAAAGGCCCGCGCCAACTCCTCAATCGAGGCTCCAACCGAACCCCGCTTTTCGACCCACGGGATGAGGTTGAGGAGGCGGCCCGCTCTTTCGGCTGCGTTCAGGCTCGACATGCCGATCCACCTTCATCGGAATCATCGGGCACTCCGGCCATAGCCTCCAGCCACGCAACCATGTCCGCTCGGGCCTCGACCGGCTCAATGACCTCAGCTCCGTCGAGAAACGTCAACACGAAGGATCGGAACGCCGCCAAGTCGCGGACCTGTTCGGACACGATCGCCGTTCCGTCACCGGCCCGTTCAATCTCAGCATCGCTCCCGAGGAACCCTTCTACCCATGTCACGTGCCGTGCATCCACCCGAATTCGGACGGTTAAGGCGTCACCATCCCCAGCAGACTGGCCACCAAACCGCCAGGCGTGATCGATCTCGACCTCCCGTGTCAACTCCGGCTGGTCAAAGGTCTCGTCCGATACCGTCACCTCGCCTTCGATTCGGTCGCTCCGGAACTGCCGGACGGCACTCCGGAGCCGATCATGCCCGGTCAACTGCCAGCGCCCCTTTGCGAAAACCAGACGATGGGGTTCGACGATACGATCTTCACCCCTATAGCCGAAGGCCACCACGCGTCGTTCAGTCACAGCCCTCATGAGGCTCCGGACATCGGGGCCCGACGGTATGTCAGTTCCCGGCATCCCGGCTGCGCTTCCGTCTTCACCGGCCCCCTCCTCCAACAGCCACACGTGAGTACCGGGAAGGTTGGGATCGAGCCGGACGATGGCCGTGGCCAGCGCCAGGCTCGTCGATTCCTCGGCATCAAGAACCGGCACGACCACCCCATACGCCTCGCGGTCGATTCGGTAGCCGTCCTTCGGCGGATGTTCGTTTGGCGCCGGCGCCATCATCAGGCTTACACCGAGATCGCGCAGGTCATTCTTGTCCCGATCGAACGTGCGAAGGAAAGCCACCTCATCGGTGGAGTAGGCGCCTTTGGGCAGGGTGTCCCGGATCTCGTCACGGGTGAGCGGCCTGGTGGCCTGCATCAATACCGTAAAGAGGTTTAAGAGTCGTTCGAGCTTGACCATGCCGGCCACGAACGGACCTTACGCCCAACGACGGTGGTCCGTTGAACAGGCAGCACACGGTCCCATCGAGTAAATCCAAAGAACCACCGTTCCGTCAGAGGGACTCAATCAACTTGTCCACCCGCTCGTCCTCGCACCGGAACGGATCCTTGCAGAGCACAGTCCGTTGCGCTTGGTCATTCAACTTCAGGTGGACCCAGTCAACTGTGAAGTCCCGACGTCGCTCCTTGGCCCGACGAATGAAGTCGCCGCGGAGACGCGCCCGAGTGGTAGCGGGCGCCTCTTCCACCGCCGTGGCGATATCCCGATCGGTTGTCGTCCGCTCCATCAAGCCCCGGTCCTGCATCCGGTAGTAGAGGCCGCGCTGACGATCCACATCGTGATACTGGAGATCCAGCAACAGGACCCGAGGATCAGACAGCGCTAGTCCATGTCGACCCCGATAGGCCTCCACGAGGTGGTACTTCGCAACCCAGTCGCACTCCCGATCCAGGCTGAGCGGGTCCCGCTCGATTCCCGTCAGGCAGTGCTCCCACATCGCCAGCACCTGATCCTCCTCAGCGCTGGTCTCCCGGTGCGCAGCGAAGCGCAACGCCCGGTCGAGGAACTCCTGTTGGATGTCCAGTGCACTCATCTCCCGACCACTGGCCAGACGTACCGGGCGGCGACAGGTCAAGTCATTGCTGATCTCCCGAATTGCCCTGATGGGATTCTCTAGCGTCATGTCCCGGAAGACGACGTTGGGTTCTTCCAGCATCCGCAGAATTAGCCCGCAGGCCCCGATCTTAAGGAAGGCCGCGTACTCGCTCATATTGGAATCGCCGACGATCACATGCAGTCGCCGAAAACGCTCGGCGTCGGCATGGGGCTCGTCTCTGGAGTTGATGATCGGACGGGATCGCGTGGTAGCGCTCGAAACCCCCTCCCAGATGTGGGCTGCCCGCTGGCTGATACTGAAACCCGCACCGCCACGGGCGTTTTCGTAGATTTTTCCAGCCCCCGCCCAGATTTGTCGGGTCACCAGGAACGGAATGAGGACCTCGTCGTATTCAGCCTGCTCGTCACGCCGAGTAGTGAGGTAGTTCTCATGACAGCCATAGGAGTTATTGGCCGAATCTGTGTTGTTCTTGAAGAGGTAGACGTCGCCGTCGATCCCCTCTTCTCGCAGCCGGCCCTCGGCGCTGACCACCAACTGCTCAAGAATCCGCTCGCCGGCCTTGTCGTGCGTCACCACCTGCCGCACTGAGTCGCACTCTGGGGTTGCGTACTCGGGATGGGAGCCCACGTCGAGGTACAACCGGGCACCATTCACCAGGAACACGTTGGAACTTCGTCCCCAAGAGACCACCTTTCGAAAAAGGTACCGGGCCACCTCATCGGGGCTCAGCCGACGGGTTCCGTTGACCGTGCAGGTGATGCCGTACTCGTTTTCGACCCCGTAGATCCGGCGTTGCACCTCGACCTCGCCGTTCAGATCAGGGTCAAAGCCTGCTCACGACAACAGGCCCATGAGTTCGTCACCCTCTACGCGCCGGAAGGCGCGTCGACCGTTGCTGCGAGCCAAGACTGCGACCTCAAGATCGTCAGCGACCAGGGAGCGGTCCGGTCCAGCTAGGGCAGCCACCGCTGCAGCCACGGAACCCGTCAGGTCAGCCTCCCTTGACCAAGCCTCCTCCATTCGTGCCCGGATGGTCTCGGCCTCCCCTCCGATCACCGCAAACGTCCTCATGTCCATGACGGTGCCGTCATACAGGAGATGAAAGAGCTGGTCGCCATCTGGCTCCTCGCCCATCTCGCCGACCAGCATCTCGATCTCCAGCGGCTTGGGTTCATGGGTGAAGTAGCCCCCTAGCGTCTCCGCATAGAGGTTGGCTAACGACCGCGCATCAACGTCCTCGCGGCTGTACGCATAGCCCTTGAGGTCGGCGTGCCGCACCCCACCCTTCCGGAGACTGTCGAATTCGTTGTAACGACCAACTCCCACAAATCCGATCCGGTCATAGATTTCACTCACCTTGCGCAAGGTGTTGGACGGGTTCTCCGCGCACAGGAGTACGCCGTCGGCGAACGTGCACCCGATGGCTGCCCGTCCCCGAGCAATTCCCTTACGAGCGAAGTCTGCCTTGTCCTTCATCAACTGTTCAGGCGAGACATACATGGGCATGCTCATGACGACGCACCCCCGGCCGCAGTGCTAGCACCAAGAGAGGCCAGCAGGGTTGCAGTCCTCTCAGCCACCAGATCATCACCCAAACGCTGGAACCCCTCGTCGGTGATGGTTGCCACCACCGGATAGATGCCGCGAATCGGATCAGGGCCACCGGTGGCGCTGTCCTCATCGGCCGCCTGGAAGAGCGCCTCCACCACTACGTCTACAGCGTCGTCGACCGACATCTCCTCGCGGTAGCGCAATTTGACCACGGTGGATGCGTGCAGCATCCCTGATCCGGTGGCGGCGTGGTCGCGCTCCTCGTAGCGACCTCCAGTCACGTCGTACTGAAAGAGCCGACCAGCCTCCTGCCTGTGGTCGTAGCCGGCGAAGATCGGTACCACCCCGAGGCCCTGCATGGCCAATGGCAGGTGTCCCCGAAGCATCTGGCTGAGCTGGTTGGCCTTCCCATCGAGGCTCAGGGCCTTGCCTTCGACCTTCTCATAATGCTCCAGTTGCATTTGGAAGAGGCGGACCATCTCCATGGCGATTCCCGCCGTGCCACTGATGGCTACGCCCGAGTGCCGGTCGGCAGGAAAAACCTTCTCGATGGTGCGGTGGCTGATGAGGTTTCCCGAGGTGGCACGTCGGTCACCAGCCATGACGACCCCGTCCCTGTGGCGGACGGCGACCAGGGTCGTGGCGTGCGGCGCCAGTTGTCGCTCCGGGCTCTCGATCGGAAGGCCGTCGGCTCGCCGCTTATCAGCCCAGACAAAGGCTTCTGCGGGGCCCATACCTACCTGGTCCAGTAGCCCTATGAAACTCGGGCCCGGATCATCCTGTGGTCGAAAGAGTGGAAGAGCCACCAGACCTACTCCCCGCCCTTTTGGATATAGCTCTTTACGAACTCCTCGGCATTGGTCTCCAGGACCTCGTCGATCTCGTCGAGCAGTTCATCTATTTCGTTCTTCAAGCGCTCACCGCGCTCAGTGGCGTCGGGCGCCACCGATGTCTCGTCGATGACCTCATCGGAGGACGAGGCATCGGTTTGCCGTCGGTCCTGTTTTGCCCTCTCTTGATCGGACATAGCCGTCCCTTTCCTTCGATCCCGAGTCGATGCATCGCCCTTAGGTGGACAACCGCTCGAGGAGTTCCTCAACGGACTCGCAGGTGTCGAGGAGCGTACCCACATGCTCCTCCGTGCCACGGGACGGCTCCATCATGGGCACCCGCCGAAGCGTCTCTCCACCCGCCTCAAAGACCATCGAGTCCCAATTCGCGGTGACGATCCTGTCCGGCCAGCGGGACAGGCAGCGTCCTCGAAAGTAGGCCCGGGTGTCCACCGGTGGCGTAGTGGCCGCCATACGAACATCCTCAGGGTCAACCAGGGTCTCGGCTCCCAGTCGAGCGAATAGAGAACGGTCGGGTCGGAGGTCGTGATACTGGAGATCCACGGCGGCCAGCTTCAGGTCCGCCGGATCCAATTCATGGCGTCTCCTGACCCCCTCGACGACTCGGTGTTTGGTCACCCAATCCACCTGACCGGCCAGGGAGTCCGGGTCGGACTCGAGCCCCGCCAACACGGACTCCCAACGCCGGACCACTTCGTGGGCGACCGGACCGCCAACCATGGCGTCCCCCCGATCATCTAGGTACCTGCGGGCCTCGGCTAGGAGTTCCCATTGGATCTCGACGGCCGTCGCCGTTCGCCCGTCGGACAACGTCAACGGGTGGGAGAGTGTCAGGTCCCAGGAGACCGCCTGGAGTGCCCGCACGGGGTCCACCACAGCTAGTCGCTGGTCGAGCAGGTCATCCTCGACCATGGCTAGGACCAGTGCCGTGGTACCAACCTTAAGGAAGGTGGCTACCTCGCACAGATTGGCATCGCCCACGATGACATGAAGACGCCGATATCGCAGTGGATCAGCATGAGGTTCATCACGAGTGTTGATGATGGGGCGCTTCAGAGTGGTCTCAAGCCCGATCTCTTCCTCGAAGAAGTCGGCGCGCTGGGTCAGTTGAAACGGAATGTGATCCCGGTCCCGGAACGGCAGCTCGCACCCCACCTTGCCGGCGCCGGTGAAGACCTGTCGGGTCACGAAATGGGTGGTGGCGTGCTGCACAATCCGACTGAACGGGGTAGCCCTGTCCATCAGATAGTTCTCGTGGCAGCCGTAACTGTTGCCCTTCCCGTCCGAGTTGTTCTTGTAGACCACCAATTCCTGACCGTCGGGGAGCACAGCATTGGCCGCCTCCATGGACTCCACGAGAATGGACTCGGCCGCCCGGTCCTGGAGCACGATCGACAGCGGATCGGCGCACTCGGGGGTGCTCAACTCCGGATGGGCGTGGTCCACGTAGTACCTGGCACCGTTGGTGAGAACCGCGTTGACCATGTGAGTTTCAATCTCCGGAGCGACGGCGTCCAGTGGTGTGAAGCCCCGTGCGTCCAGCGACGGTGACTCGTCCACGAAGTCCCAGCCCACACGCGGTGCCCCCGGACCGCAGCCCGGCTCACTACTACGACTAAGGTAGGCGTTGATCAGCAGCGAGGACGCACTGATCGGATTCGGGGAGTCCACGCCCCGGTGGACGATGCCGTACTCGGTCTCGATACCAAGAGTTTTCGGGACGGCCATGGGAGGGAGTTCGGAGTCGTCGAGCGCCGTCGAGGCTTAGAGGTACTGGCCGGTGCCGATGCCCTCGATGGCCCGACCTCCGGACTCGTCGGTCTTCTTGGAAACGAGAGTTCGGACATACACGATCCGCTCCCCCTTCTTACCGGAGATCTTGGCCCAGTCATCCGGGTTGGTCGTATTAGGCAGGTCTTCATGTTCGGTGAACTCCTGGCGGACCGACTGCACCATGTCCTCGGTACGGATCCCCCGGGCACCGCCGGCCAACTGCCGCTTGATGGCCAACTTCTTTGCTCTCCGTACGATGTTCTCCACCATCGCGCCCGACGAGAAGTCCCGGAAGTACAGAACCTCCTTATCGCCGTTCTGGTAGGTGACCTCGAGGAAGCGGTTCTGCTCATCTTCGCTGTACATCTCGGCCACCGTCTCGTCGATCATGGCCAATGCCGCCTTGTTACGGTCGCCGCCCCCCACCGTCTGCACCAGACCCTCGTCGATGGGGAGTTCGCCAACCAGGTAGCGGGAGAAGATCGCAGCGGCGGCAGTGGCGTCCGGACGCTCGATCTTGATCTTCACATCGAGCCGCCCGGGGCGCAGAATCGCCGGGTCGATCAAGTCTTCCCGGTTGGAGGCACCGATCACGATGACGTTACGAAGGGTTTCCACCCCGTCGATCTCTGCCAGCAACTGCGGGACGATCGTGGACTCGATGTCCGAACTGATGCCGGTCCCCCGGGTTCGGAACAACGACTCCATCTCGTCGAAGAAGACGATGACGGGCCAGCCCTGCTCAGACTTTTCGCGGGCTCGCTGAAATACCAGGCGGATCTGACGTTCTGTCTCACCTACGTACTTGTTCAGCAGTTCAGGACCCTTGATGTTCAGGAAATAGCTGCGCGCCTCCTCATCGCCGGAGACCTCCGACACCTTGGCAGCCAAGGAATTGGCCACCGCCTTGGCGATCAGCGTCTTGCCACAACCGGGTGGTCCGTATAGCAGGATCCCCTTAGGGGCCGGTAAGTCGTATTCGGCGAATAGGTCCTGGTGCAGGAATGGCAACTCCACGGCGTCGACGATCTGCTCGATCTGACGATCGAGACCGCCCACGTCGTCGTAGGAAACCTCCGGGATCTCCTCAAGCACGAGGTCCTCGACCTCTGGCCGGGGTAGGACCTCCAAGAGGATGCGCGAGCGGGGGTCCAGCATGACCAAATCCCCACTGTGCAGGCCGCTGCCCACGAGATCTTCGGCCAGTTCGGCCACTCGCTCCTCATCGCCTCGGCCAACAACCAACGCCCGCTGGCCGCCAGCAAGAACCTCCTTAACCGTCACCACCTCTCCGCTGGTGTCGTGGGTTCGCGCCATCACGATGCTCATCGAATCATTCAGCACGACCTCCTGGCCAGGTTGCAGACTCTCCACTAGCTCCGGGTGAACCCCGACCCGCATCTTGCGGCCGCCTGACGACACGTCGACCGACCCATCGTCATTGACCTGGAGAACCGTGCCATATGCCGACGGCGGCTGGGAGAGTTTCTCAACCTCATCTCGAAGCGTCGTGATTCGCTCCCGGGCAGTCTCGATGGTGGACGTCAACTTCTGGTTTCTTGCATTGGCACGCGCTAGTTCCCGCTTGACGTCACGGACCTCGGACTCCAAACGATGGAGTTCTCGGGGTGTATCGATCAGGCGGCGGCGCAACTCGGCCACCTCGCGTTCCAGGTCGGCCGGCAGGCCCGGCTCCGATTCCTCGGCGCTGGTCGTCTCCCCGGTGCCGACAGTCGGCCTCTCGTCGTCAGCTCCAGCTGCAACCTCGTTCACAAGCCGACCCTAGCCCCGGGCTCTGATGAGGCCAGTGTCAACGGTCACACTGGCAGCCCGGTGCACGGTGTACAGGAATACGTTCAGTAGACTCTCGGCTGTTACGTCACCTGTGCCACCGCTGCGAAGCGACCGGTCAGGCTGGCTCCACCAAAGCAGCCAGTACGGGCTGCAGTCTTTCGAGAGAGGAACTCCCCCACGATGAAGGTCTGGATCGACCAGGATCTTTGCACCGGCGATGGCCTTTGTGAGGAGATCGCCCCCGACGTTTTCGCCCTACTGGACGATGGCCTTGCCTACGTCAAAGAGGGTGACAAGATCCTTAGTGAGCCCGGAGGTGCCGAAGCTGTAGCTCCCGTGCCCGCAGGACAGGAGGAAGCCACCATCGAGTCGGCCGAGGAATGCCCTGGGGAGTGCATCTACATCGAGGTCGACTGACCCGAACCCAAAATCGCAATCCGACGGGCGGCCTCAAGGCCGCCCGTTCGGCGTTTTCAGACCGTAGGACTGCACCAATTCGATTCGTCCTGACCTAGTCGATGCAGGGTCCCGCAGGTTCGGGCAAGTTCTCAGCGCTGTCCAACAGGCTTTGCACTGCACTGGCCTGCACGGCGTAGGCAACCGGACCTCCACCGCGAGCTCGGGAAAAGGTCACGCCGACCACTCTTCCTGTTTGATCGACCACGGCCGCCCCCGAATGGCCGGTCAGAACCCCCGCTGCAAGGACTATTGCATCACGCCCACCAGCGGGACCCCCGTAGACGTCGGTCCCTGTCGCCCTGATCAGAATCTCGAGCCCGACTGGCACGAGTCGGGGCCCATCCGCCTCGTGGACAAGGATGGCGCCCACCGTCCCGGCCACTGGCTGCCCAAGTTGCAACGGGGTAAGTCGGTGAAGACCGCTCACCGGTTGCAGGACGGCCAGGTCAGCCACCGGGTCGAAGCCCACTACGCGACTAGCCACCTCTTCTCCCGCCACCGTAAGGACGGGCGCATCTATCCCGGCCACCACGTGCGCGGCGGTTACAACCAGGGTTCCACTCACCACGAATCCCGAACCGACCTGTGCCCGACCACAGTCCAGGCCTCTCACCCCCACCGTTGCGGCCAACAGTCGAGCGGCGACTACGTCCGTCAGATTGTGTTCGAGCGGCGGTGGCCCAACCT
The DNA here is from genome assembly GCA_002714485.1 of Acidimicrobiaceae bacterium. Taxonomy (GTDB): domain Bacteria; phylum Actinomycetota; class Acidimicrobiia; order Acidimicrobiales; family MedAcidi-G1; genus UBA9410. The sequence continues at coordinate 28,598 of PAXM01000063.1, forward strand.
CGACCGAATCCCCCAGATGGCTGACCGAGACAGTCTTTGGAGGATCTCCCGAGCCGCAGGCCAACACGATGATCGCCAGCACCACGATCGAGAACAGCCGGGTGAATCCCAGGCGGATGGAATCCGACCCGGTGCTGCCGGATCGGGTCACTGGACCAGGAGGCGGGCGTGGGTCAGGAATGCCGTGTGGGCGACCATCCGGTGATCGGGACGGACAGCATCGCCATCCACGTGCCATGTCCGATTGAGGACCTCCACGGTCTCGGCGAATCGAAATCCATGGTCTTCTAGCGCAGTCCGGAACTTGGTGGCCTGCACGATGCTCGGCGTGTACGCCACGATGACCCCACCTACATGGAGGGCTCCTGCCGCATGGGGCACTACCTCCCACGGCTCCGGGAGGTCCAGGATCACCCTGTCGTAGTCGGTACCTTCGATCCCCTCGTAGGCGTCACGCATCCGGACGTCATAACGCTCCAAGGCCTCGGCACCCAGCATCGTCTCCACGTTGGCGGTAGCCCGGGCGGCGAAGTCATCTCGGATTTCATGTCCCGTCACGTGTGCACCCGCTCGCAGCAGGGTCATCGACAGCGCACCTGACCCCACCCCGGACTCAAGGATCCTCGCTCCTGGAAATACGTCTGCCAGAACCAAAAGGGGTCCTAGGTCTTTGGGGTAGATGACCTGCGCCCCTCGCGGCATCTTCAGGATGTATTCGGCCATGGTTGGCCGAAAGGCGGTGAACATCGAACCCCGGCTGGAGCGCAGGATCACGCCCTCCTCTGCCCCCAAGATGTCGTCATGGCTTACCACTCCCGTGTGAGAGTGGAACTCCGCCCCGGTCTCGAGGGTCACAAGGTGGCGGCGTTGCTTCCGATCCATCAGGAGAACCTGATCTCCCACTAGGAATTGCCGCTTCACGACGAGGTCCCAGTCACACCGTCGATCGCTCCAACCCTGGTGGACCCGAGTACCACCTGCGCCGGATTACTGGTACCGGCGGGCTCGGAGTAATGGTCAGGCTGGGAGCCACCGACTCGCTCTAAAAGGCGACAAAAGGCACAGACTTCGCCACTGGCGGGTGCCTCACACCGCACGCACATGCCGATGTCGCGACCATCTCGCTCAGAGGCTCCTTCAAACCGGCCAACCACGCGATCTAGAAAACCAAAGTAGAAGTCGTGCTTGGAACCGGGTGACTGCTCTTCAATGGCGTTCAGCGCCTCCTTGTAGCCGAGGTGCTTGTTCCCGGCTGCCATCGGGCACTCCTCCACCATGTACTCGATGTTCCGCAACACGCAGTAAGCCGCCATTTCCCGTTCCCCTAGTCGCACCAGCGGCTTCACCTTCCGGGGAAAGCCATCGCCTGCCGGGAGTACGGGACGCTGCCGTCCCAGGTAGTCCTGCTGCCAGCGCAGAACGTTCCCAAACAGCACCGCCGCCTCGTCATCGAGGTTGTGCCCGGTAGCCAACGCGTCGTACCCGCCGCGACGGGCCGCCTCGTCGAATAGATGGCGCTTCGACAGGCCACAGGCGCTACACGGCACCCGGCGCGCGACACGGGCCCCTTCGGGGACGTCGAAGCCGTAGTCCTCCTGAAGGTCGACTACCTCGAGACATAGGCCCTGCTCCTCGGCGAATCGCCGGGCA
>PAXM01000065.1 GCA_002714485.1 Acidimicrobiaceae bacterium
GGACTGGCCTGTGCCGACGGGGGTGACAACCACATCCCACGGGTGCAACCCTGGTTGGGTCCGATCGGGGAACCCATGGAATCAGGGGCCGGTTCAGGTTCAGTCCCTCAATGGGAGTTAGCTGACTACCCACACGGAACCCTCATGGCGCTGGCGCGTGACTGCGTGGAACAGATTGGGGTTTTTGATGAGCGGTACTTCGCCTACTGTGAGGAGGCCGACCTTGGTCTCCGGGCGGGAGCAGCTGGTTGGAAGGTCGGCCTAGTACGAGGTGCATTGGTCGAGAACCCTGAGAGCAACGCTGATGCTGCCGTCATCGACTACTTGATGGTTCGCAACACACTGCTCCTACTCCGAGTGCACTTCGGGCTAGCAAACATGGCTTTTCGCATCGGTGTGGTGGTCGTCGAACACGTGGTCGGATGGTGGCGTCCCAATGTACGGGGCCCGTACCACTCGGGATGGGCTCGAGTGAGGGCAATCGTCGACGCCGTCGCTGGGCGATTCGGTCCACCGCCCGGCTAGAAGGGTTGGGCTCCCAGAAAGCCAAGTGCCGCGTCGATGAACCCGAAATCCTTGGGCGTGGCGAAGTGGTCCACACCTCGTAGGACCTTGTGAGTTGCGTCTGGAAGTGCCTCAACCAGGGGGTCGGCCGGGCCGGCGAAGTCACGATCACCTAGAGCCACCAAAACGGGCATAGTCACTCCAGCCAGGATCTCGGGGGTGAAGAAGCGACGGTCTGGACGGTACAGAAATGCGGCCATGGCCGCCCGTGATGCAGGGTCGACCTTTTCATCCCTTGAGGACCCGGCTTCGGGAAGGTCCGCAAAGTAGCGGAGTTGAGGATCGTCGAACGTTCCAGTGCGGACCGCTTCGGCGATCACACGCCAGCGCTCCGAGTCTCGTTCGAACAGGTTGGCGCCCACTCCAGCAACCACGATCCGGCGAAAGCGTCCTGGATGATGGGCTGCCAACCAGAGGACCACCGACGCACCGGCTGAGAAGCCGACGGCATCAACTGGCTCATCTGGCATAGCGGCCAGTACGTGGTCCTCGAGGTCCCGATAGGCCTCCGGATCGGTCGGGTGCGGTGCCTCCCCATGACCCAGTAGATCGACGGCAATAGCGGCCCTCTCGGCGTCAGCCAGCAGGTCCAGCCAGCCGTTGTGCCGCCAGGTCGCCGATGCGGAGGTCCCGAAGCCATGGACTAGTAGGACCGGTGGAACGGTCTCTGGATCGCTGGTCAAGTCAGCCTCGGTCCTAGCACCCATCGCAGGAAAGTTACCGCTGGTCCGGTGATTAGTACGATTGGGCATGTGGCGCCCCAGCGAGTTCTTCTGGCCGTCGGCCTTCCGTTGGGCATCCTCATAGCTGTCTTGTCTCCAGCGTGGACGGGTTACGACGAATTCACCCACTTTGCCCGGGTGGTTGACATCGCCAGCGGGAACCTCGAGCCGGGTCCAACGCCGAAGGGCATCGGTTCGGTCATCCCCAAAGCCCACAGGGAAGCCACCACCCAGATCTTTCTGGACCACCAAGATGGCCGCCCGCCGTGGACGGCGACTTCGATCAACGCGCTGTTGGAGCACAGGCCAGATGGCCAAATGGCGTTTGTCGACACCCGGCCGACTGCCGCGTCGACACCGGTGGCCTACCTGCCGGCAGCGGTGGGTGCCATGATCCCGGTCGCTGTTGACGCACCTGGTGTCCTGACGCTCTGGGCGGGTCGCCTCGCGTCGCTGTGTACGTATCTGGCGTTGGCGTGGTGGGCGGTTCGGTTGGCGGCGGCCTTTCGGTGGACATTGGTCGTCGCAGCGCTCATCCCGCTGAATCTGGCCATGGGTGCCTCGGTTTCGCCCGACGGATTGACAGTGGCCGTCGTGCTGGTAGCTGTCGGGTTGTGGACGCGTGTCGAGGCCGACGAGCCGGTTGGCTTGACAGCTCTGGTGGTGCCCATGGTCCTGTTAGCACTGGCTAAGCCGCCGTACTTCCTCGTCCTGTGCCTATTCCCGCTCTCGGCCATCCTCAGCAGGAATGCAACCCGTATACGGGCAGCCTCTGTAGCCGGTGGGGCTCTGATTCTCGGCCTGGTGACCACATTGGCCCGCTCATCGGAGAACTACCAGGCGGCCACCACCACCATGATCAAGCAGATCAACTACCAGCCTTCAGTCCAGCGGGACCGACTACTGGGTGACCTGCCGGGCTTCCTGTGGACCACTGTCGACACGTGGATCTCGGAGTATCCGCTCTACGTCCAGGGCTGGTTCCGGCAACTTGGTTTCTGGGAGGCCGATCTTCCAGGCATCATCTCCTGGTTCCTGGTAGGTCTGATACTCCTAGCTCTCCTCGTCCTGGACGGCGATGACCTCCGGGCGCTACAAGGTGCCCGGAGAGGTCTTATGGGGGGTGGCGTGGCATTCCTACTGGTAGCCATTTATGCCGCCAGTTACGTGTACTTCACCGATCTCTCCGGCTACGAACACATCGGGCTACAAATGGCCCGCTACTCGGCGCCGCTGGCCGTTCTGGCTTTCGTGGCCTGGACTCCACGCGCTCTAAGCCCCCTGGGTGCCCGGGTTGACCACCGATGGGCAGTGGCTGCGGTAGCCGGCGTCCCCATGATCGCCGTAGGCGCCTCGGTGGTCACATGGCTCTGGACAGGTGCCAACACCCCCTTGGGCTGAGTCCGAGAGGACCGGTTTCATCAGTTCCGTGGAGGCGGCTGATCCACGAGCGACTCGAGGGCAGCCGCGGCCAGTAGCAGCACGGCCACCACGCCAAGAACATGAGCTTGTTCGAAAAAAAGTGGCCACACGAAGTCCCGAGGGAACCGGAAACGGATCTGGTCGATAGCGATCCACGCTGCGGCGACGGCCATTACCAGTACGCCACCCAGCGAGGTCGAGCGGTGGGGGAGGAGACCGCGCAGGGACCCCCACGCCACCAACGCAATCACCGGGCCGACGACCGACCACCCCGGCAGGTTGACCAGTGCAAATGCACCCGCACCTAGGGCGACGACGGTGGCCTCCGTCACCGGAAGCGGCATTAGGCGCCGGCGATGTCCGGACACCAATACTGGCGGTTTCGGGACCAGAGGTCCAACGTCGCCACGACCCTTCCACGCGGCTAGTAGGCAACCCACCGCAGCCAATAGGGAAAGGCTGAGGCCGAGTCGGACCAGTCGCTGTGGAACCCAGCGGAGATCCAGGTCGACGGGTCCATCGCCGGTCGGGGTGACCAACCAGCCATTGGCGAAGCCATCGACGAGAGTTGGTGAAACGTCGGTCGTGGTGCCGTTGACCGTTCCTCCGTCTAGGTCGAGGCGCCAGCCGTCGCTATGGCTCTGGCCTAGGACCAGCCAAAACGACCCGTCAGATCCAGTAGCCCTGACGTCGATCGCAGTACGCCCCTCCATGGCTATGTGGAGGTCGGGTACGGCGCGGACAGCGGACGGAACAGCACCCGTGGAAACCAGCACCAGTCGGTCCAAGTCATACCCGGACCAAGCCCCGGGGCGGATCCTGAGACGGTGAGCACCGGGAGCCAGCTCGATGGGACTGTCACATATCTCGACGCTAAGGGGCCGTCGGGCTTTGGCATCAACGGTCATACCGGTGATGCGGATCGGTAACGGCGTTTCGTCGAGAACGACCAGGTCGCTCCGACAGCCTGTATCCAGATCACGAGGGGGCTTGGCGAACGACGGACCGATGGCAGCCTCGCCTCCCACCTCGATGATGCCCACCGGAAGGATGTCGGGAAGCCCCGAATACCAGTTCATCGTGAGCCGCTCCTGGACCTCGTCGATCCGGATAGAGAGCGTTCGACTGGTGAACGCCGGTACGTCAAGGTCCACCTGAACCACTCCGGTATCGCGATCCCAGAGTGCCCCATCGAGGGACACGGTTCCCACCGGTCCTTCGTCACCGAGGACGGTCACCCTGCGTGGGGCAGAATGGAGCCCGTCGGCTCGGTAGGTCAGAACAAGGTTGCGGTATTCACGCGGGTCGTTCAGGGCGAGGGTCACCACGTGGCCCTCCTGGATACCGATGGGCGCCTGCCACGCCGTCGCCGGATCACCGTCGAATGCTGAGCGAGCGCGTGAGAACAGGTCGCCGGCCAGACTGGCTGTCGCAGTGGCTGTGCCCGATAACGGATCGCGTAGGAGGGCATTCAACAATCCGTCGGGTGCATGAGCCGACAAGCGGGCCTCTCCTCGGATGGTGAAGGTTCGCCTCCACGGCGTCTCAAAGGTCCGATCCATAGCCCGTTCCGGTTCGGTTCGAACCGGGTCTCGCGGATCGGAGCGTTGCCGGGTGAGCACCACGGCCACCTCGGCCCCTGGATCGTCCATGCCGGACTTCTGGATGGCATCAGTCAGGTCGGTGGGCAAGACGATGGTTTCATCGGCTGATAACTCACCGCCGTCCGGTCCACCGACGAGGACCTCGGCAAACCCCACACCGGTCACCCCGGCGTAGTGGTCCAGCGACCCCACGTCAGTGGACCGGATCTCCAACATGATGCGCCTGACCGCCTCCCCGGCCGGTAGGGCGATCCGCTGGCCCGGCGCCACGCGGGAGGACTCATCCAGGCCCACCACAACCGGTGGGTGGCCGTCCAGCCCCACGGCCAACTCGGTGATCCAGCGATTCTGGCCTCGGAGCCGGGCCTGTTGGAGCACCAGATATGCGACCACTTCCGGCTGATCCAACGTCAGGACCAGTCGTTCTCCGATTACGTGGTTGAAGGCGCCAACGCTCCAGGCGGTGTCCGGGTCGCCATCGATGGCATGGAACGGGCGGTCACCAGGCGTAAAGGTCACCGGGTTGCCGTACCCAGTGGAATCGACCCGTAGACCCCGTTGGACGGCCACCGTCCTCACCCCTGGCCGATCGGCCACGACGGTCAACGCGTGGTCCGAGAGATCTAAGCGCAACGGATCCTCGTCGAGACGCTCGGTATACCCGGCCGTCTCGCGGATCGTGCCCCAGCGGTGGCCATCCTTCCGGTTGGAGTCAGTGAGAACGATCCGGGTGCCGGGTCCAACCAGCTGGTTCACCCTGGCCGGGTCATCTGAGAACGACCCGGTGAGGAAGAGCGGACGACCGGCCTCAAGCAGGCCTTCCCCAGCGGCGGCCACGATGCCCTCGGCATCACCGGAGACGAGAATCGGCCGGCTGGGATCAGCGGTTCGGATAATGGGTGTCGGGTCGGCCACCGGCATCACCACGACCGGGGCCGGATGGTCGGCGTCGACCGGTCTGCTTAGGGTGTGCTGGTCGAGGAGGGGTCGATCCGGGCCCGCCACGTTCGGGACCGGTTCGCCGAATCCAACCAGGGGAGCGAAACCGGGGGCATCACGTACCTCGGCCCACAGGTCGGCCGGCCGGGGCGTCCGGAACCGTTCGAACTGCAAATCTGACCGCAGGACTACGTCACCCACTCCCATGAGGCGCGCCAACGGCGCCAGGGCGTCAGCGTCGAGACGCCCTTCCTGGATCTCGGTGTCCAGGGCTACCAGCAGTGCCGCCGATGCAGGTGAGCCCTGAGGTATGAGTTCGCGCGCCACGTGGGGTCGATCCATAAGTCCAGGGAGCACAGGGTCGCCTGAATTGCCCCACCGGTAGGCCGCGAAGTCGCTGCCCGGGATCTCCAGTACCCGGGTTTCGTTTCCCTTGGCATCGAGATGGGCGGCGGCGGCGTTCCAAGCGTTTGGTATCTCCTCCGGTCGCTGGACGAGTGTCCCCAGCATTTCGCCCTGCCACAGTGGGGAAAGATTGGCCACCACCAGGAAGCACAAGAGGAGAGTTACGGTTCCCTCCACCCGGGGCCGCCAGCGAGCCACGGCGGCCACACCGGCGCCCAGGCAGATAGCTAGTCCCAGAAGTGACAGCGGGAGCGCCCGAGGCGTGCTCCGTAGGGCCAACCCAGCGTCGGTGAGCGTCCACTCGCGGAAGATCCGACCGAGGAAAGACGGGGCGTCATAGGGGTGGGCACCGATTCCCACGAGGATCCCGACGACGACTAGGGCCAAGGCGTGACCACGGTGCCGGAAGCGGACCGCTGCGGCAGCCAGAAGGGCTAGGAGCGGCAGTGCGAATGAGAGGGGTAGGGCCCATCGTGTGTACGAGGTCGAAGGCTCGATCCACGCTCCGAGCCGGCCCTGACCATAGAAATACCAGTAGCCCAGGCCCCGGAAGAGTTCAGGGGCCGTGGCGGCATCCGACACCACCCGGTAGTTCTCCGTTAGGTGCAGTGTGGGGAGACCATGCCCGGCCTGCACAGCCAGACCGATCATCCACCAAAGGCCGGTGGCCAAGAAAGCCAGCCCGATACGCGCCCCGGCTCCTAGGACCCGTCGCCACGACACTGAACGCTCCAACCCGCTCCACAAAAGCCAGACCACTGGGCCCAGGCCAACCAGGAGTAAAGAACTGGCGTTGACGCCACCCACGGTCAGGGCAACCAGTCCGAAAATCGCCGGATGACGCCAGCCAGTGGTCCTCAACGCCCGCTCCGTTAAGCCCAGCATCCAAGGGAGGCCGGCCCAGGGTAGGAGTATCACTGAATGCCGGTCCACGTAGTTCAGGACGTACGGACTGAGCATGTAGGCCAGCGACGCCACCAGGATGCCGCCCTCCAGGCCGTTCAATTTCAACCGGTTGCCCTGCCGGTCGACGCCCCAGCCGAGAGTCCTCAACAGCCAGGTCACTCCTAAGCCCGCAGCGGCTAACACCGTTCCGAGCCAGAGTCTCTGGGCCAGCCAGTCGGGCATGCCCAGCGCGTCAGCCAACCAGAAATAGGGGCCCATAGGCCACAGGTACCCGATGTTCTGGTGAGTGACGGTGCCCATGGCAACCTCGGGCTGCCACATCGATGTGGCCCGCTCCATCAAGCGACCGGGATCCAGGTACAGGTAGGCCTTGGTGTCGGCAGCCAACCGGCCAGGGTCATTGAATAGGAGCGGCACGTAGGCCAATCCGAGGATTATCCAGCGTTGTACGGCGCTACCGGTGAACCTCAGGGACGGAAGGCTCACCGGGAAGGCACCGTGCCGTCCAAGATCCTGAAGGCCTCGGTGGCCGTTCGGTCCCAGTCGAAGCGTGTGGCGAAGGTCAGGGCACCCGCTGAGAGTTGGTCCCAGCGAGGCCCGGCGGCCTCGACGATCAGTCCGGGTAGCGCAGAGTCCTCTGAGGCAAGCAGCCCGGAACGTCCATCGTCCACAGCGTCGCGATGTCCGGCGATGTCGGTAGCCACCGCTGGTGTCCCACACGCTGCGCCCTCAGTCAGGGTCATGCCCCATCCCTCGCTGACCGAGGCACTGGCTACCAGACGGGCCCGCCGGTAAGCCTCCACTAAGTCGTCATCTGAGATCCGACCACGAAAAGCCACCGCGTCGGCCACACCCCGATCGGCGGCCAATCTGCGCAACGACGACTCCTCGGGCCCGTCGCCTATGACCTCCAGGCGAAGGCCTTCCACCCGGTCACGGGCCTCGGCAAAGGCCCGGATGAGTACGTCGACGCGCTTGGACGCTGTGAGACGTCCAACCGACACTACGAGCGGCTCGGTATCCCGGCGACCGGCGGGGGAGAATCGGGGGTGGATGCCTGGCTCAACCACGTACACGCCATCGGGACGGTGACCCAGGCCCTCGATGAGTCCAGCACGTGATGACGTGGACAGGGTGACCACCGGAGTGGAGCGGTAGCACGGTGGGGCCAAACGGCGTTCGAGCAGTGACCCCAGACGGGCCAACCCGGGTGACAGCACCAGGGGCCACATGTCGGCGTGGTCGTGGTGCTGAATGGCCATACGAGGTCCCCGGGCCCAAAGGGGGGTCAGGAAGGGCACGCCATTCCACACCTCCACCAGGGCGTCGCGTCGGCCGTGTCGGCCGAAAATTTCGGCCAGGATGCCTTGGGGGAACACCTTGTAGCGTCCGGACCGGCGCACCACCTCGACGCCGTCGCGCACCACAGTGGTGGGCTCGCCCGGGACCTCGGATGTACGGACGCAGACCTCCAGACCGGCCGCCACCCACCGACGAGTCACCTCGCGTAGGTGGAGTTCGGAGCCCCCGGCTTCGGTATCGTCGACATCACGCCAGGCAAGTACGTGGACCCGGCGGATGTCCGACCCGTCGACCAGTGAACCGAGGTCGCCCCCAGGTCGGTCACCCGTAATCCGGTCATCTCCCATCGGTCCCGGATCGTACCGGTCGCCCCGTTAGAGCCCGGGGCGGCACGTGCCGGTACTGCCGACGAACACCGGGGGTTCGAGGCGTCCCGCGACGGACACGGACCGGGGTGGCAGACTCGCCAAGGCCATGCTGTTCCCGACGATCACCTTCGCCGTGTTCCTAGTTCTGGTGCTGGCCGTCCACACGGTGCTCCTGGAACGTCCGACAGCCTGGAAGGCCTCGATGCTGGTCGCCAGCTACGTCTTCTATGGCTGGTGGGACTGGCGTTTTCTGTCACTGATCTGGGTGTCTACCATCGTCGATTTCATGGCGGGACGGGCCATCCACGCCACCGACGACACGCGTCTTCGGCGCCTCTGGCTGTGCTTGAGTTTGGGCACCAACCTCGGGATGCTTGGCTTCTTCAAATACGCCGGCTTCTTCGTGGACTCGTTCGTGGACCTGCTCGCCGGCCTCGGCGTAGAGGCGTCGACAGGAACGCTGGGGATCATCCTCCCGGTGGGTATCAGTTTCTACACCTTCCAGACCATGTCCTACTCCATCGATATCTATCGGCGGGTGCTCGAACCAACCGACCGCCTACTCGATTTCGCCCTATTCGTCGGCTTCTTCCCGCAACTGGTGGCCGGCCCCATCGTGCGGGCTCGAGACTTCCTGTCCCAGTTAGCCACCGATGACAGGGCCCCCATCGACACCGGACTGGCCACCAAGCTGATCTTGGGCGGATTGTTCAAGAAGATGGTCCTCGCAGACGTGTTGGGTGCAAAACTGGTCGACGGGGTATTTGCCAATCCGAGTGGAGCGACGGGCTTGGAGGTCTTGCTGGCCATCTACGGATACGCGTTCCAGATCTATGGCGACTTCAGTGGCTACTCGGACATTGCCATAGGCATCGCCCTGCTACTGGGGTTCCGATTCCCGATGAACTTCGACCAGCCATATCGGGCGCTCAGCCTGCAGGACTTCTGGCGGCGCTGGCACATCAGCCTCTCATCGTGGCTGCGGGACTACCTCTACATCGGACTCGGCGGTAACCGCCGGGGCCAGGGCCGAACGGCCCGGAACATTCTGGTAACCATGCTGCTGGGCGGCCTGTGGCACGGTGCTGGTTGGACATTCGTACTATGGGGGGCGATTCACGGCATAGGGCTAGTGGTCGAGCGGGCGATTCCGGGCTTGTTGGGCGGTAAGCCAACGCCCGTTCGGAGGATGGCCCGAACCCTGATGACGTTCCATCTGGTGTGCGCCGGCTGGGTGTTCTTCAGGGCCGTGGACTTGGGACGGGCCGTTGAAGTATTCGCCGGGCTGGGTGGCTCATGGACCTCGGCGCCAACTATCGGACTCGGTGTGGTCCTGCTCCTGCTGGTGGGGGTCGCCACGCAGTTCGTGCCGGCTGGGATGGCCGATGCGTGGTGGGACCGTGCCACACGGCTGCCGGTCCCATTGCAAGCGATCGGTGTCATCGTTGCCATTCTCGTCTTTGATCTGTTGGGTCCCGACGGGGTGAAGCCCTTCCTCTACTTCAAATTCTGAGTTCCAACCAGCGGCCGGGCACTCAGCTGAAATCACGTAACCGCTGTCCATTCCATCAGGCTCGCCCGGGACGCCAAATGACAGCAGCAGCTACGAGCACGGCCGGCCAGATTCCGAACACAACGAGGGCTCCCCGGTAGGTCCCGAACACGTCGGCGCCGATCGAAAAGGCCAAAGGACCGATGGCGGTGCTCATCACACTGATGACCTTGAGGAAGCCGGTGAGAGTGCCGATGTTCCGTAGGCCGAACAAGGCAGGTAGGAGGGTGCCGTTGACGGCCGCCCCACCACCCGTGCAAACCCCCAGAACTATCGAGTAGGCGAATACCGTCCCGGAAGACGAGCCCAGCCCGCCGAGCAGACACCCGGCGGCCAGGAGGGCGGCCACCGCGGCCGGCATGAGGAACCTGCCCCTGTGGTCGCAGGCCCATCCGAAGGTCAATCCTCCGGCAATCGCTCCGATCGCCTGGGGGAGGAACATCGCCGCCGCCCCCGTATTGGAGTAGCCGAGCTCTCCGAGCACGTTGGTCTGGTGGAAAACCATGCCCGTGATCAGGACACTGTTGGCCGAGGCCACTGCAGCCAACATCCAGAATGACGCGGAACGCAACACCTCGGAACGGCCTATGCCCTGATCGACCTGGAACGAGATCTCCCGGCCGCCTCCGCCACCACCATCCCGTGCCTGGCCGAGGTCCTCCGGCTGGTCCACTATGCCGAGCCGGGCAATAGCCAGGACCGCCACGAGGATGATTGCCGCCGCTACTAGCCATGTGGATCGAGCACCCCATGCTGAAGCACCGAGTGACAGCAACAGAGGCACCACCGCCATGCCTGCAGCAGTGAAAGTCATGGTCATCCCGAGTGCCAGACCACGACGCGTATCGAACCAGTGGGTGACCGAAACCTGCGCCACCAGCGCAAGGGCGCCCTGTCCGAGCATCCGGATACCAAGGAACCATGCAGCCAACCAGATCACGTGGCCAACGATGGCCATATGGGCCAAGGCCAGGGAGAAGGCAACTGACACAATGGTCATTGCCCGACGGGATCCCACCTCATCAACCCAGCGGCCGATCCGGGGCAGTGTCATTGAAGCCAGGAGTGTCCCCACCAGGTAGGCCGCGGACACCGCAGTGTCGGTGGTGTGGAGGTCCTCTGCAATCGACTCGCGGAACACCGAAACACCGATGGACTGTCCCGGGCCAGTGAGGGCCCCGGCCAGGCTGGCGAGGCCGACCATCCACCACCCGTAAAAGGCATCAGGGGAGCGGGGGCCCGATCCTGAAGTCCCGATCATTGGCGGACGCTACCGGGGGAGTGAAGGCATCTGGAAGACTTCCAATGTGTCGTCGACCAACCCACCCTCACGGCCACGGCATGTCGTGGCCGTATGGGTGCTGATGACACTGGTTACAGCTGCCTGCTCCCCACAAGGCCAGCCGGCCGCCACTGCGACCCCAACCGACGGCCTCTCCGCTTCGTCGACACCCACATCTCCGACGACTAGCAGCACACTGGCCACGCCCCCGACGACAACGGAGTCGGTGCCACCCTCCGCTGCGNCCANNNCGACCTTTGCTCCGGCCACCAGCGAACTCGGNACCTGTCAGGTNATGGGNGCCTCGACNACCGGNTGGGAGATCCTCTTGGANCTCACCGGATCCATAGGNTCGGGGAACTACGTAGTGGCNTACGCCCTACGCGANGCCGANGGGGAGATCCTNGAGACGGCTCGGCGGGAAATCCAACTNGGNGAGGGGGAGACCCTGTCGTACTGGGACAGTCTCAACAGCAAGACCANGGGTGTCGCGTCCTGCGACATTCGGCGCCTNGAACTAGATCAGGAGGTGTGTACGGCTGGACGTGGCTGCACCGTCTCCGCGTGATGTCGACCCCCGTTGGCCGCTCTGGCACCTATTCGTACTGCCCCTATCCCAATGTCGTGCAGTACAGCGGCTCAATAACAGCAGTGCACCGCTCGCTCAACGGTCCCAGGTGATCACGGGGGAAGATTTCCTCACCTCGGTAGCTCATCGCCAGTTGGTCAAGGAGTTCCAGGGCACCGTCGTACTCCCAACCCACCAAACGGCCTCGCACCTCGAGGTAGCGCTCGGGATTGGACGGGTCGGTGGCCGAAAGGGCGACGCGATCGTCCGCACACAGATTGCGCCACTTCTGCCGACCCTCGGCGTGGGGGAAACGAACGTAAGTGCCGTCGAAGGCGGCCCACACCGGAGAGACCTGCGGCTCCCCACTGTTCCCGATAGTGGCTACATGCCAAACGGCAGGGAGGTCGAAAAGGTCGACATGTGATCCGGGTATCACGTCAGTTGTGGGTTCCGCGTCCATGTGGAGACGTTACCCACGGAGACCCCCGGTGGGGTCTGGTTCACCGATCACCCCGGCAGTCAACAAGGCGTCGATCGCCTCCTCGGACCGACCCAGCTCACGCAGGACCTCCCGGTTGTCAGCACCCCGCCAAGCGGCATTCAGGCGCATCTCGACCGGTGTGGCCGAGAAGCGGGCACCTGGTCGGGCGCTACGTACCGTCCCGGCAGTCGGATGCTCCCAGGTCACCACAGAGCCGTTGTGAGTTACCTGCGGATGGTCTAGAACATCGGCCTTCTCAAGGATGGGGCCACAAGGTACGTCAGCCTCCTCAAGGCCCTCTAGAGCTTCGGTGGTGGTCATCGCGCCGAACGCCTCGACAGTCATCAACCCGAACAGCTGCTGGTTGGCCTGATCCTCCACGAACCCCTCGAGGCTGTAGCGCGGGTCCTCACACCATTCGGGATGACCAACCGCCCGACAGACCCCGTGGATGTGGGCGGTCGAGGCCGCGAAGTAAATGATCTTTCCGTCCACGCAGTCGGTCAGCCTGTACACCTCGGCCAACGTGTGGCCTGGCGAGACGCCATCGCCCACAAGGGTGAGGTCGACCATCCCGTCGTTCCAGAAGAAGGCCAGGGTGGAGTCCAACATCGGCACCTCGACATGCTGGCCCCCGGCACCACGTTCACGGGCGAGTAGGGCCGCCGTCACGGCCTGGGCTGTCGTCAAGGCGGTGGATTTGTCGGACACGATGTTGCGCACCAGGTCGGGAAACGGGATGTCAGGATTGACCTGGTAGGCGACCATGCCAGTCAGCCCCTGGACCACTGGGTCCAATACGGGGCGATCGGCATACGGGCCGTCAGGTCCGTAGCCACTGATCGAAACGTAGACGATGTCGGGATTCACGGCGCGCACGTGTTTGTATCCGAGCCCCAGGCGATCGCAGGCGCCAGGACGGAAGTTCTGGATGAAAACGTCGGCGGTCGACGCCAGGTCCAGAAGAATCTGGCAGCCGTCGTCGACCGTCAAATCAACAGAGATCGACCGCTTGCCACGATTGCCATTCATGTAGAAGGCCGACAGGCCGCCGCGGGCGAAGTTCTGTCGACGGGTCACATCCTGCCCGTCCACCGGCTCCACCTTGACAACGTCGGCCCCTTGGTCCGACAACAGGAGCGACGCAAACGGCCCGCTGACTATCTGACTCAGATCCAAGATTCGGAATCCTTCAAGGGGTCCGCTCATGCCGTTCTTTCCACGCGCCGACTCGACAACCAGCGGATGAGGACTGCCACGGCAGGTAGTCCACCAACTACTGCAGCGCCGTGCCCAAGGACGGGAAAGGTAGACAGCTCCAACACGAAGCCTGCAACGATGGCTGCTGAGGCTCCACCGGTAGTCATGCACATGTCGGCCACTCCCTGGATCCCAACCCGATTTGGGCCATCAAAGGTCCGGACTAGCAATGCTGAGGAGGCAATCAGGCCACAGCTCCACCCGATGCCAACTATGAACATCCCCACGAAGGCACTAAGCGACTGGTGGGCCTCGTCGTGGGCGGCCACATCGGCACCAACAGCCAGCAGGAGGCTCCCAACCACAATCAACCTGTGTGGCCCCAGTCGATCAACAAGACGCCCGACTATTGGAGAGAATGCGTACATCCCAACGATATGCAACGAGATCATGGCGCCGATGACCTGAAGCCCATGGCCCCCGGAGCGCATGTGGAGAGGCATCATCGTCATGATTCCGACCATCACTACGTGCCCTACGACCATCGAGCCAACTGCGAGTCGTCCATCCGACGATCTCGCGATTGGACGGATATAGGAGCGCAGTGATTTACGTTCCTCGACGTTCCCGAGACCGCCAGCGACCACGAGTGGGTCCGGCCTCAGAAAGAGGTGAACGGCCAGGGCAGCAAGGCCAAAGAGAAGGATTGACAAGAGGTAGGGGCCGGCCAGTTCGTGCAGCCCCATCCGAGTGGCCAAGGATCGAAGT